>JBDRJU010000029.1:0-15648 GCA_043814645.1 bacterium | reverse complement strand
AGACGGATACTCTATGAGGATTACTGGATAAGCATTACCCTATATAATTATAGGTGGGTGTCCTCGATGGTACACCAAGGTGTATCAAAAGTTAGACTCCCTTAAAAAAATTTAAGTGGATAATGCTGTCCGAATAATCCTATGTTAATTATGCTCCTATCATTTTTATAAGTCAACCAGGTAGTGAATTTTGGCATCGTTTAAAAACATGTCAAAAGTACTAATTATTAATATGTTTAAAATATTGATTATTCTGATTACTTAAAGCAGTAAATATACGTTTTAATGCCAAAATCTACTACCTGGTCAACAAGTGGATAACTAAAAAATAGTTTTAAAAATTTAAATACTTAAAAGGCCGATTTTGCGAAGCAAAATCGGCCTTTTATTTGTTTTTATTTAACCAGATTATTTTATATCACCCTTAACCTTCTCAATGTATTTAGCTGCTGCATCTTGTCCTCCAAGTCCAAATGCAAGTCCAAGAGCCAAAGAAACCGCTATTACAATTCCTGTAAATAGAGTGTTAATGAATGAAACGGCAATTCCAAGTTGCATTACTGCAGCAAGAATGGCAAAAATCCATATTGCCCACTTAGCAATAGTACCAGCAAAATTTACTGAGCTCATACCCGCTGTTTTTGCTGCTCCTACTACTACTTTTTGCATAACTTCGGCAACTATAGCGGCTATAAGTATTATAAGTACAGCAACCATTACTTGTGGCAAATATCCAAGTACTACATCACTTAAGAATGCTGTTACTTGTTTCAATCCCAAAACATCAAAAGCTGCGACTAAAAATACTATAACAAAAAACCATTCTACTAATTTACCGAGAAAATATCCTGAATCTAGTCTGAAACCAGCTTTTTCAACTATTTTATCAAACCCTGCTGCTTTCAAAGCATTGTCTACTTTTGCAAATTTAATCAAATTTTCTACTAATCTAAAAAATATTGCACCTATTATCCAACCTATAACAGCTATAACAATAGCGACTAATAAAGTTGGCATAAAATTTGCAACGCCTAGCCAAATATTCTTTAAAGAAGCTGACAAAACATCTCCCCATGTAACTATCATAAATTATAATAAATTAATCTAATAAATTAATAATCTGTCTAAACTTCGCTAAATCTAGACAGTTTAACTACAAAATGTAGTTAAAATCGAAATCATTTCATATTTTAATGACCTGTTTTCATTTGTGTATTATATCATTTTATTAACTATCTTGAAAATACACCTCAAAAGTAAGTGTTGATAATTATTTAAAATAAAAGACAGAATTATAAAGATATTTTATCCAATAATACCTGATGTGGATAGTCCATGACATCACGGATTAGCTTATCATGCATACCTAATCTGTATTGAAAGTCTTGAGTTTCAAAATATACGTATATTAATTCTTTACCAATTTGTGCTTCTATAAATTTTATAGCATTGTTCAAAATAGATTTGCTTATATTGTTTCCTACAATCAACATATCCACTCTGCTATCTTTATTTTGAATAAATACACCAGAAATTATAACCAATTTTAATTTACCAGCCCTGGAAAGTCTTCTTACTATTTCACCACCTTCCAATGTTTTTGTTTTGATCAACAATTGTTTAAGTGCCGTAATATAAGAAAAATCCTGATTTAGATAATAACCACGAGTTCTTATCTTTACGCTTATTATTTTCTTTCTCTTTTTCTTTTGAATCGTTTTGTAAAAACTTCTTTTTTTAATAAGGCTAGCTTTTTCTAAAACACAAAGTTCTTTTTTAAGAATTTTTTTATTAACTTTTGATTTCTGACAAACCATATCTACATCAAAAATTTCCTCTGGATTAAAGAGAAAAAGTCTCATAATTTTAACTCTGGCCTCACTACCAAATATTGTGCTTAATACATCCATAATTGCCTTAAATTATATCACTCAAATATACTTTTTTCAATAACAAAAAAGACGATTTTGTGAAACAAAATCGTCTTTTTTGTTTTACTATTTAATGGTCTATTTTAATGTTATTTTTCCTCCAACATCTTCAACTTTCTTCTTTAAATCTTCTGCATCTTTTTTCTTCATATCTTCTTTCAAAACTGAAGGAGCGGCATCTACAAGGTCTTTTGCTTCCTTAAGACCAAGTCCCAAAGCTTCTTTTACAACCTTAATAACTGCTATCTTTTGAGCACCTGCATTTGTAAGTTCAACTTTAAATGATGATTTTTCTTCTTCAGAAACTGCCGCTACTGCTGGACCTGCAACCGCAACTGCCGCAGCTGAAACTCCAAAATGTGCTTCAAGAACTTTTACAAGTTCGTGAAGATCCATAACTGACATTTTCTCTACAGTTCCAACTAAATCTTTAAATTTAGCAGGAATTTCTACCTTTTTTGTTTCTTCCATTTGTTTTAATTGGTTAAATTTTAATAAAATTAAGCTGTCTTTGTGTTGGCGATTTGATCCAAAACAACTGCAAATCTTTGAATTGGTGAATTGACAAGATTAACGAGTTGAGCATAAAGGGTTTTTTGTGAAGGAATCATAGCGACTGCCGTCATCTCTTCCACAGACATATACTTTCCTTCAAAAATACCTCCGACAATTTTTACATTATCTTTATATTTTTTCTGAAAAGTAAAAAATTCTCTTGCTGGAGCTGTAAGGTCATCACCATAAACTATAGCAAGCTCTCCAACAAAATCTGGCATAGTTCCTTCTATTTCAGCATCTTTTAGAGCAATCTTTGCTAAGGTTTTTTTAACTACCATATAGCCTACTCCCTCTTTTCTCAAAGCTCTTCTCATGGCCATGTCATCTGCAACTACCAAATGATGGAAGTTTGCAAATACAACTGACTTAGAATCTTTTAATGCTTTTGTGATATTATCAATTAACTCTTTCTTTTGTATCTTAGTTATCATAAATTTTTAATGAATAAAGTAAATATAAAAATTATGACCCTGTGCAGTGGTTCGTTTAGAAAAACGAACCTTCCAATTCATTAAAAACTTTTTAAACAAAAAGTTTTTAATGAATTACTACACGGAGTAAAAATTTTAATCACTATGCTCTTAAATTTTTAAAATCGACCTTATTTGTATAAGGCCTCTAAACAATAGAGTTGATCCGCCCATTTGCTGGAGCAAATATTCGGACAAGCCTCGACCAGAATTATGAATTAGGTTGTAGCTTCTTAGCTTTTTAGAAATTCCCTAATAAGCTACAAGCTACTTACTACCTGCCTAGTTCCCTGGTTGTCTTTGGCCTTAATACGGATATACTAGCAAAAAATAAGAAAAAGTAAAGCTTAAATTAAAAACAAAATAAAAACCCTTAGTTGAGAACAGACTAAGGGTTTTTAGTTAGGCAAATAACCATCTTTGTGCAAAAAATCTAAAACTTTTTGAGTTATTTCTGAAAATGGATATTTTTCAAGATTTTTATACCCAATCCATTCAACATCCGTGATTTCTAAAGATACTTGTGGTTCGCCCTCAATTCCTACAATATACACTCTTGCAAAAAATTTACCTTCAACATGTGGTGCTTTGCCGATGACGTCTTTGTAAAACATACATCCTTTTAAAACCACGCCTGGAAATTCCTCTTTAATTTCTCTAACGAGACATTTCAAATCTGATTCAGTATTTTCAGGTTCACCACCAGGCAAAATCCACACACCTCTCTTTTTAACCAAAAGAATTTTTCCTTTACGAATTGATGCCACACACACAACAATTCCCATAAAAATCACCTCCTTTTTTAATCTAAATCAATGATAACAAAAATGGCACGATTGGTCAATATTCTGAATAACCCCACCCTATTTTGCACTCTGCTGGTAATTTACTCACATAATACTTTGACTTGTTTAGAACCACAAATGGCGTCAGTTTGTTCTGGAAAGCATAGTGAACACGCTTGGTATTGTAGAAAATTAAATAGTCTTTAAGTTTCTCGTTAAACAGGGACTACGGCAGAGAAATAAAAAAACCCCCTTTCGGGTGTTTTTTTATTTCTCTGCCTTCGCTTTACCTACCTTTCTTCTTGAAACAACTAGATAATTTGAATATTTCTTAGGAGTTCTTGATTTTTGTCCTTTTCCGACATGTTTACCCCAAAGGGTCTTAGCAAATCTCAAACCTCTACCTTGTTTTCCTTCTCCTCCTCCATATGGGTGATCTACTGGGTTCATAGCTGAAGCTCTGACTGTAGGTCTAATACCCAACCATCTTGATCTCCCTGCTTTTCCAATATTTACAAGCCACTGTTCATCATTTGAAACATTTCCAATACATGCCCATGCATTTTCTGGAACTTTTCTAATTTCTGTTGATGGAAGCTTGATGTGAACATAACCAGCATCATTAGCAACTATCTGACCAAAGTTTCCTGCTGATCTACAAAGTTTTGCTCCTCCGCCTACTTTTATTTCTACATTGTAAACAAATGCACCTACCGGAATTCTTTTCAAAGGAACTCTGTTTCCTAGTTTTAATTCGGCTGTTTTTGAAACGATAAATGTATCTCCTACTTTCATACCTTTTGGTAATAGAGTATATCTTTTTTCTCCATCTTTATAATTTACAAGTCCGATAAATCCAGTTCTAAATGGATCATATTCAACTGTTTTGATAGTTGCTGGAATATCTTTTTTGTCATAAATAAAGTCTACATTTCTAAAAAGCTTTTTATTTCCTGACCCTTGATGTCTTACTGTTATTCTTCCTCTGTTATTTCTACCTGAAATTTGCTTATGTCCTTTGGTGAGAGATTTTTCTGGTGAGCTAGCGGTAATGACCCCCCTGTAAGTAACAGTGGACATTTGTCTTCTAGCTGGTGATGTTGGTTTATAGAATTTCATGATGATTTTATATAAATGCTATCTTATCTCCCTTTTTCAAGAATACAAGAGCTTTTTTTACAGCTTGCTTGACTCCCCTTTTTCCTCTAGCTGTAACTTTTTTTTCTGGTAAATTTACGATGTTTATTTTTATAGGAGTTACTTTGTATATCAATTGCATTGCTTCACCTATTGTTTTCTTTGTGGCATCTTTTGAAACTTCAAATGTATAAACATTTTGAGATTCAGATTTGATTCCTGCCTTTTCTGTTATTCTTGGTTTCTTTATGATAGACAAAATATGATTTTTTTCTTGTGTGTTTTTCATAATTTTTATTTTGCCATTTTAGCTTCAATAAATTTGATTGATTCGACAGGATTTTCAATCACAAGATATTTCATATTCAATAAATCTACTGGGTTTATATTTCTGACTTCATCAACTTCTACATTTCCGATATTTGAAAAACTTTTTTCAAAAGCTGGTTTTTTGCCAGAAATAGCAATGGTGGCACTGTTATTTTTCTTGTTTAGTATATCTGAAAATGTTTTTATCTTACTTAAAGATTGTAAAATTCCTATGGCTTCTGTTGTTTTTGGTTTTGCAATTTCAAATTTATCTACAAAAAGAATTTCTCCGTCTTTCAATTTGCGAGATAAAATAGTATAGAGGGCTTTTATCTTCATCTTTTTGTTTATCTTTCTGCCATAGTTCTTTAATCCGTTTGGACCGTGAGCAACACCTCCTCCTACCCAAATTGGTGATCTTGTAGAACCGTGTCTTGCGCGTCCAGTACCCTTTTGTTGCCAAGGCTTTCTGCCTCCTCCACTTACTTGTGCTCTTGTTTTTGTATGAGCATAGGTAACTCTACTATCTGAAAGCATTGAAGTAATAACTTGGTGAACAAGGTCAGCATTAAAAGGGAGTCCAAAAACATTTCCTGGTAATTTTACCTCGCTGACTTCTTTTCCGTTTTGATTGTAAACTTTTGCAACAGATGATTCAGGAATTATTTTTGTTTCTTTTTCAGCAACAACTTTTTTTGCTTTAGTTGAAACTTTTTTAACAATATTCTTTTTTGTTGTTTCTTTTTTCATATTCTTTAATTATGAGTTGTAAATTAATTATGAATCTTAATTCACAATTCATAATTTACAATTCTATTTTTTCTATCCTCTGATTTCTACGAGAGTACCTCTTCTTCCTGGCACTGCACCGCTTATCAAAAGCTGATTATTTTCTTGGTCGACTCCCAAAACTTTAAGATTTTTCACTGTAATTTTATCTCCGCCCATTCTTCCTGCCATTCTCATATTCTTTGGAACTTTATTTCTCAAACCTCCTCCGATAGAACCTGGAGCATTTTCACTGTGTTTTTGACCATGACTTCTTGGCTGTCCTTTGAAACCATGTCTCTTGATAACGCTTTGATATCCTTTTCCTTTTGAGATAGCTGATACTTCTATAACATCACCAACTTTAAAAGATGAAAGGTCTATTTTTTCTCCAACTTTGTAAGCAGATACATCGTCAACACAAAATTCTTTTAAATATCTTGCACTGACACCGTTTAAGTGCCCTTTCATTGGTTTATTAATATTTTTTTCGTTTTTTGTTCCACATCCAATCTGGACGGCACAATATCCGTCATTCTCCTTGGTCTTTACCTGAGTAATAGGTGAAGGTCCTGCTGTCAAAATAGTAGCAGGATGAACTTTTCCACTCTCATCAAAGACTTGGGTCATATTCTGTTTTATTCCTAGTATAAATTTCATTTTGTTGCTGTTTACCCGAGAAAATTTTGACTGACGCACGAAATAATTATTTCGTGCCCGTAAAATCTTTGATTTTACATCAGTCAAAACTTTAACGGGTTAATTATAGATAGAGGACCACAAGCCAAAAATTAAATTGGTTTGCGGTCATATCGCCGGTAAATATTTAGATTTATTAGATCATCTTAACATCAATGTTTACACCTGATGGTAAACTGATGTTTGTAAGTGCTTCAATAACTTTAGCGTTTGGATTTATAATATCTATCAATCTTCTGTGTATCCTCATCTCAAATTGTTCTCGCGCATTTTTGTAGACGAAAGATGCTCTGTTGACTGTATATTTTTTAATATCCGTAGGTAAAGGTACTGGTCCTACTATCTTTGCGTCATGTCTTAAAGCTGTTTCAATTATTTGCTTAACTGAAGCATCTAAAATTTTACTATCGTAAGCTCTCACTCTTATTCTTAGAATAGAAGTGGCTTCTACTTTAGCAATCTTAGGTGTTTTTGCTTTTGATACAGTTTTTGTATTCTTTTTTATTGCTGTTTTCTCCATTTTGAATTAGCTTGTAGGAATTAGCTTTTTAGCTTTTTAGAAATTTCCTAATAAGCTACAAGCTACAACCTAAAAAGCTATTTATTACGCAATAACTTTTGTTATAACTCCTGAACCAACTGTTTTTCCTCCTTCTCTAATAGCAAATTTCATTTTGTCTTCTAGAGCAACTGGAGCAACTAGTTTAACTTTGAATGTAACTGTATCTCCTGGCATAACCATTTCTACTCCAGTAGCAAGTGTAACATCTCCTGTTACGTCTGTTGTTCTCATGTAGAATTGTGGTTTATAACCTGTAAAGAATGGTGTGTGTCTTCCACCTTCCTCTTTCTTCAATACGTATACTTCGGCATCAAATTCTGTGTGTGGAGTAACTGATCCTGTTTTTGCAAGAACTTGTCCTCTGTGTACATCTTCTTTCTTTGTACCTCTTAAAAGAACTCCGGCATTATCTCCAGCTTGTCCTTCTTTAAGTTGTTTGTTGAACATTTCTATACCTGTAATTGTTGTAGTTGTTGTTGGCTTTATACCGACAATTTCACAAACATCTCCAATTTTTACGATGCCTCTTTCAATTCTTCCTGTAACAACAGTTCCTCTTCCTTCAATTGAGAAAATGTCTTCAATAGGCATAAGGAATGGCTTATCTATATCTCTTACTGGCATAGGAATGTATGAATCAAGAGCATTCATGAGTTCAGTTATACATTTTGCTCCTGGATCATCTGCTGTTTTTGCTGCTAGAGCTTGAATTGCTGAACCTCTTATAATAGGAGCATGTTCTCCATCGTAATCATATTTGGTCAAAAGTTCTCTAACTTCTGCTTCAACAAGATCCAAAAGTTCTGCATCTGGAACAAGGTCAACCTTGTTTAAGAATACTACTATTTTTGGAACTCCAACTTGGTTTGCCAAAAGAATGTGTTCCCTTGTTTGTGGCATAGGACCATCAACTGCTGAGACAACAAGAATAGCACCGTCCATTTGAGCGGCTCCTGTAATCATGTTCTTAATGTAGTCTGCGTGACCGGGACAATCTACGTGTGCGTAGTGTCTCTTATCTGAAGAATACTCAACGTGAGAAATAGCGATAGTGATAATTTTTGTTGCATCTCTTCTACCTGCTGATTCTGAAGCTTTAGCAACCTGATCATAAGCGATAGGATTTGCTAAACCTTTTAATGACTGCACGTGTGTAATTGCTGCGGTCAAAGTTGTCTTTCCATGGTCAATGTGACCAATTGTACCAACGTTTACGTGTGGTTTATCTCTTAAAAAATCTGCCATATTTTTTTGCTATTTTAAAAACAGGATGCGCGAAAACTTTTACCCTATTCTTAAAACAACTAATTGATTAATTCCCATCATTCACCTACCTGCTCAAGGCAAAGTTGGCGGACTGGGAAACTTATAAATTACGACTTGCAACTAATGTGCGGTTAATAAACAAAAAACCGCACAGTGCGTATCAAAAATAATAGCAAAAGAAAAGTAAAGAGTCAATACAAAAGACGGGGCCGTGAGGCCCCGCTTTTTGTATTTGATTTTACCTAACAAACTACTGTTCTAAAAAGCTACAAGCTAGTTTATACTCTCTGAGTTGCTGTTCCACGCACTTCTATTATTTCTTTTGCAACATTTGGTGGAACTATTTCATAACTTCCAAATTCCATTGTTGAACTAGCCCTTCCCTCTGAAATAGATCTCAAGGTTGTAACATAACCAAACATTTCGGCAAGAGGAACATTTGCTCTTATAACTTTATTCATTCCTCTATCAAACATTTCGGTTATTTGTCCTCTTCTTGAATTAATACTTCCAGATACATCTCCCATGAATTTTTCTGGAGTAACAACTTCAACTTTCATGACAGGTTCTAGAATAACAGGTCTTGCTCTTCTTGCTGCATCTTGAAATGCCATTGAGGCTGCAATTTTATAAGCCATTTCTGATGAGTCAACATCGTGATAAGAACCGTAAGTAAGTTCGCAAGAAACATTAACAACTCTATACCCCGCAAGAATTCCTCTCTCCATGCTTTCTCGGACTCCTTTTTCAACAGCAGGAATAAATTCATTTGGAATAACACCTCCCTTAATAGAATTGATAAATTCAAAGTCATCATATCTACTAACATTCTTAGGAATTTTCTTGCCTTCTTCAAGTTTCTCCATTGGTTTAATCTTGATAAGAACGTGACCGTATTGTCCTTTACCTCCAGATTGTTTAATATATTTTTCTTCTTTTTCAGCTTCTCCAGTAATTGTTTCTTTATAAGCAACTTGTGGTTTTCCTACATTTGCTTCAACACCAAATTCTCTTTTCATTCTGTCTACAAGAATTTCGAGGTGAAGCTCTCCCATACCAGCCATAACAGTTTCTCCTGTTTCCTGATCTGATTTAATTTTAAATGTTGGATCTTCATCTGAAAGTTTTTTCAAAGCAAATCCCATTTTTTCTTGGTCAGCTTTTGTCTTTGGTTCAATTCGGAGAGTGATAACTGGTTCTGGAAATACAATTTGATCAAGAACTATAGGGTTTGCTTCGTCACAAAGAGTATGGCTTGTTTTTGCATTTTTCAAACCGACAGCAGCTGCAATTTCCCCAGCAAATACTGTTTCTACTTCTTCCCTATCATTTGCGTGCATACGGACAATTCTTCCAAGTCTTTCTTTTTCTCCCGTTGTTGAATTGAAAATATAAGTTCCTGAAGAAATACTTCCTGAATAAACTCTAAAATATGTAAGCTGTCCTACGAATGGGTCATTTTGCAATTTGAAAGCCAAAGCACAAAACGGTTCTTCATCTGAAGCATGCCTAACAACTTCATTTCCTGTATTTGGATCTATTCCTTTTACTGGCGGAATATCGAGCGGTGAAGGAAGATAATCTACAACAGCATCAAGGGCAAGTTGAATTCCTTTATTTTTTAAAGCTGAACCTGTAAAAACTGGAACAATTGTGTTTGCAATTGTAGCTTTTCTTAGAACAGCTCTTAATTCATCAATTCCAATTTCTTTTCCTTCAAGATAATCGGTCATCAACTTGTCATCATTTTCAGCAATTTTTTCAACAAGCTCAAGTCTATATTTCTTCGCATCCGCGAACATTTCCGCTGGGATTTCCGCTTCTCTAACAGTTGCTCCCATTTCACCTTCAAAATAAAATGCTTTCATTGTCATCAAATCTACAACTCCAATAAAATCTGCTTCTGCGCCAATAGGAAGTTGCATTCTTACAGCATTTTTTGTAAGTCTTTCTAAAATAGATTGATATGATCTTTCAAAACTTCCCCCTGTTCTATCAAGTTTATTTATAAGACAAATTCTTGGAACATTACCTTCATCGGCATACCTCCAGTTTGTTTCTGATTGTGGTTCAACTCCTGCGACTCCATCAAAAACAACTACAGCTCCATCAAGAACTCGAAGAGATCTCTTAACCTCTGCAGTAAAGTCAATGTGGCCGGGAGTATCAATAATATTGAATCTTACTTTTTTACTAAAATCATCTTTTGGCATATATGAGGGGTTCCAAAAACATGTAATAGCAGCGGAAGTAATGGTAATACCTCTTTCTCTTTCCTGTTCCATCCAGTCGGTTGTGGTTTCACCTTCGTGAACCTCACCTATATCGTGCTGAGATCCTGTGTAGTACAGAATTCTTTCAGACACGGTGGTTTTTCCAGCATCAATGTGTGCAATGATACCGAAGTTTCTTACTTTATCTAATGGATAATCTCTTTTCATAAACTAGATTGTAGCTTGTAGCTTTTTAGCTTCTTAGCTTAAATAAATTAAATTAATAAAAAATATTTTAAATTGTTTTTTAATTTCTTTATAATTTAGATGGGTTACGAGGAGGTGGTAAAATTTTTTCCTAAGCTGTACTAAACGTACTGCGCATGAAAAAATTTTACCAACCAACGAAGTAAATCGCTAAATTATAAATAAATTTACCATGCAAAATGAGCGAAGGCTTTGTTTGCCTCAGCCATTTTATGAGTAGTTTCTCTCTTTCTCACCGCTTCTCCCTCATTCTTCGATGCTGCAAATATTTCTGCAGATAATCTTTCGGCGAGTGGAGAACCTTTTTTACTCCTTGCTGCTTCTATAATCCATTTCATAGAAAGCGCAGCTCTTCTTTCTGGTCTTACTTCTATAGGAACTTGGTAGTTTGCTCCTCCAACTCTTTTTGATTTAACCTCCATATTTGGAGCCGTATTTGTGAGAGCAAGTTCAAGAATTTCAATAGGATTTTTAACCTTTGCTTTTTCTTTTATTATTTCAAGGGTATCGTAAATGATTGTCTCGGCTGTACTTTTTTTACCACTATACATTATATAGTTTATAAGTTTTGAAACTTTCTCAGATTTATACTTGTGATCTGGCTTTAAACTTTTCTTTGTTTTTAATTTTCTTCTCATGGTTTTTTAAACAGGTTGTAGGTCGTAGCTTGTAGCTTTTTAGAATAAATTAATTGATTTAATAATCGTATTCCCTCTAAGAAGCTAAAAAGTTAATTCCTAATTCCTGATTGATTTATTTAGTTGCTTTTGGCTTCTTTGCACCATATTGGCTGCGACCTTTCTTTCTTCCTTCTACTGCAGTAGCATCAAGAACACCTCTTACTATTGTATATCTAATACCAAGGTCTTTGACTCTTCCACCTCTTAAAAGAACAACTGAGTGTTCTTGAAGTGTGTGTCCCATTCCTGGAATATATGCTGTGACTTCCATTCCATTAGAAAGTCTAACCCTTGCAATCTTTCTGATAGCTGAGTTTGGTTTCTTTGGCGTCTTTGTAGTAACTTTTACACAAACTCCTCTTTTGAAAGGAGAACAGAGTTTTGTTGGTTTGTTTTCCAATGTGTTAAAACCTCTCATCAAAGCCACGGCTTTCGGCTTTTTTGGAGCAGTCTTTCTGTTTTTCTTAATTAATTGATTTATTGTAGGCACGATATTAAATTAAAAAATTAAAAATCAAAATTTAAAAATAACTCTTAAAATTGATTTTACTAATAAAAATAAAAAGCTACAGAAATATTTGCTTTCTTAATTTGCAAATACCCCCGCAACTCGTTTGTATATCCAACTCTAACCTTATAAAAGTAAACTTCTACAAGTGCAACATTACGCGTACAGCCAAGTAGCTAATGTAAAAAGATAATATAATAAAACACTTCAAAAAGCAACTATCAAACAGGTTGTAGGAATTAGCTTCTTAGCTTGTTAGAAAAATATCAAATACAGAGGGGTTTTGCTTTGCGAAACCCCTCTGTATTTGATACTAAAAAGCTAAGCCTCTAATAAGCTACAAGCTAGTTAATAGCTTAAAAAGTGAAAATATGACTGGAGATATGACATTTGGCAGAAACATTACTACGGCTAAAATAATTAATAATCCATATTTTTCCGATATGTCATGGAATCTGTGTTTTGTGTGTACAGGCAAGAATGCAAAAAGTATTTTTGATCCATCAAGCGGTGGTATTGGTATCAAATTAAAAACAGCAAGACTTACATTTATAAGAACAACAAAACTAAATATACTGATAAGAGGTATTGAAGAAAAATTAAAATGTAATAATCCCCTAATCATTAGACCAAAAATAATTGCAACGAGAAGATTTGATGCCGGACCAGCAATAGATATAAGAGGTTCAGCTACATTTCTATTTTTTAAATTATGTGGATTATATGGAACAGGTTTGGCCCAACCAATTATAAAACCGGCATGTGTAATAGCCAGAGCTAGAGGTAAAATAACTGAGCCAAACCAATCTAGATGTTTAAGGGGGTTTAGAGTAAGTCTTCCCTCATATTGCGCTGTTTTATCGCCAAAACAAAGAGCTGTAAAACCATGAGATATTTCATGAATTACTACAGAAAATATAAGTATTGAAATTTGAAAAATTAATTCTGCTTGCATAATATAAAATCAAAAATTAAAATGAAAAAACAAAAATATATTACAAAATTAAATTAGACTGACATAAATTAAACTGCATTTGCACTTCATACTTTTCTATGATAGCATGGACAAACGTGAAAATGAAATAAGAAATTAGTACATTTTTACTCTTTAAATTTTACTTTTTAAACCTAAATATTATGGCAAGAATTTGTCCAATAACAAAAAAGAGCTCTTTAGTCGCCGGAGGTTATAGCAACGCAACTCGTGCTACCCAATTTAATCCTACAGGAAAAGTAAGAAAACAAGTTAATTTCCAAAAGAAAAGAATTTACGTTCCCGAACTTAAAAAAACTTTTATTTTGACTATTTCAACAAAAGGTATAAAAACCATACAAAAAAATGGCGCTTATGCCACTTTAAAGAAAGCTGGAATTATTAAATAGCTTATAGCTATTAGCTTTTAGTAGTGTTTTTTACTTGGAAGCAGGGTTTCCAAGTAAAAGAAAAATGATTCTTAACTGTAAATGACGAAACTCCTAGAATTGTCATTCCCGCGAGGGCGGGAATGACAGAAAGTGAATTTCATAATTCAAAATAGAATTACGAAAGGCAAGTTTTGTAACTCAAAGTAAATAAACAATAAGTCATTATCGGTTAGAAGCCGATAGTTTTGGATAAGAATGACCTCCTCCCCGAGCTCCGCTACACTGCACCCGGAGTTTCCTTTTTCGGCACTCGATTACTCGCGGGACTGTTTCACTCACAAAGTCGCGTTCCGGTTCCATTCAGCCCCGCCCTCGCCGGGGAAGAAAGAATCGGGCGGGGTTTTCTGGTAAGACAATAAAAAATACAAAGGACGATTTGCTTCCGTAAATCGTCCTTTGTATTTTTTACTCTTAATACCGAGCAGATATAAGTTTACAGTTTATTATACTATTTCTTCTTTGTAGTAGTAGCTGTTGGAGTGGCTGGGGTTTGAGCCTGTTGATCTTGTAAAAATATAGGACCAACATTTACGATAATGTTTCTGTCTGGAGAATATATGATGGCTTTTGAAGCTTTTTGATAAACTAATACAACATCTCCATTCTTAGCACCTTTGTAGAATACTTGGTCTTTTATCAAAGCTGCTGCATCATTTATAGTAGCAACTACTGGTTCTTCTCCTGTAGGAAGCATGATGAGTTGACCTACTTTAACTATAAGTGCATTTATTTCAGCTTGTTGTACTTGAGAAGCTACCTTAGCTGGACTCTTTACCATGTATGTATTATAAGCAAAAAGAAGTCCTCCACCTACGACTATACCTATTATTATATATATAAGACCTGGCAATATTTTCTTTATCATTTTTTGATATCCACCCGAGAAAATTTTGATTGACGCATTAAGCTGTTCGCTTAATGCCTGTAAAATCTTCGATTTTACGTCAGTCAAAACTTTAACGGGCTAATTAATTAAACTAATAATAATTACAACCCACGAACACATATAAACATTATACACTACCATATAAATAAGTGAAGTGGAAAAAAGTGCAAGTTATTAACATATGGTATCCCCACTTGGAAGCCTTGCTTCCAAGTGGAGTTAATCATATTATTCCTCCAATTCTTTTTGTTGTTGTTTTTGTCTGATCAATTCTGATAAAGAATCGTCCAAAAACTTTTTATATTCTTTTTTATTTTTGTACTGTTCAAGCACTATTGATTTTTCACAGATATTTTCTGTAGTATCATTTTCGGTATATTCTTTTAAACTTGAAAAAACTATGTTTTCTTCATTATTAATTCCGTGTATTTTATCATTTAAATTTACATACGCACTCAAGTAAAGCAAATACTCATTATTGTCTATGTGTTTTGATTTAAATTTGTCCTGAAATAAGGAACCCACTCTTTTATTTTTATTGTTGAAGTATTTTGTATAACTTGTTCCTAATTTTTGCATAAATTTTTCTATTCCTTTATCTAAATTTTGTTTTAATATCAAATGAAAATGATTTGGATTTATACAATAAGCAACTATTTCTACCAACTTGGAAGCCTTGCTTCCAAGTGAATCCCCTTTACTTTTTCTGAACGAATTTTCATATAAACTTCCAATGGGTTTTTCATTATTAAATTGTTCAAGACCATCAAAAAAATGATTTGTGTCTTTTTTATCTAAAAAAATTTCTCTTTTATCTACACCTCTATTATAGACGTGATAAAACTCATTATTTGATAATTGTGTTTTTCTTGAACTCATTTGCTAATATTATAGCACTTGGAAGCCTTGCTTCCAAGTGCTATTTGTTTTAATTACGTCACTTTACAAGCCTAATCCTACTTGGAAGCAAGGCTTCCAAGTAAGGAGTATGTCTACTGGGTTTATTCCCTTTTTATTGGTTTACTCCTCTTTTGTTATATAAGTACCCCGAATTACGAAATACACAAAATAGCGCAAAATAACTAAATTTTTGTCCATCTCAAAAATTCACAGTTTTCTGTGATGTAACATTTTTCTCACTTTGCGAAATGAAAAATAGAAACGGAAACAAATAAATTTAAGCT
>JBDRJU010000028.1:0-2017 GCA_043814645.1 bacterium | reverse complement strand
CTTTCTTTCCTAACTCCTAAAACAGCTTTTGTAAGCCTTTTGTTGCTCAAAACTTTATCTATATCCATGATATTAAACATATTATTATGATTTATAATGTGTTTATACTATCATAGTGTTTATTGTGGGGCAAGTCTATTGGACTCGGAACTCTCATAGGATTGGAAAGAACTTTGGCGGGTAAGGGGGCTGGCATGAGAACATACGCTATGGTGACTTTGGGTTCAAGTCTTTTTATCTTAATATCTATAATTATTACGGCCACCATTATAAATCCTTCCTTTATAAATCCTTTACTTATCGCTTCATCAATAATAACCGGTATAGGTTTTATGTGTGCGGGTCTAGTTATTTTTCAAGCAAATAAAATTACTGGACTTACGACGGCTGCAGGACTTTGGGTTTCTGCAGGAGTAGGAATTGCCGTTGGTTTTGGACTTTTTAACCTAGCTATTATAGCTACAATGGCTACGCTTCTTGTTTTTACCATTATGTGGTTTATGGAAAAAGTTTTGATTAAATATTCTTACAAATCTGATAATGAAGATGATATAAATTCAAAATGAAAAAATTAGTCATTTACTATTCATTAACTGGAAATATAAAGTTTATTGCTGAAGCTATCGCCGAAGCGACAGGTGCGGATATTTTGGAATTAAAAACAGAAAAAGAGTTGATTAAAAAAGAAGGCTTAATTAAATATTTTCTGGGAGGGAAAAAGACAGTAATGGGAGAAAAGCCTAAAATAATGCCATTAAATAAAAATCCGGAAGATTATGATGTTCTTTTTATCGGGACTCCTGTTTGGGCTTGTAATTATACTCCACATGTCCGTTCTTTTTTTTCGCAAGTGAAATTAATCAACAAAAAGATTTCTTTTTTTTGTTCAAGCGGAGGACTAAAAGGAAAAATTTTTGAAAATATGAAAAAGGAACTTATTGGAAATGAATTTATAGGAGAAGTTGCTTTTATTGAACCTTTGAAAAATAATCCGGAAGAGTGCACTAGAAAAGCTCGACAATGGGCAAGTGATTTAATAAAAAATCATGGGTTTTAATAAGAAATAAATTTATATCCAAAATTGAAGAAATTTTATAATCAAAAATTAAGTTCAAAGAAAAGTAAGCAGAAATAGTTGAGATAATTTGCCAAAAGAAAATTCCAGTTAAAGATAAATAAATACAAATAGTATGGAAAAATTTGAGAAAATCATAAGTCAAAAAGAAAAAATATCATATAAAGAATTAGACGAATTTTTTGCGTCTTTAGAACCGATTAAGATTGATGAAATGATTGGCGAATGGAAAATAGGGTATTTTTTCACGGATGGAATAGGGAGCAAGTGGGAAATATTTATTAGGAATTTTCCCATTATTAGACCGTATAGCAAGAAATTTCTGGATCAGAATAATGTTAAAGCATGGGTTTATCGTTTTTTTGGAATAAAATTTAGTATTCCCGGCGCTAGCGCTATTTTAAGGAAGGTAGAATTTAGAAATAAAGTTTCAACTTCTATGATTTACAACTACTTGCCGATGATTGATAATTTCAGGAAAGTGGATGACAATACAGTTATGGGGATAATGGAGACAAAGGGCAAGGTGAGTTTATATTTTTATTTTAAAAAATAAATTATTTGTGAAGGGTAGCCCTTCGCGAGAGCCCCCCTCGCAGTTTTTCACTGCATTCAAACTGTGGAGAGGGCGAGAATTTCGGTCGTTATACGACCAGTATCCCGATTGGATTTTTTACTTCGTTATTAAACTTGTAAAAAATGCTCAATCGGGCTTCGAATCTCGCACGTCGTGCCATACTAGGCACGACTCCTCTCTGCGCAAGAAAAAAGCCGTTCAAAAAATGAACGGTTTTTTTTCAACGCGGAGAGGGCGAGATTCGAACATTACATGTTCAGTACAGTTTTCCCATTTTTTCAGATTATTAAATCCTCAAAAATATGGGAGAAACTTTTCGAATTTCACCTCGCAAGCCGAGTAGTCGGCTTGCTCTCTCCACCAAA
>JBDRJU010000027.1:0-33425 GCA_043814645.1 bacterium | reverse complement strand
ATATACAATATTAGATAGATTTTTATTACCTCATTCAAATCATGATGAAAAATGTGAAAATCATAATCATAATGGTAATCTAGGGGCAGGAAGTATTTCTTTACACAGTCTAATGGATGGACTTATGGTTGGACTTTCATTTCAAATTTCTTTGGTAGTTGGTGTAGCTTTGGCTCTCGCAATTTTTACGCACGCTTTTTCTGACGGAATAAATACTGTGAATATGATGGTCCGTGCTGGAGGGAATAACAAGAAAGCGAAATCTTGGCTTTTGATAGATGCAATAGCTCCAGCCGTGGGAATATTGGTTTCAATTTTTATATCAATACCAGCCAATATTTTACCAATAATAGTTTCAGTATTTTGTGGATTTTTTATTTATATGGGAGCTAGTGATTTATTACCAGAAAGTCACCATGCGCATCCAAAAGTTTGGACAACTATTTCCACTGTTCTAGGAATTGTTTTAATTTTTGTAGTTACAAAAATAGCTGGATTTTAAATTGTGGTGTCTAATGAGTGAGATAAACGAATTGGTCGATCTCAAATATTCGCGAGGACACCAAGAGGATGCTCGTAGAAACTGTGTCGAAGAATTCATCCTGGCAATCGAGAATAAGATGCCCCCGCATCAGCAGATTTCTAACTTTCTCGATCATGAATTATCCACGCATCTGCTCAGCGCCATATACGAGTCTGTCGCTGACGATAGCGAGTCCAGGGTAATAAAGAGAAGCATATCAAACACATGAAAGAGATATATAAATCAAAAACTAATATCGTCATGACGTGCTGGAATGCCTTGGATCATACCAAGGCAACCTTGCAGAGCATGTTCGAGACTGTGCATCATCCGTATTTTCTGACGATTATAGACAATGGCTCCCACGATGGAACGGGGGAATTCTTGAAGAATTTCAAGGTTTCGCCTTGGTGTGAGAAATTAATTCTAATTACCAATGAGGTGAATAAGGGAATAATTGATGCAAATAATCAGGGTCAGGTGGTATCAAATCAGTATGGATTAGAATATACGTGCATTTGCAACAATGATCTTTATTTTCAGGATAACTGGCTCTCGATTCTCGAGGGACACATGGAAAACGATCCTGGCATGGGCATCATCGGCACGCTTCGGCCGGCCGTTGATGTGTCCCACCATCTTCGCCCTGAATCAAGTAAGGCTGTGGTAGACGGCACACCCAAAGGCTATTTCTATTACCGAGGAATTGGAGCATTTCCAAGGTCCGCATACTTTCGCTGAGGCAGCAAAAATGCTTATAGTCAAAAACGGAGGTGGAATCAGCATCTTGAGATGTCCACCGAACGCAGTAGTCACGTGCTGCGCACTGGTCCGAAATTCAGTATCTGAAAAGATTGGTCTTTTCTCAGATACACGCTTCGAGATGTATGGGAGCGAAGACATAGACTTCTCATGGCGGCTTCAAAAGGCCGGATATGTCTGCGCCATTGCGAAAGATGTGTACGTTCACCATTTCAGGCATCGTTCAATTACTGTTTCAAACTTGGACAGAGACAAGTATCTCAGAGAAAATAACATAAGATTATACGATAAGTGGAAACACGATATATTCGCCTTTTTAAGGAATGAGGAAAAAGAGGGCGTGGATATACGAAAAAACCTATCTTCAGAAGAAAATCATGAGTATTTTTTCCTGCGAATGATACAGAAAAAGATAGATTTTATGCTAGAATATGAAAATGAATAATTCAATTACGGAAAAGGTGGTAATTAACAATCCTATTGGCAATCTATACCGGAAAAGGCATGTTTTGGCTTTGGTTGTAGACAAAGACTCAAACTTTGTCCTGGGGAAAAAGAAGGATTTTTATCCAGATCACGTTGCCCGCATGTTGGGTGGGGGTATTAAGGACCATGAGGACCCGAAGGTCGCGGCAAAAAGAGAAATCGAGGAAGAACTCCTTGTCAATATTCCGATTGAATCTTTCAAAGAACTTTGCTCGGTGATCACGCAGGCCTCCACAAGTGAGGGAGATATGGAGATGCAGACCTGGGTCTACTCGGTTCAATTACCCGATTCGGCAGATATGAAGCCAAGTGACGATATCACGGGAATTCAGATATTTACCCAGGAACAGTATGAAAAACTTATAAAAGATATTATGGATCTTTCGGGAGAATTTGTAACCGAAAAGTTTTCATTCCTTTGGGCTGATTGGGGTAAGATATACGGTCCGATACACAAGTACGCTCTTGATTGTTTTAGAAATGCAGGAAATTAATAATATGGAGAAAGAGGAAGAATATTCAAAAATCTGCGATGACCTCAAAGACTTAATTGAGGAAACCGGGGAGCCTTTAGAGGGTAACTGCGTGTATCGTCACCTGTCATTTGATCAATGGGATGTGTTGTTGAATAAGAGAATAAATTACCAGAAAGCAGCCAAAGAAAAGAAATTCATAAGCGAAATTGGGTTCAATGCCGGACACAGTGTTCTCGCTATGATATTGGCAAACCCTAACGCCCACTATGTTCTGTTTGATCTCGGAACGCATGCCTACGCTCGACCTTGTTTTGAGTACCTGAAAAAGACTTTTTCGCAAACGGCGATGGAGATATTCTGGGGAGATTCCCGTGAGACACTGGCTGCCTACCACAAGGAGCATCCAGAGGCGGTGTTTGATCTGATGCACATCGACGGAGGCCATCGAAGCGAGGTATACATAGTAGACTGGAAAAACTCACTAGATGTCACTTCTTCTGGTAGCCTCATCATTTTTGATGACACTGACACTGAAAAGATAAATGCTTTTCTCGATAAAGAGATCAAGAAAGGGATTGTAAGTGAAACGACCGGATTTCTGAAGACATCTGGCTACGAGCATCGCATTTTTGAAAGGAAATAAATCTCTAAAATTACATAACGTCCTTAATACCTTCTTCTAGGCTCACTTTTGCTTTCCAGTTAAGACGATTCTCACTCTCGGTATTATTTTGAATGATATGCTTTACATCTCCTTTCCTGTCAGGCACATATTTGATTGGGGCATTAAACAAACTGGCTACATAATTCAGGCTGACATTTCTTCCTGTGCAGAGATCAATGTTTCCGTTGATATCACTATCCATTGCCAATATGTTGGCTTGTACGATATCTGAGACATGTGTGAAGTCTCTGGTCTGCTCTCCGTCTCCTGTTATTTCAATATACCCATTTTCTTTAATCGATTTCTTGATTGAAGCGAAGCAGTTGGGTCCGATGCCATCTTCTCTCTGTCTTGATCCGTAGACGTTGAAATTTCTCAGGCAAATAGTTGAGAGGCCATATAAACTTTCGTATACCTTTGCGATTTCTTCCATAGCAAGCTTGCTTGCTTTATATGGGGTATCGGCTGCGTACACGATATTGCTTGAGGTCAAAATCACCCGCTTAACCTTATTTTTAAGAGCAGCTTCGAGAACATTCAGGGAGCCTAAAACATTTGTCTCATAGCAAAGAATAGGATCATCGATACACCACACTGTGCGAGGGATAGCGGCCATGTGGAATACATAATCGATATCTTTAAAGTAGTCAGATATATCTTTTAGAAACCTTATGTCAGCATCGTAATATGTTGCCTTTGGATTTATATTGCTTCCAGACAATCCGTTGTCTATCACGAATACCTCAAAATTTTCCACCAGTTTGTCGACGAGATGGGAACCGATAAATCCTTTGCCACCTGTCACTAATACTTTCTTCATATAAATAAACTATAACATTTTTTCTGGAAAGTGCATGTATTTGACACATTATATATTTAGTGATATTATTTCACTCGGAACTAACTCAAACTCAAGAAATAAAAGCCGACGAATGAGAAAGCCCCGCCTCGGGATTACCCTCGGCGGACACCGAAAAAAATGTTCCTGGCATTTTCTGATTTGCGCGCGACAGATTTTTTCTTTTCCAAAGGACAGGATATTTTTTCGGTGTTCTGCCCTTGCAAAATTAAATCTCTATTAAAAAATACAGTTGAGTTTATTATATCTCTATAATCTTTAATCAAATAAGATTTTTAATTTGCGTTAAATTATTAAGACGTAAGTAATTATTTTGTTTTTTCCCGTCTTTATCTTTTCTGTCAATAACTGCTATGTCACATTCAGCAATTTTAGAACCAACAACATCAGTATGATAACTATCTCCTACAAATAACACATCTTTATTATACAAACCCATTTTTTCAAATGTATATTCAAAGATTCTAGGATCAGGTTTGCTAAACCCGACTTCACAAGAGATTGTTATATAATCAAAATATTCTGTTATATCTAGTTCGTCGATAATTTCTCGAATAGTACCGTGAGCATTAGTCATCATTCCAATCTTAATTCCCTTTTCTTTTAGGAAAGAAAGTGTTCCTAGAACATCTGGATATAAACGGTAGATGGAAGAATCTCTTTACACAAGGTCAGAGATATCCTTATTTATCGATTCCAATATTTTCTTATCTTTTATCCCCAATGTCATAAAAACTTCAGAATGAAATTCAAGCCACCATTTTTCCATAGAGGGTATATCAATTTGTTGGCCGAAAGCTTCGATAAGTTCATTGTCTGTATATTTTAACCATGCCCTAGAAAAGGCTCTAGCAATATCTTTTGGTGAATTAGTAAAACCATATTTTTTTAAGACTTCACCATAGATTCTTTCTCTTGATGGATAAAAATGAGCCATCGTAAAGTGAAAATCAAAAATTACTCCCTTATATTTTTTACTGGGTTTTTTGATTGGTAAAATAGTTTTATTTTTTGACTTTGGCATAAAATATTTACTACCTTGTATTTTTTATATTACATGATATATTGGTTAATGTCAACTAACACAACAATATATAGATATGAATTACTTAATTGTAACTTTTGATGGTTTAGGCGACGGAGTGATATATTATCCTATTTTTAAGGAAATTGGAGAGAAAATGCCAGAATCATTATTTTTTTATACTACGAATCTATTCTTCTCTGGCAATCCTATCCAAGGGAAGATACAGACTCCTTCCAATTTCAAAATTATAGACAATAATTTTAGAAAGTTTTCTAAAGATTATTGGAAGGAAATTAGTATGTTTCTTGAGCAAAACGATATTAAGGTTGTTATAAATTTGCGTACTGTTGGTCGTCGTTTTGAGAAAGGTTATTATGATTTTAAAGATTGGTTTGCTACTCAAAATAGTGAGATCAACTTTTATGATGACGAAACATTGACCGCCGATGAAAAAATCAATACTAATATCAGAGATATAGTCCTAAAAATTCTTCAAAGGGGGACAAATCAAAAGCTCATTTATGATACTTCTATCTTTAAGTCATTATTTCCTATAATTGATAATCCAGAAAGCATCTTGATTAATATGCATTCCGGAGGTGTCTTTAAATTATGGGAAGTTACAAAATGGGTAAAACTTATTTCTTCTCTCGTCTTATCTGATAGGAACGTAGAAATATATGAAGGGTTTAGTGAAAATGAAAAATTATATACTAAGAAAGTTATATCGGATTTACCAGGCCTTACCAAAAATAAAATAAAAAAAATAAGACCAGCGAACCTGTATAAACTGGAAGAATCACTACGAGACATATTCTTATTAATCTCTGTTGATTCTGGATTGATACATCTTTGTGATTCCATGGGTATAAAATCGCTTGGAATTTATGTAACTACATCTCCATTGATGTGGGGAGGATCTTCAAACCAATTTAATTATGTAAGTAGCAAACATATGCTTTCTTGCAAGAATTTTTACCCATTTTTTGGTATGTGCATGAATGGTAAAAAGAAATGCGACTCTATCTTATTTGAGAAAGATGATATAAATATTGATGAGGTTTTAGAAAAAGTTAATCAAATTTATTATGAAAAAAATTAATATTGCAATATTTGTAGACGGCGATTTCATTCCTTCTTATGATGGTGCTTCAAATCGCTTTCATTATCTATCGCGACATTTAGCGTTAAACGGAGTAAATGTTGTTATTTTTCATGGATATCGGGAATGGTCTGATATATCTTTAATAAAAAAAGAGCCTTTCAAAACTTATATTTTCCCAATAAAAAATTATTATAATAATTTAGAATTAATTGCTTCTATTCTTAGAAAAGAATCTATTGATATCATCCAATTTGATAATTTGGAGCCAATTTTACTTCAAGGTGTACGTTTGGCGCAATTAACCGGAACAAAATTAATTAGCGAGATGCATTACGTAGTGAGAAATCTTGCCAAAAAACTTGGTGCTGACATGTCTAGAATAAATGAGATTAAGAATATTGAGAAAGAAGTCGGTAGGTCCATCGATCATCTGATTTGTTTGAGTGACCAAGATAAACCGTCTCTTATAGAGTATATGAAAATTAGATCAGAATTGATATCTGTGATTCCAAGCGGTGTTGATTGCAAGGAATTAAAATATGCTGGACCAAATTTTAATGCAAAAAATATAGTTTTTCTTGGTAATTTATATTTTAAACCAAATGAAGACGCTGTGCGTGTGATAAGGAATCAAATATATCCAGAGTTACAAAAGTATGGATTTAGATTTACAATTGCTGGTGATTGCCCCAAAAATCTCAAAAAAGAATGTACTGCCCCCAATTTTTCATTCATAGGGACTATTCCTGATTTAAATCAGCTTTTCAAAGAAGCTACTTTTGCTTTGGCTCCTATTAACGAAGGAACAGGCATGAGGATAAAACTTTTAAATTATTTAGCCGCTGGCATTCCTATTTTAACAACTAGTATAGCTACCGCTGGGTTTAATAGAAAAGGTTATTTTTTGATTGAGGATGATTATTCTAAATATGCGAAAAGGATAGTCGATCTATTAAAGGATAAAGAGGAACTTATTCATATATCCAAAAAAGGATATTCTGCTATAAAAAAATACTACGATTGGGATATAATTGCCAAGCAAACGATTAAAACATACGAAAAAGTTTTAAATACTCCTAAGGTTAAAAGACCAATTAAAGATAATAAGGTGATAGCAAACAAAGAGCCTGTTTGGCTTCAAGAAGCTATCGAAAAGCATCGTTTTAAAAAGATATCTTCAAATGAATTACTAAAAGATTTTTCTTTCTCAGTTTTGAATAAAAATAAGATAGAGATATATAACCTAGAAAAAATAGTAGCTCTGGAAGGGATGCCTGGTGCGGGAAAAACAACTTTCATAAAGAATTATGCAGACAATGAAAAAAAATTATTTATTCCTCAACTGCAAATAAAAGATGAAAAGATACTAGATAAAGATAATTTTGAAACTTCAAAACAATTCTTAATTATAGAAAAGAATAAAACCGATTTTATTAATAAAATTGATAAAAAATATTCGGAAATTATTTTGGATAGAACTTTTATTACAACTCTGGCTTATTGTTATGCAAGATCAAAAGTAAATAATACCCCGAAGGAATACGAATTATTACTTGAAGTCTACGAAAAAGTGAAACATACAATTACTTTTCCAACTCATTTGATATATTTAGATGTTTCAATTAAGGAAAGCTTAAAAAGAAGAGGGGTTTACTCTAAAAGTATTAAATATAAGAACTGGTTTGATCCAATATTTCTAGGTTATTTTAAGAAATTTTATAGAACAGAACTTAAAAAGTTTTTATTTATAAAAATTTCTTATATTGATACTTCCAATTTAGATGTGGATAAAGCTACAAGAAAAATCAAAGAAATAATATGCAACAAAAAATTTTAATAACTGTAATTATTCCTACATATAAGCACGAAGAAAGATTTACTAATCTAATAGATTTGGTGTGCTCCCTATCAACTACTTCTAATATAAAATATATCAAAGAAATCATTTTAGTAGATAATGGTAATTCTCTTTCCCTTGATTCAGACATTTTAAAATTTAAAAACTATAATAATGTCAAGATTATAGAAGAAAAAAGTATTGGTCTGAATTATGCCAGAAATACGGGAATTATCGAAGCAACGACAGATATAATAGCGTTCCTAGACGATGATGTAGTCGTATCGGAATATTGGGCTGAAAGTATTTCAAAAGGTTATAACGAACAGAATATACTTTGTGTTGGAGGCCCTGTTTTTGTCAAAGATAAGGAGACAAAAAAATGGCCCACCTGGTTTTCAAACTACTTTCTTAGATTTCTCTTGCCCCCCGATTTTCCTAAACAAGCAGGTCATCTCTATATGCCTTATTATATAATTGGTGCAAATATGTCATTTAAGAGAGAAGTATTTGAAAAATTTGGTATGTTTGATCCAAACCTAGACAGGAAAGGTAATAATCTATTGTCTAATGGTGACACAGAATTTTTGATTAGAATTCCACAGAGTATGGTTTGGTATGAGCCACAAGCAGAGGTTTGGTCCAAAATTAAAGAGAGAAGACTGACAAGAATATTTATGACCCGTAGGTTATTTTGGCAAGGGATATCTGATTATATTATGGTAGAAAAAAGAGGTTTAGAGAATTTCTATGATAAAAAAGAGGTCTGTCTTACGAGGCACTTTTTAAAAGAATGGATTCAAGCAATTAACAAATTTAATTTTTTTGAGGCTTTTTGTAGATTAATTAGACTGTTCGGCTATAAATACGCCTTTAGATATATGAAAAAAAAGAGAGGTAGAACACGTCTACCTCTCTTAGATAACTGCGAGAATTTGATCAATAGCATTTTGTGGGCCATCAATCCTGTTGTCAATCTCATGTTGTATGTGTTTCCGAAACTCGACTAAGCACCGTCGTTCCGTTTCTTGTCGTAGATCGTATTTCTTTTGATCTTTGACAACTCCACGGTGACGCAAACGCTCGAGTCTTTTTTCTTCCTCACAGACAACAAGGAAAGTATAATCCGGTTGGCGGTAGGTAGTTGATGGTGGTATTTCCACATCAAGCCCATATACTGTGTGATAACAGATAGTGGACCAAATGTATTTATCGCACACAACACTTTGTGTTTCAAGAATCTTGTTGATCTCCCACGACGCCTGTACGACAGAGGAGAGATAAAACAAAAATCTTGATTCTAAACACAAAGTCCTATCAACTTCCTCTCTGATTTTACGAAACAGAGTAGGAGGAGTGGTATAATATTGAGCAGAAATCTGCTGAGACAATTTTACACCAAGCTCCGTCTTACCGCTTCCAGAAATGCCTTCTAAAACAATGAACTTAGGTACCCCTTCGTTTTTCATGAGCTTTCCTCCTTTCTGGTTATAGTATACAGCAAAAAAGGTATTATGTCAAATTTAAACGGACCAACTTAAAAAGCTCCTCCTCGTCTATAATAAAGCCTCTAACCTATTAGTTAAATCATAAACCAAATTTTTTCCAGTTGATTCTTTACAACTAGCCAAAAAATCGCGTATGCTCGCAATATATTTATCATTATTAGCAAATTTAGGATAAAGGTGTTGTTCTCCTCTCTCGTATATTTTAGCAAAATTTCGGAGGTGTGATGTAAAATCAGCCATTTTGATTAGTTTTGCTCCATCAGATATTTTCTTTATATTTTCATAGTATTCTATTTTCTGTTCCTGTGTATAATTTTTCGGATGAGATACTTCTTGTACTAAATTTGCAATTTGTTTTGAAAAAGTTTCTTCTATTTCTTTATATGTAGCCGAAGTGTCTTCCAGAGTGTCATGAAGGAGCCCAGCAATTAAAACATCTTGTTCGGGTACATTGAATTCGTCATGTAATATTGTAAAGACATCGAGATAATGATTCTTTCTCCCAGTTTCTGCAAATTTCTCTGCAGCATACTTTTTTGCTAATTCAATTTTATTATTATCTACTTGTGTTTGTTTCGTGTCCATAAAAAATTATATTAATTTAATAAATATATCTCCCATCCCGTACTTGTTTTTCGATTATTTATCTACTATTATACATACATGGAAAAAATAGTAAACATCTATCGTAAAAACACATCTAATACAGGTGATAAATTTGGCACACCCACAAAATACTTTGATTTTTTGAAGGATGTTAGGACCTTAGATATTACTGAGTTGCCTATAGATGAATTTGTCAAAGAAATCGAAGGCAAGGATTATTATATTTGGTGGAGGTGGTTTTATTGCTCAGGATTATTTTAAAGATTATATGAAAGCACTACTTGGAGCTAAGACCAAATTACTTATAGGGTGGGCACTTGGTCATAATGTTCATGGCGGATGTGATATATTGCACGACGAATATAAAAATTCTAGTGAGTTTGATTTGTTTGGGGTAAGAGATAGCACAAATTATCTTGAGTGGGTTCCCTGCCCAAGTTGTATGCACAGCATATTTGATAAAGAATTCGAAATAAAAAATAAGGTTGTAATCTATGAACACAAAAATTTTCCAATGAGAAATTTGAACTTGGACCTTCCTAAAATGAAGAATGGCGATTCTTTTGAAGAGATAATAAGCTTTCTTGGAAGTGCCGAGTTGGTTCTTACTAATAGTTATCACGGAGCTTATTGGGCGACATTATTAAAAAGGAGAGTTATTGTGATGCAACCTTTTTCTACTAAATTTTTTGGGTTTCGTCATCCTTTAATAGTTGCTAATAATTTTGATATTAAAGACATTAAAAATGTACCGACTTATCCAAATGCACTTAAGGAAGCGAGGGAGGCAAATTTGAGATTTGCAGAGCGTGTCTCTAGGAAAATAAAAGAGCTATAGTTTTTTACTATTGTTTAGGATATAATTCTCTTATGGATAAAAAATCTAAAATCTTGTTTTGGATATTTGGCGTTTTGATTGTTATTTCTATAGGTGTGACTTTTTATAAATATGTAATCAAAAAAGATTATTTGGTATACGCTCAAATAAAATGCGACTCACAAACAGAAAGTTGTTTTTACTATCCATGTGAAGGTGCAGATTGTCCCGCCCAGATAGATTATTATAAAAAAATAGAAAAGAAAGCTTTTAATATAGAACTTTGTGACCCAGCAGTAGAAGGTTGCAATCCTCTCGTGTGTAGTAATGGAGAAAAAGATTGCAAGATTACTTCTTGTTCGACGAGTACAGTATCTTTCAGCCTCGGACATTTCCGCTAGGGCGACCCTGACTTAAGGATGAGCGCCGACGAAAACTAAAGTCACTAAACTCTGTAGCGAAAGCGACACCACCAACTCTAATATGAAAACGAGAAGAGGGGTTGTGCGAGGGTGGACTCCGAAGGCACAGAAAACGAAGTAATGAACTCAAAGTAAATACGAAACAAAAGAAAGAACTAAAAACTCCCAAACACCACTGCGAGGAGGAACCCGAAGCTGGGGAGAGGATTCCTTCCTCTCCCCAAATAGTGGCGGGTGATTTTTCCGAACGGCTCATTTGGTGTATTTGAGCCGTTCGGAAAAGACTTCACCCGCACCTAGACACTTAGGCGCGAGTAGCCCTAGCGGAAATGTCCGAGGCGAATGCCGATGGACTGGTCTCCGTAGTCAGGAACGACCAAGAGAATAAGAAAATGGAAGAGACAATATTAATTTGTTTTTAAAGCCTGCCCGAGACCTTGAGGGCAGAACACCGAAAAAATGTCCTGTCCTTTGGAAAAGAAAAAATCTGTCGCGCGCAAATCAGAAAATGCCAGGAACATTTTTTTCGGTGTCCGCCGAGGGTAATCCCGAGGCGGGGCTTTCTCATTCGTCGGCTTTTTCTTTGAAAAAAGTTAGAGCAAATGATACAATTACTTCACAAAAATAAAAAGCTAATGCTTATTCGCATTAGCTTTTTATTTTTGTGAAAGCACAGTGATGTTCCGCAAGCTTGCGGAACCACGAGCTGAGGTCGCAAACACTTTATTTTTTATGAATGAAATGAAATAAAAAACTTAGTGATTTATGACACAAAAAATAATAAAATCATTCGCCTATTTTGGCGAATGATAGTCTTGTCAGCTAGAGGTATGATATTTCTACTTTGCTTTTACATATTTTGTATTCTTTTAGACAAATTAATAAACTAGACACAAAGTCTTGTGTTTGGTGATTATATTTTTGTAGAGCTTACGGGGAATCGACAGACGGAGCGTTAATGCTTGAGGTTCGTTAATACTTAAGGTCTTAATACTTGAGGTCCGACTTCAAGTAATAGTAACAAAAAAGTCCTATGTGTGGTGGACGCGTACAATTATTTATTCGACAAATTTAATAACTCATGATAATGTATAAATAATTAAGGAATTAATATTCCGTAATTAGTTCTTTAAAATTGTTCTTTGAAAGGGGGTATATTATGAAAGGGGAAAAAGTCGTTGTTTTAATTACTGGAGCATCTTCTGGAATTGGAAAAGCTTGCGCTGAAAAATTAGCAGAAAAAGGCTACTATGTTATTGGAACAAGCCGTTTAGAGGAAAAGCAAGTTTTAAACGTAGGATTAGGACAATTAGAAATAATCCAGATGGACGTAGATAAAGTTTTATCTGTAAAAAATGCCGTCAATTTGGTTCTTGAAAAAGCGGGGAAAATAGATGTAGTGATCAACAACGCTGGTATTGTGCTTGCTGGAAGTATTGAAGATACTTCTAGCAATGAAGCAAAAAAACAGCTTGAGACAAATTTTTTTGGAGTTCATAGAGTTTGTCGGGAAGTCATACCGATAATGCGAGCTCAAAAAAAAGGTTTGATTATAAATATCAGTTCTTTGGCTGGAGCGATTGGCTTGCCTTTTCAAGGATTTTACAGTGCTTCAAAATTTGCGCTCGAAGCATTAAGCGAAGCGTTAAAATTGGAAGTAATGCTTTTTGGAATAAAAGTTGTTTTGATAGAACCTGGAGATTTTCAAACTCCAGTTACACAACATCGCCGATTTGCTAAAAAAAGTTTACATCACGGGTCAATATATGAAGGAAACTTTAAAAAAGCGATTGAAATTCAGGAAAATGAAGAAAGGAATGGGGGCAATCCTCAAAAAATTGCAAACCTAATTGTAAAGATTCTAAGTAAAAAAAATCCCCGTTTTCGCTATAAAATTGGACCGAGTTCATTTTTGGTGGGAATGAAAAAATTTCTTCCGCAAAATTTTATAGATTTTTTGCTTTGTCAGCACTATAAAATTTAGTTGGTATTTAAAATTAAAAGCGGATGGAAATATCCGCTTTTTTAATTTCTGATTTTTAAATATTTGTAATCAATAAACAAAATCGGAGTCATAAATGTGTGTAGACATTACTATGCTTTGAATTACAGTGCCTTAAATTGTCATTCCCGCAAAGGCGGGAATGACAAAAAGTGAATTTTATAATTCAAAGGTTTTAAAGAAAAAATGATTTTTAAAAAGACTGTGAATTTCATTGCACGGCTTTTTATGTTATATATTTTTTTATCTAATTTAACAGTTTATAAATTTTATCAGAGGCATCTTTAAATTTATCATTCATAATATCATCTCTAATTTCTATATTATTTGGATTATCAATAATTTCACTAATTATTCTTCCATACTTTTCTGACCAAATTTCCCCAGATTCAATATCTTTATGCTTAACCCCCATTTCTTGCATCAAAAAAATTTGAAAAGGATTCCTTTTTCCTATTGGAATTCTTTCTGTAAAATCATTGATTTGTTTTTGAATATCAATTGACATTTTTTATTATTAGTTGTTTTTAAAAATTTTTATCATCATAAGCTTAACTTCCCTTAACTGAGAATCGAAATCTTTACCTAGAATAGGATAAATTCTTTCTTTCAAGCTTTCTTGTTTTTTTATTCTTGAAGGTATATTTGAAATTATTCCCACTGCTTTTTTCACATCATCAGGAAACTTTCCGGGATCTGCTGTTTCATAAATAACTGCAGTTTGATTATAATTCCCTTTTAAAAATAATTCGAGAGCTCTCCACCCAACAGCACCATGTGTATCAAGAACTATTTTATAATTATCGTAAACTTCTTTCATTGTTTTATAGTGTTGTGTATTGTCTACAGAAAAGGATATTAGATCTTTTCTCATTTCTTTTAAATTTGGCATTTTAGAAATTACTCCAATTTCCACCACCCTGCCTTTTTCTCGTTTATCATAAATATGTCCATTATAAAAATCTATCAGTCTTGCCACATTACTTGGATGAGAAACGACCATTGCCGAGGAGGGAGAATTTTTAGCTTTTTGCACAATATATTTTCCAGTTTTTAGAAATTTAGGAAAAACAACATTTTCATTCACGCCACAAATTATCTTTGTAACAGGAAGCCCCATTTCTTTTGCAATCACTGTTCCCATCATATTACCAAAATTTCCACTTGGTATACTCGCAATGAATTCCTTTTTAACTTTTGAGTATGCATAAAAAGGATAAACTATTTGAGGCAATAATCTTCCAATACTTATTGAATTTGCAGATGTAAATCGTTCGCTATCATTAAAGACTTTTTTTGCAAAATCTTTGTCATTTAATAAATATTTAGCCAAAGCCTGACATGCATCAAAATCACCATTTACTTCAAAAGCATAGACATTTTCATCAAGCGTAGTCATCTGTCTTCGCTGACCCTGACTAATACTCCCTGATGGATAAAAAACAATCACGTCAACATTATCAAGTTTATATAAAGCATCAGCAATCGCACCACCTGTGTCTCCACTTGTTGCTACGATAACAAGTCTTCTTAGTTTCTTTTTTTTTAAAAAATAATTTAGCACTCTGCCATAAAATCTTGCGGCATAATCTTTAAATGAATAAGTCGGGCCACCAGTCAACCACATTATATACGTCTTCCCTATTATTTTTTCAATTTTTGTCGGAATTATTTTTTTAGAATACGCATCAATAAGCAAATTCTTTAAATCTCTTTCCGGTATTTCTCTATCAATAAATAAATTTAGAACTTTAAACGCAATGTCTGAATAAGATTTTCCATGCATCTCCGCTAACTCTTTTTTTGAAAGTTTTGGAATGTCTTTTCTGTCTATCATGTATAAACCATAATCAGAGGGTATTCCCTTAAGCAATGCGGTTTCAAAATTGACAGTTTTTTTGTGATTGTTGGTACTGTAAAATTTCATATTCATATTTAATTTTATATTATTCCACTTTTCCTCTTGTTTTCCAAGAAAATCTTTAGCCAATTCAAATTCTAACATCACCCCTTCAACAACTTTTTCCATTCTTGTAGACTGTGAGCCCCTAACCAACATTATATCATTTTCCTTAATTATGTTCTGTAGTTCCTTTCCAGCAAAAATCGAGTCTTTAAATTGTAAATTTAATAATATTCTGATAATTAAAAAATCAGGTGATCATTTCATATCATATTTTTCCATTCCCTTTCTTGTCTCACTAAAAGTTTGTTTGCTTTTTCAGGTTCTAACATCACTTCTTCTACAACTTTTTCCATTCTTGTAGACTGTGAGCCCTTAACCAGTATTATATCATTTTCCTTAATTATGTTCTGTAGCTCCTTTCCAGCGGAAATTGAATCTTCAAACTGAAAGATATTTTTCTCACTCATAAGAGCATCTAGTGCTCCTTCAGCCATTTTTCTGGATCTGATGCCAACAGTGATTAAAATATCACACACTTCGGCAACAATTTTCCCTACTTTGTAATGTTCGTCAGCAGAATGCTTTCCTAATTCCATCATATCTCCGAGAACAGCTATTTTTCTTCCTTTATTTTTTTTATTCACATGTTTCAAAGAATATAGAGCTGATATCAAAGCAACAGGAGAAGAATTGTAGGTATCATCTATTATTGTAATATTTTTAATTCCATTTATTATTTTCATTCTTCCTTTAGATGCATCAAAATTGAGAAGAGCTTCACCAGATTTTACTATATTTATTTTTAGATAAAGTCCAACAGCTATGGCAGCCAAGGAAGCGTAAATACTTTTAGCTCCCAAAGAGCCTTTTATTACGATGGGAACAATATTACCTTCATATTCAACTTTAAAAGTTATCCCTTCTATTTTTTCGTCTTTACCATAATAATTTTTAGATTCAGTTGCAACCAAATCGGCAAGTTTGTCTGTTCCATAAATAATAGAAATATTTTTTGAAGCCCCTTTTATCTTCATGGAATCTTCATCATCACCATTTACTATGAGTATTCCATCATATTTCAATGCTTCAACTAGATATCTTTTTTCTCGAACAACTTCATCCCTATCCTTAAAAAATTCGACATGAACTGGTACTTTTGGAAAAGTAGTGAGGACTACGATATTTGGCTTTAACCATTTTGCAATTTCCTTTATATCTCCTGGTCTGTCAGCACCAACTTCTAAAATAAGCCATTTTGGATAATTACAGTTAAAAATAATCAGTTCCAATCCTATAATAATATTTCTAGCCCACATTATTGGATTAAACCATGCGTTTTGACAACCTAAGATTGTGAGAGGAATGCCTATATCGCTATTAAAACTTTTTTCACTCTTTCTAACAAAAAATGAACCTGACATTACAGCAAAAATTGCATCTTTTGTAGATGTTTTTCCCACACTTCCTGTCACAGCTATTATTTGTGGTTTATACTTCTTAATAATCAAAATCGATTCAAATTTGATTATTGTAGTTATAATTTTTTTGAAAATTGATTTCATTATTTTTGTTTTATAAACTGATATTTTTCTTCCGATATTATTTTATTATTTAAAACTTTATTTTTGATTTTTGATATTTAATCTTTAATTTTCTAACGGTCTGGTGGTATTTCATAATAATTTATTAAAAATTTAGTAATGTCAAAAAATGGCTCGGTAAGTGTTTGTGAAGCATAATCTATATTTTTAGGTTCTAGTGTATATAGAAATATCAAAAACCTAGGGTTATATGCCGGAAAATAACCAAAGAATGAGTGTAATATTTTATCAGAATAATAGCCACCTCCCTCGTTTGCAGGTCTCGCAATTTGCGCAGTACCTGTTTTTGCAGCAATACTATAATTTTTCATTTTCATAGTTCCACCAACCAACGCTTCATCAACAACTCTTACAAGCATTCTGGAAATCTCTTCGGAGGTTTCCTTTTTTATAACCTGCTTGGCTTCATTAACATATGATATATTTTTAGGAAGACCAACTTTATAATCTATCCTTTTAACTACGTGGGGTATTATGAGCTTCCCGCCGTTTGCCAAAGAACACAGCGCTTTAACGGTAATCATTGGCGTCATAGAAATACCTTGTCCAAAAGATGCTGTGGCATATTCTATAGTTTTACTATTTTTAAGATTATTTAATAAATTTCCTATATTGCCTGCAGCTTCTGCTGGTAAATCTATGCCAGTTTCCGATCCTATTCCATAAGCTTGAAAATATTTCAGAAAAATATCTTTTCCCATACTATTCATAACAAAAGTAGCCCCGACATTTGAGGAATTGCTTAGGACTGATTGCATATCAACCACGCCTCTATTTTTTTTATCAAAATTATAAAAAGTTCTTCCATCCATCTCCAAAAATCCTTTATCAATATATGTGGTCTTTGCAGTCACATCTCCATCATCTATTCCGGCAGCCATAGTGAGCGGTTTAATAATTGAGCCCATTTCATAAGCATCAGAAACTAAAGGATTAGAAAAGATATTTACATTTGTTTCATTTTTAAAATCATTCAAATTAAAAGATGGGGAGATGGCCATGGAATAAATCTCTCCTGTTTTTGGATCTATAACAATAGCCCCAGTAATTTTAGAGTTCCATTTTTTATTTGTGTCGTCAACAACTTTTTCTACATAACCTTGTACTTCGGGATCTATGGAAGTTATAATATCTGCTTCCCTATCTTTATTTTGAATAAAATTTTTATTTATGTTAGAAAATATTTCAGCAAATGTATTCGTATATAAATTATCATTTTCTCTTTTTAAATTATCTTCATAATATTTTTCAAGACCATATCTACCCTCAAGTTTTGTTCCAGTATTATCATATCCAACAAAACCTACAAGTCTTGAAGCCAAATTACCTCCAGAATAATATCTCCATTTTTTCTTTTTTATTATTAGACCTGGGAGTTGAAGTTCGCTTATTTTCTTAATTTCATCTTCTGATACTTGTTTTGCTATTTCTTCATAAGAATCATTGATTTTTGATGCCTTGGAATAAAAAGTACCCGCATCCATAGGAAGTATCTCAGATATTTTCTTATAATAAATTTCTGTGCCAGTGGCAATTATTTTTGTATTTAATGCCAAAATATATCCAGTTTTTAAACTAGCCGCAGAGATTATATCGCTATTTTTATCTTGAAAAAAAATAGCACCTCTGTTGTATGTATCAACGGATATGCTTGTATACTGTCTATCTGCTTTTTCACTATAATCTTGTCCATAAACTATCTGCAAAAAATATAGCCTTACAGCCATAATCAGAGCAAAAAAAGCAATAAAGCAAAAGATTAGTCTCACTTTGTTTTGAAAAGTATTAATTTTCATTTATAGACAAAGATATTTTTTTTTGAGTAGAATCTATTACAGCAAATTTATCTAAAGATATAGAAATAAAGCCTTTAGATTGAGCTAATCCTAGAGTAATACTATTTTTTATGTTTAAATATTGAAATTCTAGGGAATTTACATCTGAACCTAAAGACACCATCTCTTTTTCCATACTTTGTCTTGATACTGCGTTCATCATAGTACTATTCAACAAAAAACCATAAGACATAGTGAAAAAAACAAATACCGAGAAAAGAATCCCGAAAATTTTCTTTTCCCTGTATTCAATTTTTTCTATTTGTTTTTTAATTACTTGGGCTACCATATTTTTAAACTTTTTCTATCACTCTTAGTTTTGCACTTCTCGATCTTGGATTTTCACTAATCTCTTCATCACTTGGAGTTATTGGTTTTTTATTTATAAATTTTCCATCTCCACTTTTTACCTTTTCTCTTATAAAATTTTTAACTTCTCTATCTTCAACACTATGAAATGAAATTATTGCCATACGTCCATCTTTTTTTAAAAACTCCCAACCTTTTTTCATTCCCTCTTTTAGGGCCGTGATCTCATCATTTACAGCAATTCTCAAAGCTTGAAATGTTTTTGTAGCAAAATGTGTCTTGCCTCTTTGATAACCCATTGGTACTGCATGTTTTATTATTTCTACCAATTGAAATGTTGTCTCTATCGGTTTTTTTAATCTGTGAGATACAATCGCTTTTGCAATTCTTCTTGAATATCTTTCGTCTGAATATCCATATAATATGTCTGCTATAGTTTCTTCACTCCAATTGTTCAGAATTATTTTTGCATCAACTTTCTGTTCATCCTCTGAAAATGTCATGAGTAATGGTTCATCGTATCTAAAAGTAAAACCTCTACCTGAAGCATCCAGTTGATCTGAAGAAAGCCCTAGATCAAAAAGTATTGCATCAACCTTGTCTACCCCTAAATTGGTCAGAACTATATCTAGGTGTCTGAAATCTGAAAGAATTAAATCTGATTTACAACCGAGTTTAGAAAATTTTTCTTTCGCATTTCTGATAGCCAGACTGTCTCTATCTGTAGCAATCATTCTGACACTACCTCCAAATTCAGAACAAACTTTTGAACTGTGCCCTGCGCCACCAAGGGTTCCGTCAAAAAAGATTGATCCTTTTTTAAGGTTAAGTTTTTCTATTGATTCATGTAAAAGAACTGTCTTGTGTATCATTTTTTTAAAGTGCTCCTGCCTGTCCGAGTTTTTCTGCAAGTTGATCTGCCTTCTTCTCTACCACATCTTTATATTCTCTCCATGCAGATTCATTCCAAATTTCTATTCTGTCTTGAACTCCTACTACTGCGATTTTATTTTTAAGAGATGCTCTGGAAACTAAAAATTCTGGTAAAAGAATTCTTCCGATTGTGTCTACCTCAACTTCTGTCGCAGATCCAAACATATATCTATTGAAGCTTCTATTGTCCGCTTGAAGCATTGAAAAATTTGAAAGTTTTTCTGAGATTTTTTTCCACTGAGCTAAAGTAAAAATCCAAAGACAATTATCAAGTCCGGCTGTAACAATAATTTTTTTACCAACTTCTTTACGAAATTTTACTGGGAGTGATACTCTTTTTTTGTCATCTAGCGTATGTATATATTCTCCTATTAACATGTTTTTAGATAAATTATTTATTTTATGCAAATCTCTATCTCTAATGTGCTTTGCCCGATAAAATTTTAATAAATTTTTACGGGTGAATATTCTCCAATAAGCATAATAGTTTTTTGTGGAAAAATTATATATCCCACTTATTCCCACCTGCTGTATATTTTATAGCACTTTATCCCACAACGCAACAAAAAACTAACTTCTATTATTCAATAATTGGTAAAAAAATAATTCAATAATACGGCCATAAATAATGGTTTTTGAGGTTTTTAAAAATTAAAATATTATGAGAATTAAGTTATCAACAGTTTTAATTTTGGACAATCTACAAAAAGTATTTTTTTGACCTAATTAGAAAAATTTAAAAGGGGGTTTTCGCTTTGCGAAAACCCCCTTTTAATTAATTTAAAATTTTTTTCTATCCCTTTGGTCTCATAAAGGGAAAAATCTGACATTCTCTAATAGGCTTATCAACAAGAAAACTAAACAATCTTTCGGAAAGTCCAAAACCACAAGTTGGTGGCATACCGTATTCAAGTGCTTCAACAAAATCTCCGTCCATCATCTGTGCCTCTTCATCTCCCCCTTCTCTAAGCTTTGCTTGCTCCGTAAATCTATCCATCTGATCTATAGGGTCATTGAGTTCACTAAAACCTTTACCCATTTCAGACCCTGCAAAAATTACCTGAAATCTTTCAACAAGATTTTTATTTTTTGGCATTCTTTTGGCAAGTGGTTCCATCATTACTGGCACATTTATTAAAAACCCTGGACCGCCTATTTGTTTTCTACAGTACTTCCACAAAGAATCGATTGCCCTATTTAGATTAAATCCTTTTTTATCATATTCTATTTTTAAACTTTGAAGTTTTTTCTCAATATCTTTTACGTTAGCAGATAAAATATCTATACCTGTTTTTTCTTTTACAGTTTCAGTATAATCATATTTTTGCCACTTTCCTCCCAAATCTACATCAAAGCCTTTTATCTTAAATTTAAGTGTTCCAAAAGTTTGCTCTGCAATATATTTATACATCTCTTCTACAAGCTTCATACCATCATTATAATCGGCATAGGCCCAATAAAATTCCATATGAGTATAGTCTTGAAGATGCTCTGCGTCTGCGCCTTCATTTCTAAAAATTCTTCCTATTTCATAAACTTTTGAAAAGCCGGCTACCATAAGACGCTTGAGCCAAAGCTCCGGAGATATTCTTAGGTAAACATCTGTATCATAGGCATTGTAATGTGTGACAAATGGTCTCGCCTCTGCACCACCTGCAGTGTTTTCTAAAACTGGAGTATCTACTTCTATAAAATTTCTCTCAGTAAGAAATTGTCTCATTGAACTGAAAAATTTTGCCTTTTTTTCTATCATGACTTTTACCTCAGGATTGAAAATGATATCAAGATATCTTTTTCTAAGCTTCTCTTCCTCATCTTGGATGCCGTGCCATTTTTCAGGTAATGGTCTCAAACTCTTTGTTAATATTTTCCAATTTATAACTTGAAGAGTTTTTTCACCCCTCTTTGTAATAAAAAGTTTTCCATTCATTTCTATAAAATCTCCAATATCAATAGTGTTCTGAAATAAATCAAAAGCTTTTTCATCCATCTCATCTTTTTTTAATAAACCTTGAAAAGTTCCTGTACCATCATTTATATTTAAAAATATTAAACCTCCCTGGCCTCTTATGGCCATTATTCTACCTACAAGATATATAGATCCTTTTTTTGATATTTCTTCAAATCTATCGATAACTTCAGATATGGAATAATCTTTTTTTGATATTGCTGGATACGGATCCATACCTGCTTTCTCAAGCATTTTTAGTTTTTCTATTCTAATATTTCTTAGTTCTTCAAAAGAAGACATGATTATTGCTTTTATTTGACCTCTACCACCTTGTATTCCATCTTACCACTTGGAGAATTAAAAGAGAAAGATTCCCCTTTCTTTTTTCCTAAAACAGCTGATCCTATAGGAGATCTGTTTGAAATTTTACCTCCAGCTAAATCTGACTCTGCGGACCCAACAATCATAAGGGTCATTTTTTTAGAACCATCTATTTTTTCTACAACAACAGTACTACCTATTACAACATGATCACCATGCCTGTCTTCAACCACTATTGTGTTTTTTAATATACCTTCTAGTTTTAGAATTCTTTCTTCGATATCGGCCTGCTTAGCTCTTGCTTCGTGATATTCAGCATTTTCTGACAAATCCCCTAAACCTCTGGCATAATCTAATGATTCAGCAACTTCTTTTCTTTTAACATTCTTCAGATCTGTAAGCTCCGCCATCAATTCTTCGTATTTTTTCTTAGTAAGATATTCTTTTCTTTCTTCCATGTTTTGTGAGAATTTAAATTAATAAAACTTGTTGGTATTTTAGCAAAAAAATGATTTAAAGTCAAAAATATAAAAACTTAGTTTTTTAAATATTCCGGTTTATTTTTATACATCCAATCAAAAACTTGTCTCATCACATAAACACCACCTACAGAATTACTAACGGGTCCTTTTTCCATTATTACAACAAAAGCATATTTTGGATTATTGTAAGGAAAAAATCCTGTTATCCAAGAATTTATAAATTGTTTTTTAGATCCGAGTTCGGCTGTTCCTGTTTTCGCACCCAAAGTCAAATATTCAGTATTTAATCCAAAAGCTACACCTTCTTCTACTGCCAATTTCATACCTTCCCTAACAATTTTTAAATAATCTGGATTTAAATTTAATTGAACAAACATATCTTTATTTCCACCAAACAATATAGATGGCTCTAATAATTTTCCATTATTGGCGATACTTGCGACAGCTCTAACTGCCTGAATAGGAGTAACTTGAAAACCATACTGACCTATTGAGGTATGATATGTATTTCCAATATTCCATTTTTCTCCATTAAAATTTTCCGCCTTCCATTCTGGATCCGGAATAACTCCTGAAATACCGCTAAAGAAACCTTCTGGTAAATCTCGTCCGAAACCAAACATACTCATATATTTATCTATTAAAGCAATGCCAAGACCTTTTTGTTTTTCATAACCTCCACCAATTTCATAAAAATAAATATCACAAGAAACAGCTAGCGCTTGTCTCATATCAACCCAGCCATTAACCCTCCAGTCCTTAAATACTGTTGGATGTAAGGGATTATAAATATTTGGTATTGAAATATATCCTATACTTAATATTTTTTTATTTGGATCAATAATATTTTCAGATAAAGCGGCAATAGACATGAAAGGTTTGACTATGGAACCTGGTGTATAAAGGCCATCTATTACCCTATCCAAAAATGGATTATTTTTATTTATTAAAAATTTATTGATAGCGGTTTTATCATCGCCATTGGTCAGAATCTGAGAATTGTATTCTGGATAACTAGTCATCGCGATTATTTCGCCTGTATTAACATCCATTATTGCTCCGGCTCCTCCTGTAAAACCTACCCTTAGAGCCAAGTTTGCTATCGTTTTATGTATATAGTTTTGCAATTCTAAATCTATTGATAGTTTTAAATCTTTACCCTCTTTTGGAAGTCGGGTTACACTTTCAGATTGTATTTTTCCTTTTGCATCAACTTCAGCAATCCTTAAACCGTTTTGTCCAGACAAAATATCATTATAATATTTTTCCACCCCATCTTTACCAATAAAATCTTCACTGTAATAAAAACCTGAGCTATCTTTAGATGGATATTTTATATAGCCCAAAACATGAGATATTCCAGAAAAATCAGAATACTTCCTCAAGGAAAATTCTGGGTTACTTTCACTCGCCACATTCCACGCCAATTTTTTATCATTTCTATCAAAAATAACGCCCCTATTAGAAAAGATAACAATATTTTTTAATCTATTATTTTCACTTTTTTTTAAATAAGCTTTTCCTTTAGTTATTTGGAGATTGTATGATTTCAAAAAAAATCCCCCTAAAATAAAAAAACACACCAAACCAAACAAAATAAAAGTATTGACAGAGATAGGTTTTTCGAGCCGTCCTTCAAATTGATCTACATCAAATTTTGGCAGATTTTCTGAATCTAAAAAAATCTCATCAGGATCAATATCTTTAACCCTATTTTTATATGGATTATTTTTAAATTTTTTTTTAAATTTCTTAAACATAGTAAGTCTTTAGAGAGAAAATCTTAGAATGGTTTTTAATCTGAAAGAAATCAGATAAAAAATAAATAGACTTGTCGTAAAAAAATAAGCAAAATTAATACCAAAAATACTTCCGCTACCATATAATAAATCTATGACAAAACCATAAACAACAGCTTCGGTAAAATTGTTAAAAATAAATATTGATAAAAATATTAAAAAAATTGATAAATAAACAGGGAATATAAACACAGATAAAATTAAGAATATGTTTGAGAAAATTCTAAACATTTTTATTTTTTATTAGGCAAGAGCACCTCTACCCATTTAAGCTCTAATATATTTACAGGATTTTTAAATAGAACATTCTGAAAAGAGTCTGATTCTTTAAATTCTATTTTTTCTACCGTGCCAAAAATATTAGTTGAAACTGATGGCATAACAATAGAATCCCCTTCTTTAACTTCTATTTCTCTTGGAACTTCAATTTTAAAATTATTTCCACCCAAACCAATAGCCTCTTTTTCTATATTATTATCCCCTATCAATACTTTTGTTTTTTCTTCAGGAGATGAATATAAAATAACTTTTGATGTTTTTTCATAAACTTCTGAAATATATCCAATAAAAATATTTCCTTCGGCTAAAACCTGATTACCTACTTTAACATTATCTGATGCACCAACATCTATTATGAGTGTATCGTATAAAGATAAAAACGGCTTAACGAGTACAGCTCCAAGTAAAAGATTTTGGTTTGCTTGCTTCCTATTAAAAATATTTTTTAAATCTTCATTTTCTTTTTTTAATAAATTAAATAAAATTTTTTCTTTTTCTTTTGATTTAATTTCTTTTTTTAATAATTCATTTTCTTTTAATAAACTCGCCTTTGAATTTAAAACTCCAATATTATTTGAAAAAAAAGAGTTTGTATTATTTCTAATAATCCACAAAGGGGTTCCGCTGGTAAACAAGAGATTCTTTGTCCAAGATAGTGAAAAAATTGTGATGAGAAATATTACAGCAAAAATTGGTAAAAGGAATTTTTTATTTTTTTGGTGGGAGTTCATCTTCGTTTTGAATTAATGATTCTTTGTAAAGTTCCATATTTTCAAGAATAATACCTGTACCTCTTGCAACTGCGGTTATGGGGTCATCGACAAGATATACTGGAATTTTTAAATATTCACTTAAAAGTTTATCTAGTCCTCTTAAAAATGCACCTCCTCCAAATACATATATGCCTCTTTGCATAATATCTGTAAGAATTTCAGGTGGGGTTGTCTCCAAAACTTCTTTGGTAGCATCTACCAAACTTTCAATAAAAGCAGATACGGCTTCCCTTATATCAGAATCTGTCAAAATAACTTCCCTTGGCAAACCTGTAATTAAGTCGCGTCCTTTTATAGGAGCTTCTAAAGGTTCACATGGTACAACTGAACATATGGCAATTTTTACATTTTCAGCAGTTTTTTCTCCAATTAAAATTTTAAATTCACTTCTTATGTAACTTATAATATCATTATTTAGTTTGTCACCAGCAATTCTTAGACTTTTAGATTTAACAATTCCGCCCAAAGATATGACAGCTATATCTGTAGTACCGCCACCAATATCAATAACCATACTTCCTATGGGATCATTTATAGGTAAACGAATACCGATAGCTCCAGCCATTGGCTCTTCTATTATATGCACTTCTCTGGCTCCAGCATTTCGTGTAGCATCTCGAACTGCACGAATTTCTACATTTGTGACTCCAGAAGGTACCCCAACCACAACTCTAGGCCCTAACATTTTTGGAGAAAATTCTTCTGCCTTTTTTATTAAGTAAGCGATCATTTCTTCTGTTATTTCAAAATCGGAAATAACTCCATCCACTAACGGTCTAATAGCTACAATATGTGGAGGTGTTCTTCCCAACATTTCTTTTGCTTGTGTACCAACAGCAACAACTCTTCCTGTTTTTTGATTTAGTGCAACTACAGAAGGTTCGTTGATAATAATTCCCTTACCAGAAACATAAACCAGGGTGCTTGCAGTACCAAGATCTATTCCTATATCGTTGGATAAGTGCTTGTATATTTTTTTCTTTAAATTTTCGAACATTTACCCTGTTAAATTAGATTTGAAGCTTCAAATCTTAATTTTAAATTAATAATTCTCATAAAGTACGACCAGTTATACTGTGTATATTGTTTTTTATTTTTGTAATATTTCATTTTTAAATTTAAAATCATTTAACAGGGTGAATTTATTTATATTCATTTACAAAATCAACAATCTCTTTTTCTTTAAGGTTTACAATTTTTCCATCTTTTCTTAATTTAATTTCAAACAAACTTTTTTCTAATCCTTTATCAGATACAACTATCCTCATAGGAATACCGATAAGATCTGAATCATTAAATTTTTCCCCAGCACGAATTTCTCTATCATCATACAATACTTCAACTCCTTCGTTCACAAGAGTATTATATAATTTTTCTGCAGTCTCTCTTACCTTTTTATTTTCTGAAGTTAATTCAACTATATGAACTTTAAATGGCGCTATAGATACCGGCCATATTATTCCTTTGTCATCAGAAAGAATTTCAACAACCGTACCCATGAGTCTGCCGAGACCAATACCATAACAACCCATTACCACGAATTTGTTCTCACCTTTTTCATTTTTATATTTTAAATCAAATGGCTCGGAAAATTTTGTGCCTAAAGAAAATATATTTCCAACTTCAATAGCTTTCATTTCTATAAGTTCATCTTTTTTAAGATTAAGACTTTCCAAAATTTCGTCAGTACAAATTTCCTTATTTACTGCCACACCACTTTTTTCATCAAGATAAATTATATCTTCCCCAGCATTAGTTATAGCTTGAAATTCATGCGAAAATTTTGAAAAAGTTCCACCAGACGCAAAAGTTAAATAAGTTAAATGACCAATACCAACTCTTTCAAAAATATTTTTATAAGCTATTTTTGCTTTTTCATAAAACTTATTATGTTCTTCTTCATCTTTTGAAAAAGAATACATTGCTTTCCAATAAAATTCTCTTCCTCTCAATATTCCTGATTTACTTCTAACTTCATTCCTAAAAATATCTTTAAAATCATAAGGGTAGACGGGCAAATCTTTATAAGAGCTAATATATTGCTTTAATATATTTGCATAAGCTTCTTCATTTGTAAAAGATAAACCAACTTCAGTACCATTTTTTAATTTGGTCTTAAACCAATTATCAACCACTTCATCACTCCATCTATTTGTTTTTTCCCACACTTCTTTATTTTGAATTATTGATGTCTTCATTTCTAAACCACCAAGTTTATTCATTTCATCACGAATTACATTTTCAATATTCTGCATAACCCTAAGTCCGAGTGGTAAGTATGAATACACACCTGCCATTTCTTTATGTATAAAACCAGCACGAATAAGAAGATCCGCATTTTTTGATACTTCATCTTTTGGACACTCTTTGCGAGTTTTGCTAAACAGTTTTGATTGCTTCACAACTTAAATATACATTATTTTAGAATAAAACAAAAGGTATTTATTCAAAAAGAAGAAAATTGGTACGATTAATCTATGTTTTTTATAAAATTATTGTTTATATACTAACTATACCCAATAATACACAAAAGTGTCCAATATAGCTAAAATTTTAAAACTTAGTCAAAATCAATGAAACAACCTCAAAATATCTTTATAAGTTACAAATAACATAAGAGCGATCAAAAGAACAAAACCAATTAAATTTAGTAAATTTGCAATTACTGGTTTTATTTTTCTTCTAATAATTATTTCTATAAGAACAAACAAAACTCTACCTCCATCAAGTGCTGGAAAAGGAACGAGATTAAGAACCGCAAGATTTATTGAAATCATTGCAACAAAACCTAAAAGATAAGATAATCCTATTTCACTTGCTTGCCCAACCATACCAGCGATGCCAATAGGACCAGAAACTTGAGAGAGCAAATTACCTTTACCACTTAATGCTTCGCCCAAAAAACTATAAATACCTTTTGAAATATTTATCGTTTCAATATAAGTTAATTTTGCACCTTCAACAAAAGACTGAAAAAAACCAAACTTAACTGTTCCAACTAAAGCCATAGAAATACCGATTGCTTTTTTTCCTTCCACAACTCCATTTGTAGCAACTATATTTACAGTTCCTGTGGCATTTCCTCTTTTATATTCTATATTTAGGCTATCTGAACTTTCTGCTATAACATTTTGTATTTCTGATACCGTTGGAAAAATTATTTTTGTGCCCGATACTTTAGGGTTTAGGGTATTTTTTGATTCAATTCCTAAAATACTATCCCCTTCTTTAAGCCCCGCAATTTGTGAAGGTGAATCTTTTAATACAGACAATATTCTAACAGAAACATTTTCTGCTTTATTTTTAAATTGTTCTTCTACAGATGTAAGCACTCCGAAATTAAAAGAGGCAGAAATAAGTAACCATGCAAAAATTATATTCATAAAAACACCAGAAAGAAGTACTACAATTTGTTTCCATTTTGAAGCATTAACAAAACTTCTTTGATTATCTGGGCCATTCAAAGACTCATCATCTGGATCTTCACCAAATATTTTTACATAACCACCAAGAGGTATCAGATTTAAATTATATTGTGTCTCTCCTTTTTTCCAGCCAAATATTTTTGGTGGAAATCCAATAGCAAATTCGTCTACTCGTATACCAAAAAATTTGGCTGTGACAAAATGTCCAAGTTCATGAACAAAAACTAGAGCCGCAAGTATTAACAAGAATAAAACAACAGTCATATTTATGAGTTAATTTCCTTTTCTTTTTTAGCAAGCAAAACTTCAAGACCAGTATTGCCATCATCAACTATTTTTTGCATTTCATTTTTATATCTAAATTTGTCATCCTCTCCCATTCCACCTTCTTTTTCTTTCGCTTGAATTTCTTCCCATGTATCATCTCTAAAACCTCTTATTTTTATTTTTGTTTCTTCAAGTTTTGACTTAGCAGTTTTAATAAGAAGTGTTCTTCTTTCAGTTGTTAACTCTGGAAAAAATATCCTAACTCCCTTATCATCTATCCCCACAGATACGCCAAGATTTGCAACTGTAATGGCTTTTTCAATTGTTTTTGATTGGGATTTGTCCCAAGGAGTGATTCTTATAACTCTCGCATCTTCAATCCCAATATTCGCAAGTTGATTGATAGGCATTCTAGAACCATAAACTTCAACACAAACTCCATCCAAAATAGTTGGGCTTGCGATGCCTGTTCGGAGCCCTGAGTATTCTTTCTTTAACCATTCTTCTGCTCCTTTTATATTTTCTTTTAATTTTTTGAAATCGTACCCCATATAGAAATTTATAGAATTACTTTTAATTTATATTTTGACCTTTTTTAATAAAATGTATTTTATATATGATTCATGCCTCTGTAAATTTCCAACGGGGCAAGTGCCATAAATTTATTTTGTAGTTTGTATTATATCAAAAGTTAATCTTTTAATACAGGTAGGATTAAAGATATGTATTCTAGTAGCATTTTTAGAGATGGAGATTGTTCGCCTGCATATTGTCTTACTTTTTCTATTTCTTCAAACATTTTTAATTCATCATTATCGGTTTTTAAAAAATTAACCTTCTTTTTAAGTTCAGATTCCAAGGAATTTAAAAATTTAATAATTTCTATTTTACTTTGCTCTTCATCAGAAATACTTTCACATATTTTTTTAGCGGCTTCCATTCTCTTTCCTATGGACATTTTCAAAAAGTTTTTAGGGTTTATAAGAGAGCTGCCTACTTCATTTGTATCTATAATAAATAATCTAGATTTAAATGTAGGAATAATATTACTCAAAGAGGGTATTACTAAAAAGAAATGCGTATCTCCTCTTGGTTCTTCAAAAAGTTTTAGCATCGCATTTTGAGCTTTTTCCGTAATAAAATTTGCGCTCACAACAAATATTTTTTTATCTCCAGATATTGGCTTATTTTGATGCAAATTTTTAATAGATCTTCCATCTTCTATGTCCATAACATCGAACTTTCCATACCAAAAATCTGGATTATTCACTATGGAAAAATTGAGTTCTTTCAAAAAGAACTTTTCTAATTCATTTATCACATCTTCAGTATTGCCCAAAATACAGTATGCATGATGAAGAATATTGTTTTTTGTAGGTAAATTTAAACCCATACTCAAACTATAATAACAAAAAACACCATAAATAAAAGTTTTTTAAACTTTTGTTTATGGTGTTGTTAAAAACACACTCATTTCGAAACTACGAACGCAAATCCCGTATTGCTACTCCACCCGTCAGTGGGTTCAAACCAGTTAGACTCCAAATATGACGAGCCTGTGGTGGAAGAATACGTACAAAGTACTCCCTCAGAAATACCAAATGGAGAATGAAAATCGGAAAGTTTTTTGTGCATGGTAACAATTCCCAATCCATAAACCTGACCAATAAGGTTAGCTTGGCCAAAACCCATCATTCTAATTTGTTCATCAGAAAACTTTTCCCTGATGAAACAAGCAATTTCGGGATTTGGTATTTCAAAACCACGTTTAATTGCCTCTTTCACAATTTTTGTCATAATACGGTCTTGATCAGAAAAATATTCTCCTTTAATGACAGCAATCTTATAAATTTTTTCCTTCACATGATTGATATCATTGAACAAAAGGCGCATTTTTGTAAGTTCGGGAACCACTATCCCTTTTGATTCAAATTGACTCACCCATTGTTCACCTGTTTTTCCATCTGATGTAACATTAAAATATATTACATCATTTTCTACCCACCATGGTTGAACCGTGTAATGACCACGGAGAAACTCCATTGCTGCATCTTTGCCACCGAGTTTCTTTACAATGGCATTCAGTTGGCCGACAGTTAAGTCGGCTGAGACAAAATCTTGTTTCATCTTACTCTCCTTTTGCGCTTAGTTGCACTTTAAATTTTTCCTCTAATCCGAGGAGGAACTATGACTGACATTAGTCATAGCCAAAAAATTCCAAGATTCAGAATCTTTTAGCTATGGCCAATCTCGTAGTTAGTTTCAAAGAATAGTATAACTTATTAATACGTTTTGTCAAAATTGAAACGATCCAAATAAAAAGCTGATTTGCGAAGCAAAATCAGCTTTTTATAATTGTATTTTAAGGTTTAAATCAAACTATCGTTTAGTAATAATAGACTTTTTATAAGTATCTAAATGCTCAAGCGCTATTCCCGTCCCTTTTGCAACACAGTAGAGTGGATCTTTAGCAACAACAGCTTTTACACCAATTCTTCTAAACACAAGTTCAGTAAGATTTCTAAGTTGAGAAGAACCCCCTGTCATAATAATTCCATTATCAATAATATCAGCAGCAAGTTCCGGCGGAGTATCTTGTAAAACATCTTTTATTGCTTTTATCATATCTTTAAGTTCTTTTGAAATAGCTTTTACAATTTCATTTGTTTTTATTTCGGTTGAACGTGGAAGTCCTGTCAAAAAATCTCTCCCTTTTATTACTACACTCAATTCTTCTTCCATCGGTACTGCACTTCCAATAGTTATTTTTATTTGTTCTGCAGTTTTATCTCCAATAGCAAGATTGAAAGTTTTTTTAATATAATCAGCAATTGCAGCATCAATTTTATTGCCTGCACATTTTACAGATGTAGAAGCCACAATCCCTCCAAGTGAAATGACAGCGACATCTGTTGTTCCACCACCAATGTCTACAATCATATGACCTACCGGCTCATAAATGGGAATACCAGCACCAATAGCGGCAAGTATTGGTTCTTTAACAACATAAGCATTTTTTGCTCCCGCCTTAATTGCCGCTTCCACAACAGCCCTTCTTTCTGTAGAAGAAACTCCAGCGGGAACTGAAATCATTACTTCTGGTTTAAAAATATTCCATTTACCCAAAGCTTTATCTATAAAATATCTAAGCATCGCTTCTGTAACACGATAGTCGGCAATAACCCCATCTTTCATTGGTCTATAAGCAATAATACTGTCGGGAGTTTTTCCAATCATATTTTTTGCTTCTAATCCGACAGCTAAAATTTTATTATCTTGTTCTGAAATAGCAACAACGGAAGGTTCAAAAAGAACAACTCCTTTACCCGGAACAAATACGAGAGTGCTTGCAGTACCTAAATCTATTCCCAATTTTCTTACAAAAAATGACATGTTTATATATTATATTGTTTAGTTTAAATTGCAAATTAATAACGTTTGAATTTCACTAGTAAATTTTATAGCCCATATGCTATAATTTCAAGATGTCAATAAGCAAACTTTCACAAATAGGAAATTTAATAGCTGAGCTTAGAAAAAGAAAAGGAGTGACTCAGTCTACATTTGCGAAAAAACTAAAAACGACACAAAGTGTTATTGCTCGTATTGAAAGTGGTGAACAAAATCTTACTACAGAAATGATTTCAAAAATAAGCGAGGCTTTAGGTAGTGAGATAATAAATATTTCAAAAGGCACGATAAATTTTGAAGTAGAGGGAGGAAATAAACTTTTTGGAACAGTCATAACCAAAACATCTAAAAATGGCGCTATGGGAATCATACCTGCATCTTTAATGAATAGAGGAAAAACAGTTTTAAAAAATGTTCCAAAAATTGAAGAGGTGTATAGAATGATAGAAGTTATTGAGAGTCTCGGAGTATCTATAAAATGGAACAATGATGACTTAGAAATAGAAGCAAAAAAAATTAATCCAAAGAATATAAATAAGAAATCGGCAGAAAAAACTCGTAGTGTAATCATGCTTATAGGACCTTTGGTTCACTTATTCAAAAGGTTTTCTCTTCCCCACTCTGGAGGATGTAAACTTGGTAATCGTACTGTAAGTCCTCACTTTTTTGCACTTGAGAATTTTGGCATAAATATAAAAACGAAAATTTCCAGTTATGAAATTTCAAATGATGGATTAAAACCTGCAGAATTTGCCTTATATGAGTCCGGAGACACTGTTACGGAGAACGCCATCATGGCAGCGGCACTTATACCAGGTAAAACAACTATTAGATTTGCTTCAGCAAACTATCAGGTTCAGGATCTATGCTTCTTTTTACAAGAACTCGGAGTACAAATAGACGGAATAGGAACAACTACTATTACCGTGCATGGGGTAAAAGAAATAAATAGAAATATTACATATTATTTATCAGAAGATCCAACAGATAGTATGTTTTTTATTGCTGCTTCGGCCGTAACAAATTCAGGACTTAAAAT
>JBDRJU010000026.1:0-12038 GCA_043814645.1 bacterium | reverse complement strand
TATCAAATTTATTTGAATTAACAAGAACTACTCCAGTAATAATAACGAACATACTGATAGTCACAAGAAGTTCTACGAGAGTAAATCCCCTATTTCTGCTTGTCCTGCCTACCTGAACGACTGCATGGTTGGATAGGTGTAAATCTTTATTTTGTTTTAAATTTAACATAATGTTTTTTTGAAATACAGAACAGTATAAATATAATCTATTCTTGCAAAATTCTTTGCAATTTCAGCCTAAAAAATTAATTAAACTGAGAATATTCCAAGAAGTTAGAAGCTGAATAAATACAGCGAGAATTATAAAAGGTGCAAAAGGCACTTCGCTTTTAAAAGACAACTTAAATTTAGCTATTTTTATTTTCTGCAATGATATAAGTATCAGACTAACAGCGGCACCTATCCAAAAAGCCAGCATTATGGCAAAAATCCCTCCGGAAAAACCCAGAAGAAATCCTATACCTACTGCAAGCTTTGCATCTCCAAAACCCATCCACTTCCCTCCTGAAACAAGCCAAAAGAAAGCAAAAAAGGCAAAAAGTATTGGACCAGCAAGTAAATCTAGTGATATTGGAAAACTAAAAAGTTCACTTGTTGAATGTGTAAAAAATAACATAAAAACAGATAGGGCAATAAAAGTATAAACCATGCCATCGGGAATTATTTTATGTAAAAAATCATAAACTGACATTGCTATCAAAAGTGAGGCTACGACTAAATATAAAGGTAAAAGTGGTGTTAAACCAAATTTTAAAAATAATAATGCAAAAACAACTCCAGTGAGAGATTCTACAATAATATATTGATTGGAAATCTTACTATTACAACCTAAACATTTTCCTCCAAGAATAAGGAAACTAAAAAGAGGCAAAAGCTCATACCAGTGTAAATCTTTGTTACAAGAAAAACATCTTGATTTACCTGTGACAAAAGATAGACCTGTGTTATATCTCAAAACCAGAACATTCAAAAAACTGCCGATGATTGTTCCTAATATAAAAATGATAAATAAGTTTGTAAATAACATTGTTTACCCTGTTAAATAAGATTTGATTCTTTTTCTAATAAATGATTTACCATGATGCGTCTTTAAATATTTTTCCCTATGAGTGGCGTCTTTCTGATTAGCACATCCTTCATAGTATACCAGCTTAAGGGGGCGTCTGTCTTTAGTCGATTCTACATTGCCTTTTCGGTGTTCATCAAATCTTAATTTTAAATTTTTTGTAAAACCGGTATAAAATTTCTTATCTTTTACTGATTGTAGTACGTAAGTATAGAACATTTAAGTAATTAAAATTTAAAATCATTTAACAGGGTGAATTAAGGCATTACATCATAAATCAATGGATCCGCTAAAGCATCTATTTTTGCAGAATCATGACTAGTTCCGCATTCAAACATATTATTTGGCAAAGGAAACTCAGTGGAATTAAAACTTTTCTTTGAATCTAAATATGAATTTTTTAATTCAAATTTTGTCCAGAGTTGATATGATATACAATTGTTTGAACTGAGCGTCTTGGTCATAGGAAAATAATTTTCACCACAACTAACATTTGTAGTTGGGTCTTTTGGTATTTCATTAATATAAGCATTTGTAGAACCGAGTAGTTTTTCGGTGAGTTTTTCTAATGTTGTAGGATAAACGCCATTTTTTTGAAAATATTGCTCCAGCGCAAGCTGAATAGCGCTTATATCTGAAATTCTTTTTTGGTCTCTACTTTTTGCACGAGATACGTCAAATGAGGAATAGATAATAGCAGTTAAAAATCCCATAATACCAATAACAACAACTATTTCTATAAGCGTGAATGCTGCTTTATTTTGTGCTTTTTTTTTAAAAAGATTCATTTACCCGAGAAAATTTTTACTGATGAAAATGTGTTGATATTAAATAATTGATACGTTTTTAAAGAGAGATTGTTATAAAACAGACTCCTCTATCAATTTATCATTTTCAACACATCAGCAAAAACTTTAACGGGTTAATTATATCTTTTTTTTACAAAAAAACAAAATTTTTCTACTTGAGGTCGGACCTCAAGTAAACCTAGAAAAAACAAAAAACTCACTGCTAGGTGAGTTTTTTGTTTATAAACCGTTAACTTAAACTATTGACAAGATGATGTCGACATAGCTTGAGCATCAACTTGTTTTGAAACACCTGTACTTCCCACACACCAAAATTTGTTTGCTGTCCCTTTAAGACCAGCTGACGCTGACCATGCTGTAGCATCAGCAAAACATGCTCCTGACCCACCTGTTGAAGTTGCTTGCGCAAACATAGCACCAAACTGCGGATCTGTACACAAAGTAGCATATGATTGTGCATGTCCATCATAAAACAATTCTGCCTGCGCTCTCATATTTGCCAAACCTGACTTTACAGCAGCGTCTGATCCCTTTCCTCTTGCTGAGTTTAGAGAAGCCAAAACAACTGAAGAAAGGATACCTATGATGGCTATAACCACCAAAAGTTCAATCAATGTAAAACCTTTATTCTTCATAATTTTAATTTTTATCGATAAAAATCAATTTAAAAAACATTAATAAATAGCCTGTATTTTCTTCTGGCCATTTTCAACTTGCTCAAGGTATGAATACTTCCAATTAAAAATACTTTAATCTCTCTCGAGACTTAAGCTTGCCTTGCTATTATACAACCTTTTCAAAAAATATGTGAAGAATGTGGTGTGGATAACTTCTTAAAATGCTTACTAGCATTTTAAGAACCCCGTCAAATTGGCTTTCCATTTGGCTGGGGTCAAAATACCTATTGGAAACTACTCTTTCAAATAAGTTTTAAGCCTATTTTTTAGAAACATTTTTCCATAATATCTTTTTAAATATTTTTCTCTATGGCGAGCATCAATGTTATTTTTACATGCCTCATAATATATTAGTTCCAATGGTCGTCTATCTTTTGTTGATTCTACTTCCCCTTTCTCATGTTCTTCAAATCTTAATTTCAAATCTTTCGTACAACCAGTATAAAATTCACCACCTTTTTTTGATTTTAAAACGTAAGTATAATAAAACATTACTAGATTTGAAATTATTTAATTAAAAACTATCCCAGTCAAATGAGAAGTCAATTTGACGGGATGATTGCTTTTTAAGAAGCAATCACATCCCTCCAGAAATACTATAAATAGGGACAAGAACTGATGCTAGAAGAAATGAAACTCCGAGACCGAGCATGACTATCATTGCAGGCTCAATAAGACTTACTATAGAATCTATGGAATTGGTAACCTCCCTTCTATAAAAACTAGCTAAGGTTTTTAGAATATTCCCAAGCTGCCCTGTTTCTTCTCCTATTCTTACCATCTGTATGAATATTCCAGGAATTTGTTCATGCTTTTCCAGCGCACTTGAAACAGAACTTCCGCCTTTTACATCTTCAACTGTTTTGTTTAATAGATTTTTATAAACTAAATTGTCTACAACAGAAGATGTAAGGTCAAGACCGCGAACCATAGGAATACCTGAAGCAAGCATTGTGTTCATGTTGTCGGCAATTCTTGAAAGGTATAGCTTGGCATACAGATTTTTGATAATAGGAGTTGAGATCTTCATATCGTCAAAAGCCAATTTCCCCGCTCCTGTCTGTAAATATCTCCAAAGGAAAAAACCGCCGATTATAAGTCCTACTAAAAGAAATATTCCATAACTTACGAGAAAATCTGAAAGGCCCATAACTATCCTAGTGTATATAGGAACAGCCTGACCAGAATCTTTCAATATCATTGCTATTTTTGGAATAACAACAACAAGCATAAGAACCATAACAGCAACGAACGTGAAAATGACAAAAGCTGGATATATAAGAGCGGTTTTAACTTTAGAAGAAACTTCGTAATTTCTATCTAGATAATCAGCCAAATACATGAAAGTTTGATCAAGTTTACCTGACTCTTCTCCTGCCTTAACCATATTTACATAAAATGGAGAAAATACATCCGGATGTTTATTCAAAGAAATAGAGATGCTATTACCTGCCTGAAGATCATCTACAACTTCTTTCAATTTTTTTCTTAAAATTAAATTTTCAGACTGTCCCGATAATAATTGAAACACTCTTAAAGCGGAAACTTGCGCTTCAAACAAAGTTGCCACCTGTCTTGAAAGGATAACAACATCTTTGTTGGAAACTGTGTTAAAAAAAGACATATCACCGAACAATCCACCATTCTTTTCTTCCTCGGGCTTAATAGAAACAATAGACAAACCTCTTTTTTGCAAAGCACCTATTGCTATATCTATATTCATAGATTCTATTATTCCATCTTTGGGCGAACCGTTTTGATCTACTGCTTTATATTTGAATGTCATGATTGATTTTTAATGAGTGTAATGATTATAAAAATCATCACCCCGTGAAATAAGATTTGAGAGAATTAAATGAATCTCAAATCTTACCAAATGAACTTATTTACTTTTACAACCCCTTCTAAAAAAACGATTTTGCAATTCAATTGTATCATATTTATTTTGCTATTTCATTTGGTATTTAACAGGGTAAATAAATTATATTCGCTTCGCTCGTGAATTTTCTTACATCATTCTCTCCAATATCTTGGCGTTTGTGGAATATGAGAAAGCGTTTTCGGTCGTTATTTCACCTCTTGCAACCAACTCGGCCAAACACCTATTCATATCTATCATTCCATCTTGTGAAGACGTTTCTATGACTGAGCTGATTTCATGTATTCTGTTTTCTCTAATAAGATTTGATACCGCATTGTTGTTTATCAAAAGTTCATACGCGGGTATCAAACCTCCTGAAATTCTTGGAATAAGTCTTTGTGAAAAAATACCTGTTAAACTTCCTGCGAGTTGAATTCTTATTTGTTCTTGTTGGTCTCCAGGAAATGAATCTATAATTCTACTTATGGTTTGTGCAGCACCATTTGTGTGTAATGTGGAAAAAATTAAATGTCCCGTCTCAGCTGCGGTAACTGCCGTAGCAATGGTTTCCGTTCCTCTCATTTCTCCTATAAGAGCAACGTTAACATCTTCTCTAAACATACTTTTCATAGCTGTTTGAAAATCTGCCGTGTCTATCCTTACCTCTCTTTGATCAATAATGGACTTTTTGGGTTCATAAATATATTCTATAGGATCTTCTATGGTAATAATGTGTTCTGCCCTACTTTCATTTATGCTTTCTATCATGGCAGAAAGAGTTGTGGACTTTCCATGACCAACAGGCCCTACAACTAAAAAGAATCCTTGCGGTTTGTCTGTAAACGACTTTAACATTTCTGGAAGATTGAGCTCTGCTATACTCCTAATTTTTTTAGGAATAAGTCTAAGTGCAATACTAATCATTCCTTGCTGAAAAAATGCATTACCCCTGAATCTTTCCCCGTTATCTATTCCATATGAAAAATCTAATTCTTTACTTTTTAAAAAGAAATCTTTGTTTTCTTTGGATACAAGCTCCGAAAGAATACCTATGATCATTTCTTTATCAATAACTTCTCTTTTAACCAAAGGCAACAACATTCCAGAAACTCTTATGGTAGGTTTTTTACCTTCAGATAAATGTAAATCCGAAGCTCCCTCTTGGAAAACGGTTTTTATTAAATCTTTTAATTCATTTTTATATTCCATCCCAGTACAAAATTTTAATTCTAGTAATTTATTGCGACTTTTAAATATTTTATTTCTATTTTACTTTTATATTTTATTTAACTTAAGTTGAATTTTTAACGGGACGGGTATTTTTTTATATTATTTTATAAGTTTTGACTTGTTTATATTATACAACAAAATAAAATGATTTTATACAAGACAAATGTTGAAAATTTTTATCTTTTTTCTAACAAAAATGTTTTGATTATTTTTTATATTTCTTTAAAAGTCCATTCACTTCTTCCACTACTTCTGACGGTATTGTTGTTGCTTTAATAATGAAACAATTGACGCCCAACTCTTTTGCTCTGTTTATATCAGAAACTGTACCCTGATTTGTTAACATTATAGACAAAGCACCGGGAGCTAAATTTTCTTTTTTAATAGATTCATATAAAGAAAACCCGTCCATTACCGGCATTATTATATCAAGGACTAATACATCTGGTTTATAGCCACCTCTTAAAATTTCAAGTGCATCAGATCCATTGGCTGCCACTTTTGTTTCAAATCCATTTTTTTCAAATTTCATTGAATACATGCTTAACAAAAAAGAGTCGTCGTCAATTAAAAAAATTTTCTTTTTTTCATTCATCCTGTTTAGAGACAAGTTGCGGTCATTGCCGTTTCCTGTCAAAATTATTATTTATTAAAACAAATTTTCTACTAACACTCACAATTATATCATAAAGCAACCGCGGTCTCTAACAAAATTCATATTCCATTTAAAGTTCATTGATTTCATTGTAAGGAATAAGTTTCTGCAAAGCTTTTATAATGGCATCTTCTTTTATAGTAACAAGACCGTTTTTCCTAGCGACTTTATATACTTCAGATTCTATAGGATTACGAAGAATTACTTGTTCTATTTCATTGCTCATTTTAAACATTTCAAACACGGCAATTCTACCTTTCGTTCCTTTTGGACATTGAGGTGTAGATTCAACTTCTAATATTTCATTTCCGGTTGGAATTTCACTCCTATAAGCCTCGGGTAAATCTGCAAATTGTTTATCCATCATTGCTTTTAAACTTCCACTTAAAGGTAATGGTTTACCAGTTCCAGGACAAATTTGACTTACAAGTCTTTGTGCTATAGTGAGTATAAGAGTAGGCGAAATAAGATAAGGATCCACTCCCATATCTATAAGTCTAGGAACGACTCCGCAGGCCGTGTTTGTGTGGATGGTAGAAAGCACTAAGTGACCCGTAAGAGCGGCTTGTACAGCAAGCTGGGCTGTTTCTTTATCTCTAATCTCTCCTACCATTATTACATCTGGATCCTGCCTCAAAGTAGTTCTTAGACCATTAGCAAAATCATAACCAATTTCTGGAAAAACTTGTGATTGACTCATACCTTTTATATTGTATTCAATAGGATCTTCTAAACTTAAAACATTTTTTTCATCTTTATTTATTTCATTAAGCATTGAATAAAGAGTGGTTGTTTTACCAGATCCAGTAGGACCAGAAATCAGAATCAGACCGTATGGTCTTCCCAATGCTTCTCTGATCATTTTCAAATATCTAGGAGAAATCAGCATCTGATCTAAAAGTTTAACACCCTTTTCTTGATCCAGAATTCTCATAACAACTTTCTCTCCAAAATATGTGGGAAATGTTGAAACTCTAAAATCTATTTTTCTTCCCTCTATCTTAGCAGAAAAACGTCCGTCTTGAGGCTTTCTTTTTTCATCAAGTTTCATATTGCAAAGAATTTTAATTCTAGCAACTACCGCCAGATGAACCTCTGATGGCAAAACGAGACTGGTATTCAAAACTCCGTCAACTCTAAACCTTACTCTTACCCTATCTTCCATATGCTCAATGTGTACATCTGAAGCATTTCCATCTGTAGCATATCTAAGTATTGTGGCGACGATTTTGGTAACAGGAGCATCTTCTATAATTTTTGTTTCTATTTTTCCAAAACTGGAACTGTCGCTTTTTATAATTTCTATATCCTCCAAATCTTGGTCTAAATCTGTTTCAAGTTCGGTAAGAGCCTTGCCAATTTCACCAGAAAGACCTTTGTAACTTTCGATTATTTTTTTATAATCTTTTTCGGCAATAACATATATTTTGTAAGGTATACTTAATTTACTCACTATAAATGTAAGGGCATCTCTAGACTCTATATTATCTGGGTCTATCATTCCAATCTCAAGAACTCCTTCTTTAACATAAAGAGGAATAAATTTGTATCGTAAAGCAGCATCTTCAGAAATATACTGTAAAATAGAGGTAGGAACCGTATAATCCGCCAAGTTAATCGAAGGAATATTATAATATTCCCCTTTTACATCAAGGATGGTTTGTGTAGGAACTCCGACAGCTTCTAAAGCTTCCTCTATGGATTTGCCGGACACACTTGCTTGTTTTTCTATCTTTATTGAGTCTCCCTTACTGATTATATTTTTACTTACAAGATTTTCTAATATATTCATGTTTTAAAAGTAAAGTTTAAAATGAAAAATGTAAAAATATAATTAACAATTAAAAATGAATTTGGATTTATTTTAAATTTTGAACTTTATTTTTACTTTTTATTCTTTCATTTGTGATTATCTAGTATTTAAAGAAGGTATTGAAACTGTAGGTTGGGTTTCTTGCCTCGAAATGTTTGAATCGGTACCAACTGGAGCAAATGGATTATTTCTCCCTGGTGATTGAGGGGGGAAAAATACGGTATTGTCTTTTAAATTTTGAAATACCAGATTGGAAAAAATAGAATCATCCAGAGTAACCTGAGCCATTTTTTGCAATATACCATAAATATATTTTGCATCTGTAGAATCCGTGGTTTTTACATCCGTAGCAAGATACGCTGTACTATTATCTTTTGCGCCTAAATACCAAAATGCCACCATTCCTATTATGACTACCGTTACTATTATTACTATATTGTTTTTCATTTTTGGTTTTTTAATTAAATAGTATTATTTTAACCAATAAGTATTCAAACTTATATTAAAATCATAGAAACCAGACTCTGTGGCATTAAAACTAATATTTGTGATATCTACTAATCTGAGATTATTTTCCAAATCTTTCAATAAATTCAAGAAATTATTATATGAAGAATTTACTGTAAACTTTAATGATAGCGTACCGTAAGGAGTATTATCCCCCCCTATGGTATCGCTTGTTATCTTTGCCATATCCCCGACCGAAATGTTTTTCGCAATCAAGTTTCTACCTTCAGCAATTTTACTGATTTCTATAATAAGCCTTATATTATCTATATTGCTCGGAAGAAGTCTTTCTAATCTATTTTTGTCTACTTCTGTAATAGTATTTTTCTTTGCAACAAGAACATCTCTCTGAGCTATAATTTTTGTGGAAGAATTTAATATGTCATCATATTTTAACAATTCTTCTTTAAGAAATATGACTCCGGCCTTGGAATAGTCGGCACCACTTTGTGTGATACTACCTTTATAATTTGGATCTACGTATCCAAAAAATACTGCGAATGAAGAGGCTATTAAAATAAATGGTAATATAAAATTCATAAATGATTAGTTACTTGTATTAGTTCCGTAAACCAAAAAATCAGGTACCACATAGGCTGCAAACAAAAATGATACGCTGCCATCCGCTTCCAGACTTAAATTAGAAATCTTTGGCTCGTTTATTATATTTTTCCAATCAGGTTTACCAAATTCGTCTGCTTGAGACGCTACTGTTTCCCAATCTCTTGCAACCCCTGACATCTGAATGGATACTTTATTTTGACCCGACTCATTTTTCCCCGCAGAAGAAAAACTAAAATTTTTAAATCTGACGCTCTTAAGAGTTCCTTGTTGTAAAAAATCAAAAATTGGAGAAACTGCTATATGTTTACTTAATAAATCTTTTGCAACATTAGTTCTTGAATTAAGTTCTACTAAACTTTCAATGGTAATCGAATCGGACACGAGGCCGCTTTTATTGGCTTCTATGGTATTTTGGTCTGTCGTTATATTTTTAATCAAAAGATTTTTTTCCAAAAATACATACCCAGCCAATCCAAGAGATATTAAAAAAATAATTAGAGACACGAGTAGAAATAGGCTCATGCCACCAGAACGGCTTGACCCTGCCATATTTACAGGCTTTTTGGGTATAAAAGATGTTTGATATTTTGTTTCCATTTTCTAATTTTACATTTACTCTATGGACTTTATAGGTTTTGTACCCACCCGAATGACCATTCGGTCGGGCGGGCTTTCAACTCTATGCTGATGCTATTATACATCAAAAAATAAAAACAATACAATCAAAACTGTTGATTAGAACCGAATTCAAATAATAATACAATGGGTTCTAGATCTCCTGAAGTTTTCGAATCGCTAAACCTATGGCTACGGTAAATTCAGGGCCTGCAGTTTTTAGAATTTCATCCAAAAAAGCTGGATATTCCACCTTAGAAAATGGATCTGCAATTTCTACAGAAGTTTCAAAAGAGTTTTGTGCTTTTTCTTTCAAACCTTTAAGTAAAGATCCCCCGCCAGTTAGAACAATTTTACTAATTTTCTTGTTAGATTTTCTATAATAATTCATTATAAAGCGTCCAGTTTCTGACAAAATATAATCTACTGTGATAGATGAGACTTCAGAAGCGCTATTTTTATCAGCTCCTAAAAGACCTTCTTTTATTTTAATTTTTTCAGCTTCTTCAAAAGAAAGGCCTGCAGATTTTGAAATAGACAATGTGATATCTTGAGAGCCTCTATTTATAACGTGAGAAGCTTTAAGTATTCCTCTCTCAACAACAAAAACTTTTGTGGAACTTGCGCCAAAATCCATTATCACTTGAGGGGCAGTACTTGGATCAAGAGCAGCTCTCATACAGCTAAAAATTTCTACTTCGGAAAAAGAAACTGCCAAACCAGCAAGTTTTTGTATATCTCTATTTTTATTTAAAGCATCATTGTTTATAACAATAAGTAATACCTCAGTAGTTTTATCGTCTTCCATTTTTTGTCCATTTTGAAATTCTGAAACAGTTTTTTCATCTTTTGGCAACGCCCACCAATCTAAAGTCACTTCAGATATTGGCACGGGAATATATTTTCTTGCTTCTATGGGAATCATTTCAGTAAAATTCTTTTCTTCGATTGAGGGCATTTTTATAAAAAAAATAAAACTAGACCCTGTAGAAATAGACAAGCCACTATTAAAAGTAGTGGTGTTAGACTCCTTTAAAAGATCTTTAACAGCTTCTGAAAGTTTGTCTGCAGAGAGCACCGTGGATCTTCCAAGATCTGTGCCAGAGTATGGTCCTAAAGCGATTTCTCCATAAGTTTCAAGCACCGCCTTACCACCTTGTTTTTTGAGTTGAACCACTTTAATAGAAGAAGAGCCTATATCAATACCCAATACCTTTGTATCTTTGGGAGTTAAAATTGAACCAAAAAAATCTGAAATTGGATTACCCATATTATAAAATCAAAATTAAAAAATCAAAAAGCAAAATTAAAAATTATTTTGTTTTTTGTTATATTCACATCCGTCATTCTTTATCTGTGTTATTATATCATAGAAAATAACTCGTTCAACAAAAAATGAATAAACTAAAAAAATTTATAGATTCAGTGTTAAACCTAATTTTACCTAGAGATATTGAGATCGTCCAAATAGAAAATATGCCAGAAGCAAACATATTAAATGATGTGCCTCAAGCGAATGAGATGGGAAATGGCAAATACAAGGCTTTGTTTCAATATAAAAATAAACTCTCAAAAAAAGCTATTTGGGCGATAAAATATAATAAAAATCAAAAAATTATTGAAAAATTCTCCAATCTATTGTATGAGTTCGTTTTAGAAAATATAACCGAGGAGATGGTTTTTTCGAATTTTAATAATCCCCTACTTATACCTATACCAATGCATAAGAATAATTTGAGAGAGCGAGGATATAACCAAAGCGAACTTATAGTGAAAGAGATTCTAAAAATAGATGAAAGCAAAAATTTTAATATGTCTTTAACTGCCTTAATAAAAATAAAAGAAACACCACATCAATCCGCGCTAAAAAATAAAAATGAAAGATTAAAAAACCTAAAAAACTGTTTCTGTGCAAATACAGAATTAATAAAAAATAGAAATATTATTCTAATAGATGACGTAATCACTACAGGAACTACAATGAGTGAGGCTTCAAAAGCTCTGAGAAATGCAGGCGCTAAAAAAGTAATAGGTTTTGCTTTGGCACATTAAAATTTTATTCTAAAAATGGAAAAATATATAAAAATATGGAAATCTTTTTGACTTTGTTTTTGATTCCATTTGAGCATTACTTTTAGAATGAGTAGAGCGTAAATGCTAAACTTATTCATATTCACAACTAGAGTTTTGTATGAACAAATTTTTTTAAGATCGAATATTTTCCAGATTGATTTTTTTGTC
>JBDRJU010000025.1:0-2402 GCA_043814645.1 bacterium | reverse complement strand
TAAAATCCTGGCAATAACAAAAGATGGCGATTATCCTCAGAATGAAGCCAAACAATCTAAAGTCAAAGAATACTCTCGCCAAATTGACCAATTAGTTTACAACCTCTACGGCTTGACCGAGGAAGAGATTGCCATTGTGGAAGGGAAAAATTTATGAAAAACAGTAAAACTTTGTGGAATATAAGTAATAGACCATCTACAAAAACAAAACTTGAGATATTAGAAAAAGTTTTTAATGTATGGCTTACAATTTGGAATAACCAAAATTGGGCATCTAATGAATGGTATGTCATAGATTTATTTGCAGGTAGAGGAGATTATACAGAAGGAGAGAGGGTTATAAGTGGTTCGCCCCTTATTTTTCTTGAGATACTTTTATCTAAGATTGATAAATTAAAGTCAAATCTGAAAATCAAATTCTTCTTTATAGAAAAAAATAGAAATAATTTTCAAGCCCTGCAGGAAAACATAAAAAGGTTTATAGATGAAAATCTACAAATAAGCAATCTTGTTACTATAGAATATTTTAACGACGATTGTAATAATGCTATCAGTGATGTTATTAAACATATAAAGAACACTAACAAGCACCCTCTTTTTGTCTTTATAGACCCCACTGGTTTGCAAGTTAAAAAGACAACTACAGATGTAATAGTTGGGCTGTCTAATCCTAAAGATATGATGTTTAATTATATTTTAGAAGGGGTTAGAAGAACAAGTGGGGTGGCAAAAAAAGCACGACTGGGTAACTCTCCTACTACAAAAGAAATAAAAACGGTGGAAACGCTGAAAGCATTTATTGGTAATGATGTTGATGTAATTACAAGCAGTGACCAAAAGATGTTGGAGGAATTTATAATTTCTGTTTTTACTTCTCAAAACTTGCATGTAGTTGGATACGATATCAAATACCCCGACCGCAATGATATTTTATATTATCTTCTATATGTTTCAAAAAAGCCAACTATAACAAACATAGTTAAAAACATTTTTGCTCAGCAAAAAGAAAAAAGTTTAGGCCCAACTTTATTTGGTGGAAGCGAATTTTATAAAGAAAGCATTCTAACAGTATCTCCTAACATTCTAACAATAAAAAGAAAATCATTGCTTTATAAAACTAAGGTTGAATATGGGGATTGGACAATAAATCATATTGTTGGATGTAAACATGGTTGTAAATTCCCTTGTTATGCTATGATGATGGCAAAAAAATTTGGATGGGTTAAGGATTATGAGGATTGGAGAATGCCAAGAATTGCTGAAAATGCCTTAGAACTTTTAGAAAAAGAAATTCCTAAATACAAGGAAGAAATAGATTTTGTCCATCTTTGTTTTATGACCGACCCTTTTATGTATGATTGTGATAAAAAAGATTTAATACCAGAGATAAAAAAGATGACATTAAAGATAATTGAAAGGTTGAATAAAGAGGGTGTTAGGGTAACAACTTTAACAAAAGGAGTATATCCTGACGAAATTTTAGATAAGAAGAAATTCTTAGAAAGCAATGAATATGGAATTACATTAGTTTCATTGAATGAGGTCTTTAAAAATAAGTTTGAGCCTTTTTCAGCACCTTACGGAGAAAGGATCTCCTGCTTGAAAAAGTTATCTGACAACGGATTAAGAACATGGGTTAGTTTGGAACCATATCCAACACCAAAACTTGATGCAATGGCAGGAGATATTGAAAAGATTTTAGAAAAAATCTCGTTTGTGAAAAAGATAATTTTTGGAAAACTAAATTATCGGAGATTAACTGAATATAATAATGATTCTCAAATATGGAAAAACAATGATGACTTTTATAAAGCAATGTCGCAAATGGTAATAAATTTCTGTAAAAAAAATAATATAAAATACCATATAAAACTTGGTACACCATTAAGTAAGAGCAATACAACAAATATTTTTAAGGCGTGAATATGGATCTGGTTTACTGCATTTTGCTGTCACAAAAGACCTGACCGCAAGCAAATTGACGAATTATTATGGAAGTTATTACTGAACTTTTGCAAATTTTGCGGAAAGCCCGTAAAATCTGAGGTTTTCTTAAACTAATCAGTGCAAAAAACACCTGATTTTACTCAAGGTTACCAAAATTTGCAAAAGTTCAGTTATTACCAGAAGATTGGGCAACTAATAAAAAGAAGAATAAAATCACAAATTTGCTTTCTGAAATGAAAAGAGAAAGATTGATTACGAATAAGGGCAAGAAGAATCCCCCTTGTTGGGTCAAGAATGTCTAATAAGTCTTTTAATTTGGTTAAAATTATTAAACTTTTATTAAACTTTTATAAGACTTTTTATTAGAGTAATAATGATAACCACTCCATCACCAAAGACGAGAATTACTTGTAAACAGAAGTCAAGCAGTCGCAGGTAAAAGCGTTGGAGCGAGA
>JBDRJU010000024.1:0-20845 GCA_043814645.1 bacterium | reverse complement strand
CCAATGAGAGAAAAAAGAGAAATGCTAGCCAAAGATATGGATACTGTTTTAGAAATTCTTAATAATGGTGGTAAGAGAGCTTATATGAATACTGAAAAGAAAATGAAAGAAGTAAGAGAGAAAGTTGGAGTTGAAATTTATTAATTATTTTTTTTGTGATGGCAATTTTGTTAGTTATTAATTAATTATAAAAATGATGCAAAGAACATACATAGGAGAATTAAATAAAAAAGTTGGGGAAGAAGTTAAAATCTGCGGATGGGTGGATGTTAGACGCGACCATGGAAAACTTATCTTCATAGATTTGAGAGATATGTCCGGAAAAGTACAAATAGTAGCTTTACCAAATCATAAAGAAGCACATGAACTCGCAAACACTATTAGACCGGAATGGGTTGTTGAGATTACCGGAAAAGTAAATGCCCGCCCAGAAAGAATGATAAATAAAGATGAAGCAAACGGAGCTGTAGAAATAGAAATGCTTTCGCTTGTTGTTTTAAGTGCCGCCAAAGAATTACCATTTGAAAAAGATGCGGCTATAAATATTGATACATATCTGGATCATTTACCATTAACCCTAAGAAGCGAAAGAAGTAGAAAAATTTTTAAAACTCAAGCTGAAATTATTAAATTATTCAGAGAATTTTTAAACATTAATAAATTCGTTGAGATTCAAGCTCCAAAAATCATTGGTGATGATGCAGAAGGGGGAGCAAATTCATTTAATATTGATTATTTTGGACATACAGCACATTTGGCACAAAGTCCACAATTTTATAAGCAAATTATGGTAGGTATTTTTGAAAGGGTTTATGCTACAGGAAATGTTTATAGAGCAGAAAAGCATAGTACAACAAGACATTTGAATGAATATACAAGTATGGATTTTGAAATGGGCTTTATTAAAGATCATACGGATATTATGGAAATGGAGACAAGACTTCTTGCATATATGATGGATGGTTTAAAAAAAGAATGCATGGAAGAATTCATCTTTTTAAAAGCTGAAATACCTTCAGTGCCTGAAAAGATTCCGGCTTTAAAATTAAGAGAAGCTCAACGGTTGATGGAAAAAGAAGGTGGAATGAAATGTATAGGAGAGCCCGATCTTGAACCACAGCATGAGAAATGGCTTTGTGAATATTCTAAAAAAACATGGGGTTCAGATTTTATATTTATTACACATTTTCCATTATCAAAGAGACCAATGTATACATATGGTGATCCGCAAGATCCAGGCTATGCAAATGGTTTTGATCTATTATTCAGAGGTGTAGAAATAACAACTGGAGGTCAAAGAATTCATAATTATGATGATCTTGTAAAATCAATTGAAAATAAAGGTATGAATCCTGAAAAATTTTCATATTATCTGCAAGCTTTTAAAAGTGGCATGCCTCCACACGGTGGTTTAGGTTTAGGACTTGAAAGAATTACTTCTAAATTATTAAATATTGAAAATATTAAAGAAGCAACCTTGTTTCCAAGAGATATGATAAGAATTGATACTTTATTATCAGAAGGTGATAAGAATAAGAAAAAAGAATAAAATATGTTTAAATTTAAGATGGAAGGTTTGGGTGTAAATCATGTTCATATCAAGCTTTATCCAATACATGGTTTGACTGAGAAATTTACTGAAATGTGGGGATGCGAGAAAAAGTTTTTTGATAAGTATGAGGGTTATATTTCTACCCAGCTTGGTCCGGAATTATCAATGGAAGAAAGACAAAAAATTGCAGATAAAATATTAAAGAATCAGTGAAAAAGGAAATTATTTTAAAAGGAAAAGGATTTGTTCTAAGACCTCATAGAAAAGGGGATTATGTTTCCTTTGCAAAAAATGCAAATAATAAAAAATTAGCAAAAAATCTTTTAGATAGTTTTTCAAGTCCGTATACAGAAAAAGAAGCAAAAAAATGGATATTAATGAATATTAAATCACAAAAAAAAGGTACATTTATGAATTTTATTATTGATATAGATGGTTTCGCTGTTGGCAGTATGGGAGGAAATTTTAAAAAGGGACAACCGTATATAGTTTCTTTTGGTTATTGGCTCGGAGAGAAGTATTGGGGAAAGGGTATAGTTACAGAAGCAATAAAACTTTTCACAAATTATATTTTCAAGTCAACTAAAAGTATTGAAAGAATAGAGGCTTCTGTTTATCCTTGGAATGAAGGTTCAAAGAAAGTTTTATTAAAAAATGGTTTTAAAATGGAAGGTATTTTGAGAAAATCCAGGCTTAAGAATGGAAAAATAATTGATGTACATATGTTTAGTAAATTAAGAAATGAACGATAATCAATTCAAAATTAAAACAGAAGTTTTTGAGGGGCCACTCGACCTTTTACTTTCTCTTATAGAAAAAAGAAAACTTCTTATAAATGATGTTTCTTTGGCTAAAGTTACTGATGATTTTATTGCTCATTTACAAAATAGGGAAGTATATTCTATTAAAGATGCTTCAGAATTTTTGGTTATTGCTTCAACCCTTTTACTTATAAAATCAAGATCACTTATACCATCGCTCAATCTTTCTGAAGAAGAACAGACTGATATTCAAGATTTGGAATTAAAGCTCAAGATTTATAAGAAAATTAAAGAGCTTAGTGTTTATATTAAAAATAATTTTGGTAAAAAAATCATTTTCTTTCCAAACACAAGAAAGGTTGAACCAGTTTTTTCTCCAGGACCAGAAATGAACAAAGAAAATATCTCCAAAGCTATTTTTGAAGTGATTAAAAATCTACCAAAATTTGATATAAAACCTAAAGTAAAAGTAACAAAAGTAATAAGTCTTGAAGAAATGATAACTAATCTTACAGAAAGAGTGAAATCTTCTTTAAAGATGAGTTTTAAAGATTTTTCAGGTATGGGAAAAGCAGAAAAAATAAATGTAATAATAAGTTTTCTTGCTATGCTTGAGCTTGTAAAACAAGGTATAATAGAGGTAAATCAGAAGGATAAGTTTGAGGATATACATATGGAAACAAGAAATGTGAATGTACCTTCTTATTAGAAAATAATAGATAGCGAAATGCAAAATGACCCTGTAAAGAATTTTATAAGAATAACCCAGCCACTAATTTTCTGTATAATTAATTAGTAAAACAATATGTCAAATTTAAATCAAAGTGAAAATTCACACGGGGTAAGTAATTTAGAACAAAAAATTGAAGCTGTACTTTTCTGGAAAGGTGAACCAATTTCTATTAAAAAACTTTCTCAGATATTTGAGAAAACTGAAGAAGAAATTTCAGTTGTATTAAAGAGTCTAGGAACAAATCTTTCTAATAGGGGAATTGTTTTGGTTTTTAAAGAAGATGAAGTCACCCTAGGAACATCAAAGGATGTATCTGAAATAATAGATAAACTTACAAAAGAAGAATTAGTTCGGGATTTAGGAAAAGCAGGACTTGAAACTCTCTCTATTATTATTTATCAAGGTCCACTAACTCGGTCTGAAATAGACTATATAAGAGGAGTTCAATCTACTTTTATATTAAGAAATTTGATGATACGAGGTTTAGTGGAAAAGATTTCAAACCCAAAAGATCAGAGAAGCTTTTTATATAAACCAACTTTTGAAATGCTTAGTTTTATAGGAATTTCAAAACTAGAAGATATACCAAGTTATAATGAAGCTCGTGCGGAAATTGAAAGTTATAAAAATACACAAGTACAAGAAGAACAAAAATTTGAGCAAGAAGAAGCTACAAAAGATTTAGAAAGTGAAATGGAAACGCTGAAAGATACGATTTCTGATTCCGAAGTAAACGCGTAATGAATTTAATTAATATTATAAAAGAAAACAAAAGGTCAATAATAGGAATAATTTTTGTTATGATTGTTTTTTCTATATTTTATATTAAAAAAAATGAGGAGAAAATCATAGCACTAAAAGAAGAACAAATTATAGAGCAAAAATTTCAAAACTATAAACCCACACTAGACAGTATAGAAGCCAGATCTTTTTATGTTTATGATATTTTAAACAAGCAAGCTATTTTTTCAAGAGATGAACATATAAAATTACCACTAGCCTCGATAACAAAACTCATGTCAGGTTTGGTTGTTTTAGATATTATGCCAGAGACCACTCTTATTACAATTGAAAAGGAAGATATTCTTTCCGAAGGAGATAGCGGTCTTATTATAGGAGAAAAATGGAAATTAAAAGATCTTTTGGATTATAGTTTAATAACATCATCTAATGATGGTATGCATGCCATTGTCTCTGCACTAAATTACAATCAAGCTGTAAATAATAAGAATACTGTACAAATTATGAACGAAAAAGCACTTAATTTGGGCTTAAACGACACTGTTTTTATAAATGAAACAGGACTTGATATAGATAATAATATGAGTGGCGCGTACAGTTCTGCTTATGATGTATCTTTACTTTTAGAAAAGATAATAAAGGATAATCCAAGTTTAATATCAAGCACAAACAAACAAAATGAAGATTTTGTTTCAGAAAGTAATATTAAACATACAGCCTTAAATACTAATATTTCCATAAATGAAATTTCAGGTTTATTAGCTTCAAAGACTGGCTTTACAGATTTGGCCGGAGGTAATCTTGCTATCATATTTGATGCTGGTTTTATGCACCCAGTGGTTATTGTGGTGTTGGGGTCAACTGTTGATGACAGGTTCAATGATGTAGTTAAATTAGAAAAAATTACTTTGGAAAAACTTTCAGAATAATTTTACTAGTTATTTTTAATAAAAAATTTTATAATACAGACGATGTCTTCTAATGAAAAGAATATAGATAAAATTTTTCTTGGAACTGTGATCATTCTTTTGATTGTTGGTTTTGTTATTTTTATATCTGCGTCTATGAGTATATTGGCAAAAGATAGCATACAATTTGCTTCCATAACTTTAAAACAGATCTTTTTTGGAATCATTCTCGGTTTGATTGCGTGTTTTATTTTTTCAAAAATAGATTATAAAATTTTTAAAAAATATGCGCTATCAATTTTTATAGGTTCTATTATTTTAACTTCCTCAGTTTTTATTTCTAGCTTGGGCACAAATCTAAATACTTTTGCCACGAGATGGATTTCTATATTTGGTTTTACTTTCCAACCAGTTGCAGTATTAAATATAGGTTTTATTATATATTGGTCAGCGTGGCTGTCTTCTATAAAAGAAAAAGTTTCTACTTTTAAATATGGTTTTTTACCTTTAATTGTAATTATTGCTATTGCAGCAGGGCTTCTTTTGAGTCAGCCTGATACCGATTCATTTTTAATTTTAGCTGCAACATGCATAGCTATGTTTATGGTCGCTGGTGGTAAAAAGAGATATATAGCTATACTCATTGCTATAGGTTTTGTTTGTTTGGCAGCGCTAGCTATAACTCGACCTTATGTAATGTCCAGGTTAGAAACATACATGCATCCTGGAGATAATTCTCAAACTTCAGGCTACCAAATACAACAATCATTAATAGCTATTGGTTCAGGAGAGGTTTTTGGTAAAGGATTGGGCCAAAGTATACAAAAGTATAAATTTTTACCTGAATCTATAAGTGATACTATTTTTGCAGTTCTTGCGGAAGAAGTTGGTTTTATCGGTTGTATTTTTGTTATAGGATTATTTTTATTTTTTGTTTTTAGAGGTTTCAGAATAGCCATAAGATCTCCCGATACTTTCGGTGGACTTTTAGTGGTAGGAATTGTTATACTTACAGCACTGCAGTCTTTTACAAATATAGCTTCAGTATTAGGGATTATACCGTTTTCTGGTTTACCTTTAGTGTTCTTTAGCCAAGGTGGCACAGCAATGCTTCTGGTTTTGGTTCAGATAGGCATCGTTTTAAATGTATCAAAGTTTGGCAAAACTTTTAAGGTTTAATTAAAAATAATTCACCCTGTTAAATGATTCTAAATTTTAATATAATATATATAAAATGATAAATAAATATACGCTTACAATAAATAACTGGTCGAGCTTTACAACAATTAATTTAAAATTAAGATTTGAAGCTTCAAATCTAATTTAACAGGGTAAATGAAAATACTTTTAACAGGAGGAGGCACAGGAGGTCATTTTTATCCTCTCATAGCAGTTGCGGAGGCGATTAATAAAGTTGTGAAAGATGAGAAACTTCTTCCTGTTAAACTTTATTATATGTCAGATTCTCCTCATGATGCTGATATGTTATTGGAGAATAATATTGAATATATAAATATTTCAGCGGGAAAAGCTAGAAGATATTTTTCTATATTGAATTTTTTTGATGCTTTCAAAACATTTTTTGGAATAATAAGTGCCACAATGAAAGTTTTTAATATCTACCCAGATATTATTTTTAGTAAGGGTGCATATTCAAGTTTCCCTGTTTTGGTTGCAGCAAAATTACTAGGTATACCAGTGATTATTCATGAGTCAGATAGTGCACCAGGAAGAGTAAATCTTTGGGCATCAAAATTTGCGAAAAGAGTAGCCGTTTCTTATTCTGAAGCCACAAAATACTTTGATGCTTCAAAAGTTGCAGTTACAGGTAATCCTGTAAGAAAAAATATAGAAATGTTACAGACTAGAGAAAATTCCAAACAATTTTTAAATTTAAAAGAAGATGTTCCAACAATACTTATTTTGGGCGGTTCACTCGGAGCAAGAATGATAAATGATCAAATATTGAGTATATTACCAAAACTTGTAGAAAAATATTATGTTATTCATCAAACAGGTAAAGCAAATATTGAAGAAGTATTAGGAACAGCAAATGTTGTTTTAACTGATAACAAATTCAAATATAGATATAGACCTTTTGATTATTTAAACAATCTTAATATGAGTATGTCAGCTGGGGCGTCAAGTCTTATTATATCTCGTGCCGGTTCTGCTATTTTTGAGATAGCACATTGGGGGATACCTAGCATCATTATTCCTATTACAAACACAAATGGAGATCATCAAAAACAGAATGCCTACAATTATACTAGGTCTGGTGGAGCCATTGTGATAGAAGAATCAAATCTATCTCCTAATATTTTACTTTCAGAAATAACTAGAATTATGGAAGACAAAAATTTATCTAAAAAAATGAGCGAAGGCGCCAAAAGTTTTATAAAAACAGATGCATCAGATCTAATAGCCAGAGAGATAATAAAGATTGGCTTACAGCATGAAAAATAATTATGGCAAACGCTAAGAATAGTAAAATAATAACAAGATTTGCACCAAGTCCTACAGGATTCCTACACATTGGAGGAGCTAGGTCTGCTCTTTATAATTATTTATACACACGACAAAACGGTGGAAAAATTATTTTAAGGATAGAAGATACAGATATTGAAAGATCAAGAAAAGAATATGCAGAAGGTATTTTTAAAGTTTTTGAATGGCTGGGTCTTGAATTTGATAGTACTGTACTTCAATCTGATAATTTTGCCATACATAAAAAATATATAGAAAAACTTATTAAAGAAGACAAGGCTTATGTTTCAAAAGAAGAAGTAAAGGAAGAAGGCCAGAGAGCTGAAGTGATTCGTTTTAAAAATCCAAATAAGAAGGTAACCTTTAACGATTTAATAAAAGGTGAAGTTACCTTTGATACAACCGATTTGGGTGACTTTGTAATAGCAAAAAGCTTAGATGAACCAATTTTTCATTTATCAAATGTAGTAGATGACATTACTATGGGAATTACCCATGTTATTAGAGGTGAAGAACATCTTTCAAATACTCCGAGACAAATATTGATTTGGGAGGCGATAGGGGAAAAACCTAGACCCATTTATGCCCATATGCCGCTTATATTATCTGAAACCAGAGAAAAACTTTCAAAGAGAAAACATGGTGAAATCGTATCCGTTGAATATTATGAAAAAATGGGATATTTACCGGAGGCCGTGATAAACTTCATAGCTTTCTTGGGTTGGAATCCTGGAACAGAAGAAGAATTTTTTTCATTGAAAGAATTGATAGAAAAATTTGATATTTCTAAAGTTCAAAAAGCCGGAGCAATATTTAATCAAGAAAAATTACGCTGGTTTAACAAAGAATATGTTAAAAAACTTCCAAATAAAATAATTATAGAAGAAATAAAAAAAAGATTTCCAAAAAATTGTCAGGACATAAAAACGATTGAAAAGATATCAAATACAATATTAGAAAGAATAAGTGTTTTTTCAGACATAGATAAGATGGTGGCTGATGGAGACATTCAATATTTCTTTGAAGAGCCGCAAATATCTACAGAAATGATTGTTTGGAAAAAAGGTGGAACATTGGAACAAGCTAAGGAAAATCTATCCCTCTCATCAAATATTTTAAATGAAATTTCAGATAAAGATTTTACTTTGGAAATATTGAAAGAAAAATTAATGAAAATAGCCTTAGAAAAAGGTAAAGGAAATGTTCTCTGGCCACTAAGAGTTGCTTTGTCAGGTAAAGAAAAATCTCCAGATCCTTTTACTTTGCTATATTTTTTAGGTAAAAATGAATCTGTAAAAAGAATTCAAAAAGCAATAGATTTAATATAATCTTTTAAGCTTTTGTTTAAAATTGAATATTAATGAACCTTAATAAAAACATAATCAATTTGTTTAAAAAGGGAATAGAAGTTGCGTTTTCAGTACTATTTCTAGTATTTTTTCAATACAATCTCTCGTATTCTGCCACCACAGAAGAATTAAAAGACCAAATACAAAAAGTTACAGAAACAAAAATACAATTGGAAAAAGAGATGGCCGTTTATGAACAACAACTGAAAGATATCGGTGAACAAACAACCTCGCTCAAAAATACAATCAAAACTTTAGATGCCACTATAAATAAAAATTCTCTTGATATAAAACTTACACAAAACAACATTGATTCAACCCAACTTCAAATTATGGAGTTATCTTTAAAAATAGATAAAAATGTAAATACAATAAATAACAACACAGAAGCTATATCTGCACTTATAAATCAAGTAAATATATATGATAATTCATCTTTTATAAAAAATCTTTTAACTTATAAAAATCTTTCTGAATTTTGGAATGAACAACAAAATGTTTTTCTTGTGCAAAATAAAATAAAAGAAAAAATAGATGAAACTAAAAAAACAAAGATTGTTTTAGAAAACAATAAAATAAAAACTGAAAAAAAGAAAAATGATTTATTAAATTTAAAATCAGATTTAGTAGACAGAAAAAAACTTTTGGATATTACAAAAAAAGATAAAAATAAAATACTTACTGATACAAAAAACTCTGAAGTAAATTACAAAAAATTATTGGCAGATAAGAAGGCATTGGCAGATGCTTTTGATAAGGAGTTGCTACAATTTGAATCTGAACTTAATATTGCTATAAATGAAAAGAGTATACCTTTTGCAAGAAAAGGAATTCTTTTCTGGCCTCTTGATGTTGTGAAAATTACTCAAGAATTTGGTGTGACAGCTGATTCTAAACGACTTTATAAATCAGGAAGTCATAATGGGGTTGATTTTAGAGCATCAATAGGAACAAAGATAAAAACCGCCTTAAGTGGAATTGTAAAAGGAACTGGTAATACTGACACTGTCTGTCCGAAGGCTTCTTTTGGTCAATGGGTTTTAATAGAGCATGATAACGGCTTATCTACTGTGTATGGGCATCTTTCTATGATAAAAGTATCAACAGGGGAAGTGGTAAACACAGGAGATGTTATAGGATATTCAGGTAATACAGGTTATAGCACTGGCCCACATTTGCATTTCGGAGTGTATGCAACACAAGGTGTAAAAATAATGAGTAGAAAAAGCGCCGTATGTAAAGGAACATATATAATGCCAATCGCAGATCCAAAAGCGTATTTAGATCCTTTACTATATTTGTAAAAATGTGATAAAATATAAAAGAATTTTTTAAAAATAGTTCGGAGTTAAATATTATTAGATATTAAAAATAAATAGAAATAAAGTTAAAATTTATGCAAAGTAAAAATTCACACATGGCAAGCAATAAAGGATTAATAAAAACCATTATCATAATAGTTATAGCGCTCGTTATTTTAGGCTATTTTGGTTTTAATATTAAAGATATTATCAATAGTTCCACAGTTCAAGCAAATTTACATACGGCTTGGGATTTCATTTTAATGGTTTGGAATAATTATTTAGCAGGTCCTGTTCTTTATGTTACTGGAATACTCTGGAAACTTATACAAGCCGGTTTAGCTGTTCTTGGCATCTCAAGTTAAGATTTTAATGATATAAGTATCGTCTAAAAGACCCTTTATAGGGTCTTTTTTGATAAAAATGAGTAATTTATAATGCAATACTGTGAATTATGAGACTCCTAGAATTACGAAAGGCAAGTTTTATAACTCAAAGTTCAATAGTCAAATTTTGTCTTAATTTTAATCAATTTAGCTAAATTAGGGAACCAAATACGAAAATTTAATTAAGCATAAATTATTTTTAAAAAATTATAAAAACACTTATTTAAGAAATCAAATCACTTTGATTGATAAGGATTGAGGTAGCACGAGTCAATAAAGGGGGCTTTAAGAAGCCAAAGAAATAGGTACGAGAGGGCTTTTCTATATACAGTGTCGCAAAGATATATTGTCCGACACCATTACAATTAATTAATTCTTCCCCGTCTTTGAATTACAGTGACTTAAATTGGTTTAATAAATTATCAATCTTTCTTTTTGAATTTCTGCTAACATTATAATTATATATAATTATACAAGTAAAGATAGATAATAAAAAACTTCCAGGAGAAGTTCCTGGAAGTTTTTTTTACTATTTATTTACAGCTATCTGATCCATTAATTTTAGGTTTGTGGCCTGTTTCCAACATTTAGATGATGAAATCCATGGTCGGCTTCCCTCACGGTCATATAGGTACTTTGCGTAAGCCATATTACCTTCAAGGATCTTAAGATCAAGTCCTAGCTTTCTTGCTCTATCTGCATGATAGTATTCATTTATTTGCATAAGACCTAAATCGTTTTTATTAATTTTACCTCTTAAAATATCACCATTATCTTTTAAATGAGTAAAACTAGATTCACATCTAGCTATATCAACGAGTATGGGATCATCTTTAAAGTAAATTTTTGCTTTTTTCTCAATTTCCTTTTTGGTTGGAATACTTGTAGTGGTTTGCGCTTCTATTTTAGAAGAAGTTGATTGTACCGTAGTTATTGATATTACATCGGCATCTGTTGTAGCTCCCCCATAAATTGAAGAAAGAACAAAAACAGATGTTGTTATAAGTTCTATCATTACAATAGAGATAGAAAATGTTTAATATAATTAAACAATCACTTACCTCTTTAATTATTATCAAAACGACTAAGTTAGTTGTTTATAGCATTTCGGTTATAAGATAACAGATAGCTATAAAGTAATTGATAATTTTAAACTATGATCCGTTGTCTGTCATTAAAGCTTATAAATCTATTATCGGAATCATAAAATCAGAGTTGCCTCTGATGCTTTTATATACTATCATGTTTAGATTTACAAGTCAATATGCCTACTTTTTGAACTATTTTTGCTAAGTATCCTATAAAATCCAGGGTATAGGATATCCTTCAAACTCTGTCAGTAGCTTTCTATCATAAAGCAGTCTTGAGATGGCTTCTCCGGCTGCTTTTGCTCCATTTAGGGCGTTGTGAGGGTGAGGTTCAACTGGTATTCCAACATATTTCATTATTTTATCTGAGTTTAAGTCGGTTCTGTTATTTACGACTGGGGGCGTAATTCCCTTCTTTATCATATGCATAAAACATAGAGAATGCTGATCTATAGTTCTGAAAGCAAAGGGCCAGTCAAGATGAGCACGAAGTGCTGAACTATGAATAAAATCTCGGTCAAAAGAAGGATTCTGACCAGCAAAAGTATGTTCTTTACATGTTAAAGCCCATTTTATAAAATTTTTGACTAATTCTGTATCGGATTGTTTTTTTGAGTCTTGCGCTTGCTCTTCTGTAAAACCATTTACTGCGAGCGCATCATCATTCATATGAGCACCTTTCCAAATTTTACATTCTTCATAAAATTGGTTTTTTGGATTATCAAAATCGTATGCTCCAATTGATAAGATTGAATTTTTATTTTCATTTGTTCCACTGGCCTCCACATCGACTATAATCATATACGAGATATTCTACCACAAAATTTTAAATATATTACTTTAATCCTGTACAATTTGCAGCTGGAGTAAGCCCAGTAGCTCTTGCCTCTTCAATATTATTAAACCAAACTTTATTTTCTTCTTTTATTCTAGATACACCAGAACACCAAGGATAATAATATTTTGTTCCAGATTTTGATGCCACAACTTCCCCATTAGTTTGTTCTGGTATGGCAGTATTATTTTTCTCGGTTTGGCTATTCAAAACACTTGCGGTTATCAGTTCTTTTGTTCTCAAGATTGAAATGGGTGTTTTATTTTTTTCAAAACTTGATATTTTACCTAAGCCAAAGGAAGCCGTACCTACCAGTATTATCATAATGACTATGTATAAATCTTCTTTAATTTTCAGGCCTTTTTCTTGGCCATAAGCCTTATCTTTGATATTACCCAAAAACAGCTTGATTTTTTCAGCAAAATCTTTTATACTCATGTGCACGTTATTGTATCAGAAATCTCTACGAAAAGGGATGTTTAATTAAGTAAAATAATAGAATGGCACATAAAAAAGCGGCAGGCTCAAGTAAAAACGGAAGAGACTCAAATCCAAGATACCTTGGGGTTAAAATCAATGATGGAGAAATGGCAAAAACAGGACAAATAATCTTAAGACAAAAAGGTAGAGACACACTTCCCGGTATGAATATAGGAGTTGGTAAAGATCATACGCTTTTTGCATTAAAAGATGGAGTGGTTGAATTTGGAACAAAAAGAAAAAATAATTTTGATTCAACAACAACTAGAAGAAATATTATAAATATAAAATAAGAAAAATTTTAAAAGCCGTTGAAAGACGGCTTTTAAAATGCCAGGTTTTCTTTACGGAAAATGTGTCCGCTACCGCGGACTTCAGAACACAACTCGCCTTGTTCAGAAGATTACTTCTTACCAAGTCGATCTCCGTTAAAAACCGCCATTTGGCGGTTTTTTTATCTAGCGGTTTTTGACTTTTCTTATTCTGGTTTTACAACTACTTTAAGTTTATATATTTCTCCTTCTACTTTCAATTCTATTGTATGCTCACCCACCTCTTTAAGTGGTTTTTCTAAATTAAAATGCTCAGGGTCAAGTAAAATACCAGTTTCTTTTTTAAATTCAGATATAATTTGATCTTCATGTATCCCAGCAAATAAATGTCCCTTTTCGTTAACTTTTCCAGCTATATGAAGTTTGCCATCCGGAAGTTTTGTCACGGCATATTCAAAAGCTTTTTTAAAGTCTTCTTTTAGAAGAACATCCTGTTTTTTCTTTGCTTCAATCCCTTTCAAATAATTAGGTGTAGCAGGTACGGCAATTCCGTTTGGTATAAGAGAATTTAAAGCATAGCCATCAGCGACATCTTTAACATCATATTTTCTCCCAATTTTTTTTACATCTCTAAGAAGTATTATTTTCATAGTTTCTTACTTATTATCTAATAATTCTATCGCTTTATCCATTTGTGGATCTTTATTTGCTTTTAAATCTGCTTCCGTTATTTTTACTTCATGGTTAGGTGTGAGGCCACCATCAGAAATGGATATTCCATTTGGTGTGAGCCATCTAGCTATAGTTACTTTTAAAGAAGTATCGGCAGTTACTTTTATAAGTTCTTGAACAGATCCTTTACCGAAAGTTTTTGTACCAACTATTTTTGCTATTTTGTGTTCTTGTAAAGCCCCAGCCAATATTTCAGATGCAGAAGCTGAACCGCTGTCGGCGAGAATTATCATTCTTAAGTTGTTGGTAAAAATATCATAACCTTTGCTTCTATAAACCAATTCTTCTATATTTGGGCCAAAATCTTCTTTAACAACAGGTTTTCCTAAAGGTAAAAACCAACTTGCCATATCCACTGCAGATTCTAGATATCCCCCAGGATTTCCTCGGAGGTCCAAAATCAATTTATGTTTTCCAGACTCAATAAATTCGCGAAGAGCACTTCTGAATTTATCTGATGCTAATGCATAAAAATTATATAATCTAATAACAAATATGTCTCCTTTAATTTCTGTTTCTGCTGTAGGCACATCAATAATACCTCTTGTTATTTTTATTTCTACTGGTTTAGTTTTTCCTTCTCTTGCAAATGCAATAGTTACATCAGTACCAGCTTTTCCTCTTATAAGCTTTACTGCTTCATCTACAGACATTCCAGAAGTTGCTTTTCCATTAATAGAAAGTAAAACATCGCCCTTCATAACACCAGCTTTATATGCCGGAGTACCTTTAAGTGGTGCTACTACAACAATACTTTTATCTTTTATCGCTAATTCCATTCCCACACCTTCAAAATTTCCACTTATATCATTTTCAAAAGACTTACTTTCTTCAGGAGACATAAAAACTGTGTAAGGATCACCATACGATGCAGTTAAACCGGCAATAGCACCCCAGAGTTTATCTTGGTCGTTTATTTTTTTAGCGTCTTTGTGTGTATAAACGAATTTTTGCTCCAATAATCTCCATGTTGTCCAAAAAGCATCCATACCTACTGTTGAAGTAGACATATATGAAGATTTTATAATTGATGGTTCTTTATAACTTAAATCTTGTACGGATTTACCAAAATATACTCCAAATCCAAAAGATACAACTATCAAAATTGTAGTAATAAGAAGTATTTTATATCTCTTTAAATTTTCGTTCATTTTACGTGTTTTGCGCTTGGTATTTACTTTGTAACTTACAACTTTATAACTTTTAACTTGTCCGACCATTATCTCAAAAATTTTTGCCCATGTCCAACCAGGTAATAGATTTTGGCATCGAAATTGTTTTTAACAATATGACTTAATTTTAAAACATAGGCGATTTTCTTGAATAATATCTACAAATTACACATTGTACAATTTCAAAAACAATGCCAAAATTCACTACCTGGTCCAACTTTTCGTCTATTGTTATAGTTAAAAATAAGCTATATAATATAAGAGTAAGTTTAAAATAAAAATAAAATGATAAAAAAATACAAAAATGGTTCTATAACATGGGTAGATGTAAACGATCCCACTACAGAAGAAGTCCGAACTTTAATGGAGGAATATGATATAAATCCCGACATCGCCCGTGAACTTCAGCTTCCAACTTACAAAGAAAAGATTGTGATGTATAAAGATTATCTATATCTTGTTTTGCACTTCCCTGCTCTTCGACACACACATAAAGATAATACAACCGATCAAGAAATAGATTTTATTGCTGGTAAAAATTTTATAATTACGACAAGATATGAATGTATAGATGCATTAGAAAGATTTTCAAAAACTTTTGAATTAAATAATATACTTAAAAAAGGCCTCATGGAAGATAATGCTGGTTACGTCCTTTATTACATGATAAAAGAACTTTATAGAGCTATGTCCGATGAAGTAGATAGTATTAATGACACTTTAAAACAAGCAGAAAAAAATATTTTTAAAGGTAAAGAAAAAGCAATGGTTACAGAGATTTCCAAGGCCAACAAAGATCTTGTAAGTTTTAATCATATCCTCCTTACTCACAGAGATGTACTCATTTCTCTTAAGGATTCAGGTGTCAAATTATTTGATGAAGGTTTTTCTGAAAATTTTTCGAAAATAATAAATGAATATCACAGAGTAGAAAAAGTTTTGACAAACAGCATAGATTTTTTGAGAGAACTTAGAAGTACCAACGATTCCCTTCTCTCTTCGAAACAAAACGAAACAATGAAAATACTTACTGTAATTACTTTTCTTGCTTTACCGTTTTCTATTATCACGGGTTTTTTCCAAATGAATGCGGTTCACACCCCACTAATTGGACATCCGAATGATTGGCAAATAATAGTTTCTTTTGAACTAATATCTGTTATTTTATTTTTCAGTTTTGTAAAATGGAAAAAATGGATTTAATTTAAGAAAATGTTCAATTTTTTAAATCTGATAAAAAATAAAAAGATTTTTCCTGTTTATCTTTACAATACCCTTACAAGAAACAAAGATTTGTTTAAACCAATTTTTGATAATAAAGTAGGAATGTATTCTTGTGGACCAACCGTTTATAATTATCCTCATCTTGGTAATCATCGTACTAATATTTTTACTGATATCCTTAAACGCGTATTATCTTACAATGGATACAAAGTAAATCATGTAATGAATATCACTGATGTTGGTCATCTCACAGGAGATCGTGATATGGGTGAAGATAAAATAGAAAAAGAATCAAAAAAAGAAGGAAAAACGGCTTGGGAAATTGTTGATTTTTACACTAAAGCTTTCAAAGAAGATTTAAAAAGTCTAAATATTATTTTTCCAAATACTCTTTGTAAAGCTACGGATAATATAAAAGAACAAATTGAACTTATACAAAAACTTGAAAAAAAAGGATTTACATACCAAACAAGTGATGGAATATATTTCGACACTTCAAAAGTATCTGATTATACAAAATTGTCTGGCCAACACCTTGAAGAATTAAAAGAAGGTGCTCGTGTGGAAGCAAATGAAGAAAAGAAAAATCATACAGACTTTGCTCTTTGGAAATTTTCACCTAAAAATGAAAAAAGACAAATGGAATGGCCAAGTCCGTGGGGTGTTGGTTTCCCAGGATGGCATATAGAATGTTCAGCTATGAGTATAAAATATCTTGGTGAACAATTTGAAATACATTGTGGAGCTGTAGATTTTATTAACCTTCATCACACAAATGAGCTTGCTCAATCAGAATCGGCTACGGGCAAGAAACCTTGGGTAAAATATTGGCTCCATGGAGGATTTTTGAATCTTGGTGGTGGCAGAAAAATGAGCAAAAGTTCTGGCGATATTTTAACAGTTAAAAATATTTTTATAGACAAGGGAATCAATCCACTTGCCTATCGTTTTCTAACTCTCTCAACACACTATAAAAAACCAATGGACTGGAGTGATAATTCTGTTGTATCAGCAAAAAATGGATATGAAAATTTACTTACAAAAATATCTTCTCTTGGATCTAAACTTGGCGATGTAAATAAAGAATGGAAGGAAAAATTTATTTCTGCGATTAACGATGATTTAAATATGCCTCAGGCCATGGCTATACTTAATGAAATGTTAAAGTCAGAGATATCTTCTGCTGATAAACTTGCTACAGCTTTGGATTTTGACAAAGTTTTTGGACTTAAATTAAATGAAACAATACAAAATAAAATAGAAATACCAGCTGAAGTAAAGAGTCTTGTAGAAGAAAGAGAAATGGCTAGAAAAGAGAAAAATTGGGCAAAATCAGATGAATTGAGAGATAAAATAAAGGATTTAGGGAGTTAAAGAAACTTTTGGGTTGCTGGATTTGCTATACTACGGCTTTACTAGAAGCTGGTTTTAATAAAAGATACAAACATGTTTAAAAAAACAGAAGAATATGTCCACAATGCAGGTCATACCATGTAAAGAAATATGGTAAACGAAGAGGTCTGCAACGATATCAATGTCTATCATGTCAAAGACTTTTTCAATCAATTAGAAAGAGTCTGAGACGAAATAAGGATTTATGGAAAAGATATGTTTGGGGAAAACAAAGTCTTGATGATCTAAAAAAATACACGCACCATTCGCATATTTGGGTCAGAAAACAACTTGATACGGTCAGTACTCCTTTACCAGACTCGATGCCTCATTCGGTGGTTATTGCTACGGACACTACATTCTGGGGCAGGTCATACGGCGTGTGTGTTTTTCGCATTCCAAACGAAGGAAAGAACATCTGGTGGCACGAGGTGGAGAAAGAAATCATGGCAAACTATTATTATGGTAGAAGAATACTTGAAGATGGCGGATGGACATTCACCGTTGCCGTTGTGGACGGAAGACGTGGCTTAACCACAGTGTTTAAAGACATTCCAGTACAAATATGTCAGTTTCATCAGATGAAAACTGTCACCAAATATCTCACAAGAAGACCAGAAACACTAGCAGGACAAGAATTGAGATCAGTTATGCTCCAGCTTCCGCGAAGTAATGAAAAAGAGTTTACAAAATTACTTGTAGATTGGAAGAAAGAGTGGAATGGATTCATCACGAACAAAACCTATGTTACAGGCACGAAACATTGGTATTACACGCACAAGAAAGTCAGGAGCGCTTACTTGAGTTTGGAAAGAAACTTACCATATTTGTTTACATATCAAAAATATCCAGAATTAAATATTCCGAACACCACCAATTCGCTCGATGGTTCTTTCTCCCATTTGAAAGCAAAATTATCCGTTCATCGCGGACTGAGAAAAGACCGAAGATACAAAATTATTTCGGAGATTTTGAAGGGAAAAGAGAAAAGATAGCAACCCGTTTCTTTCTTTAAACCTATTTTGTCGTTAAAGTTGGAGAAGGCGATTTTGATAAATCAAAAGGAATTATTTTTATTGACGATCCTATTTCCAGTTTTGATTCAAATTTTATCTATCATTGTTTTTCATTGATAAACACGCATTTCAAAGAAGTCGGGCAACTTTTTATTTCCACGCACAATTTTCAACTTTTCAATCTTGCAAAAGAATGGTTTATCAATAAAAACAATTTAACAAAGAGAGATAATGAAAAAGCAAAGTCGGAGGGTAAAACAGAAAAACCAACCCCTTGCGAGTTTTTTATGGTAGAAAATTTTACTGAATCAGATGTCCGAAAAGCAAAAATTGTCGAACTTGATAAAACACTACGAAATTATAAATCAGAATATCATTTTTTGTTTGCCAAACTTAAAGAATTTTCAGAAAAACAAGACACAGAATACGAGGACTTTTACACTATTGGGAATATGGCGAGAAGATTTTTTGATATTTTTGTAGATTTTAAGATACCAACAACAGGTGATCAAAAATCTAAAATGGATGTTTTGGTTCAAAATATCAATGATCCGGACGAAAAAATAAGCATAGTGGACGCTGGTAAAGCGTATAAATTAGTAAATGAGTTTTCACACAATTCAGACCCGACTAGCACCATAGAACATAAAGACAAAAGCGAGAGCAAAGACGCGATCAAAATATTATTGAATATCGTGAAAGAGTCAGATCCGAAGCATTTTGAAATTTTGGAGAAGAATTTAGTATAGTAGCCCCGCCGTCCATCCGTCAAAAAGTTTTGGGGGCGAAGCCCCCTCCAGAGGCGGGCAGGCAATCAGGCGGGCAAAAAGGAAGGCCCTCCTTCGCATAAAGCTACGGACGGGTGCAAGGGGTTGGGGGGAATGCCCAGAAGGAGTCGCTTCGCGACCCTACTGGGTAAAAATTTTTGCCCGCCTGCTTCCGTTCCCGTTCCGTTCGAGAAAAGGAAAAGCGGAAGGGGGGTTTGGGGGGAATTCCGCTTTTCCTTTGCGAAATCAAATTGAGGACAGCTCCGCCACCTGCCTGAATACTTGGAAGGCAGAACACTGCAGAAAAATACTCTTTTCATTAAGAGAAAAAGAAATCGGGCGCGCGCAAAATGAAAAGAGCAAAGAGTATTTTTCTGTGGTGTGGCGAGCTTGTCGAGCAGTGGCGGGGCTGGCTTCCTTAGTTGGGAGTTTGCTCAAAGAAAGTTCGAACATCAGTCAAAAAACACCGCCAATTTTCACTTTTTGTGAAATCGTAAGAAACAGCCCCGGCGCCGCAAAGCACCTCGGCATGTTATTTTTCCGCAATTTTGAAATCCTATCGCTCGGGCGGGCAAAAAGGAAGGGGGTTGGGGGGAAGGAATTTTTGCCCGCCTGCTTCCGTTCCCGTTCCGTTTGAGAAAAGGAAAAGCGGAAGGGGGGTTTGGGGGGAATTCCGCTTTTCCTTTTCGAAATCAAATTGCGGACAGCCCCGCCACCTGCCTGAATACTTGGAAGGCAGAACACCGCAGAAAAATACTCTTTTCATTGAAAGAAAAAAGAATCGGGGGCGCGCAAAATGAAAAGAGCAAAGAGTATTTTTCTGCGGTGTGGCGAGTTTTTCGAGCAGTGGCGGGGCTGGCTTCCTTATTGGGGGTTTTGCTCAAAAAATGTTCGAACATCAATCAAAAAACACCGCCAAGAATCACATTTAGAAAAATCAAGGTTGGAAGCCTCGGCGCAAAGCGCCTCGGCATGGTATTTTTCCGCAATTTTGAAGGCATTTTTGAAATCCAAAACCAAAGTGCGGTCGGCAATGCGGAAGTTCGCCGTGCAAAGCACGGGCAAAATGAAATTTTGCAAACCAATCTTTTTTCTTTCGCTTTCAGCGAAAGGTTGAGCGTATTTTTTTTTGATTGCCCAAAAACTAATTTCAAAACAATATGGACAACATAAATTTACAAACCAAAAAGATTTTCCTCTATGCGAGAAAATCCACGGACGAGCCCGAAAGGCAAATTTTGAGTATTGAGGCGCAACTTTTTGAGCTTCGGGAATATGCGAGAAAAGAAGGCTTGAATATCGTCCGTGAATTTGTGGAAAGTAAAACTGCCAAAGAACCCGGACGGGAAATTTTTAATGAAATGATCTCGTGCATAGAGGAAAATGAAGCCGAGGGAATTTTAGCGTGGCACCCCGACCGTTTGGCTCGCAATTCCATAGACGGCGGAAGAATTATCTATTTGGTAGATACTGGCAAAATAACCACGCTAAAATTTCCTACTTTTTGGTTTGATCCGACACCGCAAGGAAAATTTATGTTGTCCATTGCTTTTGGGCAATCAAAATACTATGTGGATAATCTTTCGGAAAATATAAAGAGGGGTATTCGCCAGAAATTGCGAAATGGAATCTGGCCCGCTTGGGCGCCA
>JBDRJU010000023.1:0-3795 GCA_043814645.1 bacterium | reverse complement strand
AAAGGAGAAAGGGGGAAGATGGGGAAAAGGAGAAAATCAATCACACAAAGACACAAAGATTATTTTCTATTCTTTGTGTCTTTGTGGCTTTGTGTGAGAAAATAAAGCTCCAGACATGCTAAATTTGAAATGGATGGAATTAAAAGCAGTGGGCAAAGTTTTATCATAATGCAAGCAAAGGATAGAATAGAGAAGCTAAGAGAGATTATCAGGCACCACGACTATAAATACTATCAAGCCTCCCAGCCTGAAATCTCAGATTATGAGTATGACCTGCTTCTAAGTGAGCTAAAAGGGCTTGAAGCCCAATATCCAGAGCTAATTACACCAGATTCACCTACCAAGAGGGTGGCCGGGTTTACACAGGAGGGATTCTCCCAGGTAAGGCACAAAACCCCTATGCTCAGCCTTGATAATACCTATTCTTTTGATGAGCTTTCTGAGTTCATAGAAAGGGTGAAGAGAACCTTAAAAAGAGAGGTTGAATGGGTTTTGGAGCTGAAGATAGATGGCGTTGGCGTCTCTCTTGAATATGAGAACGGTGTATTTGTCTCTCCGGTGCGACCAGGGGTGATGGTGGGGTAGGAGATGATATTACCCTTAATGTAAAGACCATAGCCAACCTTCCTTTGAGGCTTCTTTCCACACCTCCGGATTACCTTACAGTAATCTGCCCAGAAAAGCCTTGACAGGATTTTGAAAAGTTGATATGATAGATAAAATACTGACAATTTTTAAGCTATGGATATAAAACAATCAACAATTGGAGAAATTATAAAAAGTGAAAAAAAAATAACCAATCCCAATAAACTACCGTTTTTACAAGCTCAAGTTTTACAGAAAATCTACTTTGACTTGTTTGAACACAAAAGAATTACTATTGAAGAATTATCTAAATTAACCGATTACCCAAAGAACAGTAAAATTCTTAATGACGCCATTGAATCACTTGACAAGAAGGGTTTTTTAGATGGAAACTTGATAACTGGTTTCAGAATTTCTGAAAATTATTTAGACCTTTTTTCTAAAATCGTTAAAAAGAACGACTTAAACACAAAAAAATATTCTACTAACATTCTTCAATTTACTACATCAGAGAATTTCACGCTTAAACTTTTTGAAGAAGAACAAACAATTAGCGAACTCAATAAATATGGAACGGTTCATAAATGGTATGACTACTTGGAAGATTTCCCTTTTTCTCTCATTGAAGATAAAATAAAAGAATACAAGATTAAACCAAACTCATTAGTTGTTGAGCCATTTGCCGGGAGTGGAACGACCTGTGTTTCAGCAAATTTTTTTCGGTGTAATTCTATAGGTTTTGACGCTAATCCTTTGATGGCTTTCATTTCAGAAGTCAAGACAACTTGGGATATTGACTTGACTCTCTACAAAAAACAAGTTATAAAAATTGCCGAACAATTTTTAGAAAAAATTCACAACTACGATTCTCTAAAATTAGCAAAGGGATTTTTAGAGAATATGCCTAAAAAAGAACTTAACCAATGGATAAGCCCTACTCTACAAAAAGAAGTCAATCTATTAAAAAATTCGGTTGACAGAATTTGCGATAAAAAAATTAAAAATTTATTGTTGCTTGCATTGTCAAAGTCATGTTTAGACGCTTCTTATGCTTCCTTTTGTCCCGGAACAACCTTTTATCCATTTAGAGAAAAGGAAGAATTTTGGGATTTGTTCACTAAAAAAGCGATTCAGATATACGAAGATTTAGAGAAAGTTCAAAAGCACAATCATTATGGAAAATCTAAACTAATAGATGATACTTGTCTGAAGGCTGCAAAATACATTAAGCCCGATACAATTGACTTTATTGTTACTTCACCGCCCTACCCGAATGATTTGGAATATACCCGACAAACACGGCTTGAACTGTATTTACTTGATTTCGTCAAAAATATGGATGATGTTCAGCGGATAAAGAAGAAAATGGTTAAGGGAAGCACTAAACTAATTTTCAAAGAAAGCAAATCGGAAGTTTTTGCCCTAAAATTTAACGATGTAAAAATTGTGTCAGGCAAAGTTTATGAGCAAACAAAAGATAAAAATTGGGGTTTTGATTATCCGAGAATGATACGAGAATATTTTGGCGATATGTATTTGTGCTTATCAGAATTTTTTCCTTTAATGAAAAAAAACGCTCATTTTCTTTTAGTAGTTGGCGACCAAACCGTTAAAGGTGTTTATATTCCTGTTTGTGATATTTTGATTGAAATGGCACAAGAAATAGGATACCGTAATTGCAAAAAAGAACTTTTCAGAATGAGAAGAAGCACAGGACATAATATTCTGCTACCAGAAGAAATTGTAATAATTGAAAAATGAACCCAAACGAAATTTTCACATACCCTGTTGAAAGTAAATTAACTGAAGCAAAAAATGCAGTAAAGAAATGTTATTGCAGATTTTTAGAAAGCAAGTGCGATAAGCAAAGTAGGACTATTGAATATCCGATGGGAGTTTGTTCTGTAAATCATAGCGGAGCAAAACCTATCATCTGCCCACACCGCTTTTTAGAAGATAATTTGGTTTTTAAGAATGTTTGCGATGTTGCCTTTGGTAACACAAACAATGTTTTGCTTTTCTCTGAAGTTAAAATTCGTAATGTTGGAAGTTTTGATTTTGTCCTGGTTAAACATAAGCCAATAAGCAATAAAGTTGACGATTTTTGTATTGTAGAATTTCAATCTGATTCCACCACTGGAACTGGTGAATTGGTTCAAGCACTAAAAGATTTTATGAAAGAAAAAGATGTTCTACAAAACAAATATTGTTTTGGAATGAACACTTATAACACCATCAAGTTATCCTATATCCAAATGCTTATTAAAGGACAAGTTATGGAAAAATGGGGGAAAAATATTTTTTGGATAATGCAACGATTTGTTTATGATAATATGGTGAATCGTTTTCGCTTGACGGATTTAAATTACAATGCAAATCCTAAAACACAATATCATATTTATGATTTAGCCAGAAATGGCGCAGTTTATAGCCTTGAATTAATTGACAAAAAATCAACAACTATTTCAAACCTATTAAAAGCATTTACCCACCAACCAACACCGAGCATTGACGCATTTGTTGAAGTTTTAGAGAGCAAAATAAAATTGAAATTAGGACTGACAATAGAATAAAAAACCAGACTGCTAAATTTGAAATGGATAGAATTAAAAGCGATGGGCGTATGCAAGCAAAAGACAGAATAGAGGAGTTAAGAAGGGTTATCGGGTATCACGACTACAAATACTATCAAGCCTCCCAGCCTGAAATCTCAGATTATGAGTATGACCTGCTTCTAAGTAAGCTAAAAGGGCTTGAAGCCCAATATCCAGAGCTAATTACACCAGATTCACCTACCCAGAGGGTGGCAGGGTTTGTGCAAGAGGGATTCTCCCAGGTAAGGCACAAGACACCTATGCTCAGCCTTGATAATACCTATTCTTTTGATGAGCTTTCTGAGTTTATAGAGAGGGTGAAGAGAACCCTGAAAAGAGAGCCCGAATGGGTTTGTGAGCTGAAGATAGATGGGGTTGGCGTCTCTCTTGAGTATGAAAACGGCGTATTTGTCAGGGGTGCGACAAGGGGTGATGGTGAGGTAGGGGATGATATTACCCTTAATCTAAAGACTATAGCCAATCTTCCTTTGAGGCTTCTTTCCACACCTCCGGATTACCTTTGTGTAAGGGGAGAGGTCTATCTTGGGAAAAAAGGGCTTTTTGCACTGAACGAAAGGAGGCTGAAGGAGGGGCTTTCAGCCTTTGCCAATACAAG
>JBDRJU010000022.1:0-3319 GCA_043814645.1 bacterium | reverse complement strand
TCTTTTATCAAGTTTTATTTGTACTTCAAAAATGTTAATATGATTTAAATTTTAAAAATTATGTATATATTTTCTTTAAATTATATAAAAGAAAAATGGGTTGATACTGGCTTTCAAAAATATTTTAAAAATACTGGATGGATGTTCGCCTCTAGAATTTTGTGTATGATTATTTCCTTTTTTACTACTACATTTATTGCAAGAAAACTTGGACCTGAAAATTTTGGACAGCTTAGCTACGCTCTTAGTTTTGTAAGTATTTTTTCTATTTTATCAACTTTGGGTATAGATAGTATTTTATACAGAGATTTAATTAAAAATCCTGATAAAAAAAATAAATATTTAGGTTCAGCTTTTATAATAAAATTATTAGCTGGTTTTTTTACAATAATTTTAGTTTTTATTTCTACATTTTTTTTTGCACAAGACGATATATCAAAAACACTTATTTTAATCTTATCAGGAACTTTTCTTTTTAATACCTTTCAAATAATTAGTTATGAATTTCAAGCTAGAGCAAAATCAAAATACCCTTCCATTATTTCTTTCTTAGTTACCCTTATTCTCAATATACTAAAAATATTAGTAATCCTTAGCGGAAAAGGTGTTATTTATCTAGCTTTTATTTTACTTTTAGAATCAATACTTTATGCAGTTTTTTATTGGTTTATTTATGAAAAAAAACTTAAAGAAAAAATTTCTGAGTGGAAATTCGATAAACAAATAGCTATTACCCTATTAAAAGATTCTTGGCCACTTATGTTTACAAGTGCTTTTGTATTAGTTTATTCAAGAATAGATCAAATACTCATTAAAAATATGATAGGTGCATCATCAGTAGGTATTTATAGTGCAGGTGTAACAATAGCAGAAGTTTGGTATTTTATACCAGGAATAATAGTTTTTTCCCTTTTTCCTGCTATTGTAAACGCCAAAAAAACTTCTGAAGAATTATACTATACTAGATTAAAAAAACTTTTTTATACACTCTTAATACTAGCGATTGTCATAGCATTACCTATAACAATATTCGCTCCTTTTATTATAAAAATACTTTATGGTCAGGCTTTTATGAAAAGTGTAATAATTTTACAAATATATGTTTGGGCTTGTATTGGAACATTTTTGACATATTTAATATATAATTATTTAATAATTGAAAATTATAGAAAATCTATATTTCTTTTATCATTTATTCCAATGGTAATAAATGTAGTCTTAAATATATTATGGATACCAAAATATGGTATTGTTGGTTCTGCTTATGCTACACTCATATCATATTCCCTTGGACCATTTATTATGTTATTTTTTAGAAAAACGAGACAAGATTTTAGTAAAATTATTTTTAGTAAATAATATTATTTTTTGTGTTGCAATTTTATCAAAAAAAATATAATTAAAAAAAATTAATATTATGAATAATAAAATCAAAATTTGTATTACATTAATAAGAACAAATGGTTTTAGGTTGTTCATTATAAAATTAATAAAGAAAATATTTAGAGTAGGCATGTACAGACCTATGAAAGATTTCAAAAATATAGAGCTTTTTTTCTATAAAAAATATGGGTTAGAAATCGGCGGTCCAAGTAGTATTTTTTTAAAAAATAGGTTCATTCCAGTGTATGATAAAATGGAAAGTTTGGATGGTGTTAATTTCAGCAAGAATACAATCTGGTCAAATTCTAGCGAATTGGATAATAATTTTTACATTGAAAAAAATAAAAAAGTCGGTAAATTATATATTGCTGATGCTACTGATTTACAATCAATTCAAAAGAAAAATTATGATTTTGTCCTATCTTCTAACAACATAGAACATATAGCTAACCCTATAAAAGCTATAGAAGAATGGCTATCAGTCTTGAAAGATGGAGGTGTTTTAGTAGTTGTCGCTCCAAAAAAAGAGTCAAACTTTGATAATAAAAGAGAAGTCGTAACATTTGAACACCTTCTTAATGATTATAGAAAAAATACAAAAGAGGATGATTTATCTCATTTAAATGAAATTTTAAGTTTTCACGATTTAAAAATGGATTTAGCCACAGATAATATTGAAGAATTTAAAAAAAGAAGTTTAAATAATTTTCAAAATAGATGTCTTCATCAACATGTATTTGATTTGAATGTGTTACAAAAAATATATCAATACTTTAAACTTTCAATTTTAAAAACTACAGAAACAGATGATGACTATATTATAATTGGGGAAAAATAAATAATTTATGAATACAAAAAATACAATCGATGGTTATTACATGGGGGAAAGAAAGGAAGTTGCTGATTACATTATCGGAAATAATTGTAAAGTTTTAGATTTTGGATGTGGTAGTGCTGAATTTTTGTCTCTTTTAAAAAAAAGAAATTTTGAAACTTGGGGCGTTGAACCGGTAAAAGAAATTGCTGATATAGCCACTGGTAAGATAGACAGAATTTTAAATGAAACAGCAGAATCAGCAATGGCGTATTTACCAAATAATTATTTTGATTATATAACCTTTAATGATGTGTTGGAGCACCTAGAGGATCCGTGGAATATTCTTAGACAATCATCTGTAAAATTAAATAAGGAGGGTAAACTTGTAGCCTCAATACCGAATGTCAGATTTTATACAAATCTTTTAAACTTATTATTTAGAAAGGATTGGAAATATGAAAATGCTGGTATTTTAGACAAAACTCATTTAAGGTTTTTTACTAAAAAAAGTATGATTAGGTTGTTTTCTGATTCTGGCTATACAATAGAAAAAGTTGTTGGCATAAATGGACCAAGAAAAATTCATAAGGTTTGTATTTCTTTTTTGTTTAATGTATTAACTTTAGGATTTTTTTCTGATATAAAATACCCTCAATTTTTAATAATTGCTAAACCTAAAAAATGAAATTCAACATCATCACAGTTACATATGGAGAGAGATTTAAATTTCTTAAACAAGTCTTAGGTGCGACTGTATCTGATACCAATGTAGATAAAATAATACTTGTAGAAAATGCTTCTTTAAATAAAAAAGAAATCGATGAATATATATCAGAAGCAAACTCCAAACAACAGAAAATTGTTTTAGTAAGAAATAATGATAATTTAGGATCTGCTGGTGGTTTTAAATCTGGAATATTGGAAGCAAGAAAACACATTTGTGACTATGTTCTACTTTTAGATGATGATAATGTGCCGGAAAGTGGATGGAGTAAAAAAGTTACAGATCTTACAAATTTTTTTGTTAATGAAAAAGTTGTAATATCACTTAATAGACACAATGCTGTTGGTAATAATATAGACTTTAGTGTCCAAGATTTATACAAGAAAAATTATTTA
>JBDRJU010000021.1:0-7001 GCA_043814645.1 bacterium | reverse complement strand
AATAAATTCCGACAACGCTGTCATTCAAATCGGTAGTTAAGTGAAGTTTTAAGCCATAGAACCAACCTTTACTTGCTTTAGACCATGAAGCAAACTTCTTCATTGTTTTGTGATTCTTTGCTCTTCTAATTGAGCAAACAGAGATATTCATATTCCTTTTCTCTTTTAAAATCTTTTAATCTAAATCGTTTCTGACAATCCTTACAAAGATATCTTTGCCCATGATCTCCAATACCATTTTTTACTGTTTTTAATGACTGACAAAACGGACACTTTGTGCGTTTTTTTTGATAGCATAATCGTTATTATGAAAGTTACCTATTAATAGAGCCCTAGTATATCAGTTCCATGTCCCAAAAATGTCTATTGTGCCAAATGCAAGAACCCCCTGATATTACTGTGGATAAACTGTATGTCCGTCAGAAATAAAATAAATGTCTCCAAAATCATAAGTTCCTAATATTTTGCTTTTTATAATATTTAGAAAATCTGTTATTTCTTTATGAGGATGACCATAGCGATTGTCTTTTCCTGCAGAAATTACAGCGTATTCTGGCAAAACAGCCGATAAAAATTCTGGTGAGAGAGAATTTCTTGAACCATGATGAGCCACTTTTAATACATCACTTCTCAACTCTTTTCCATCAGTTTTGGCTAAATAATCTTCTACATCCGTGGGAGTATCACCTGTAAACAAGAATGTAGAATTACCATAGTATAGCTTGGCTACAATAGAATATTCATTGGTATCCTTCCCTTTTGGTGTACTTTCTGGATATAAAATTTTCAAAAATACTCCACCTCCTAGATCTATCACATCATTCGCTCTCGCAATTTCTGTTTTTATGTTATTTTTTGCAATTTCATTTTCTAATTCTAGGAATGTGCCTGTGCTTGAGGTTGCCCCACTGTCTATATACTCGCTTACTGTATAATTTTTCAAAACTTCTGGAATTCCGCCAATGTGATCCTGATCTGGATGAGTTGTAAGTACCATATCTATTGTCCTATCATAAAATAGCATTACTCTGCCTAATGCATTCAAAATATTTTTGTCAGGACCTCCATCTATAAGAAGCTGATTCCCTGTTGGCGACTCTATAAAAATAGCATCGCCTTGCCCAACATCTAAAAATGAAACTCTCAAAAGATTATTTCTAGTTTCTGCAAAAACAGTATAAAAAATCATGCCGTTTGTCAGCAAAAGTAGAAAAAGAAAATATATTTTTATTTTACTGAATTTAAACATCTTATTTTTCACTTGGAAGCCTTGCTTCCAAGTAGATCCAGATCGCTATCATTATATAGCAAAAAGTCATTACTCCAGCGGAAAACCATGAGATATTTACTGAGGAAAATGGCAAATTGGCAAAAAACTCTGAAACGGTAATTATATAGGCAAGGATCGTCCAAGATATCCAAGCAAAAGGCAAAGATAACGGAAGCCAGATAAATCCAAGTACCCCTGTGATAAAACCAAAAAGCATGGTCGCAGGAATAAAAGCAAGAACCAAAATATTTGCTGGCAACGCAACGAGTGAAAGCAGACCCATTTTATAAAGTATTAAAGGCAAAACTAATATTTGTGCAGAGATTGTTCCAGAAATAATATCTCTCAGACCAAATTTTTCTGTTATAAAAATAAATTTATTTTTTAAAATTGGCGAAACATAAATAATTGCAATCGTTGCCAAAAAACTTAGTTCAAAAGAAATATCAAAAATTAAAATTTTTGGATTTATAATTACCATAATAAGTCCAGCAACAATAAGAGCTCTTCCCGCTTGATAATTTCTTCTAGTAACTTGAGCCAAAATAACTATAAGCGCCATTACTCCGGCTCGCACTGCGGTAGAAGATGCTCCGGCCATAACCACAAAAAGAATTATGCCAAAAATTCCACCGAGAAAACCAACCGTGCTCGGCAAAAAGGAAAATACTTTCATAATTCCATCCGCAACAACCGTAATATTGTATCCGGAAAGCGCCACAATATGAGAAAGTCCCGCTTTGCGAAAAATATCTGTTGTATTTTTGTCTATTGAACTTTTTGCTCCAAGTAATATTCCAGAAAGTAATGAGGATTCTGGTTCACTTATAGTTTTATTTATATTGTCTGTAAAAGAATTTTTTATTTGAAATAAAATACTTTTAATAATGTTTCCATGTCCTCCTGAAATAAATTCAACTTTTGCAAAATCCATTTTATAAAAAATATCGTCTTTTGCTAAATAAGAAATATAATCAAAACTATTTGTGGTTGTACTTCCGCTAGAATCGGAAAAATTTGACGGCTTTTCCAGTGTTCCATTAATTTTTATCATATCTCCATATTGAAATTCTGGATATAAATCTGTACTTATAATTCCTTTTCCTGAAACATTAATAGTAGAGCTAGATTGAACAATATTTTTGAAATCAACCATCAATATTGCTTGTTTTTCTTTTCTAGACGGTTCATCCGAAATTATGGCTAATATTATGGCTTTATTGCCAATATTGTTTTCTAAATTTACATCTAGTGGTTTAGAATCTTTTATTTCGTATCTAATAATACCGAGCGAGAAAGAAAATATAAAAATAACTATAAAAAATATTTTTTGTTTGTTTTCAATATCGGATGTAACAAACTTTCTAAACAAAAACAAAATTACTGAAAGAAAAATAAGAAAAAATGAAAAAGTTATTCCAAGTTTTATGAATGAGCATAAAAAAATTGCGGAAATAAACCCGCCAATCGATATTATTAAAGAAAAATTATTTTTCACTAGATAAAATACTTATTTCATTCCCCATCCTTTTATGATTACTTTTTCATCTTCTGGACTTACTGATTTTCTAAATTTTACATTGCCTTTTATACCTTTCACTCTCTTTTCACATTCTGCCCAAGTTTTATTTTTATGAAAAACTCCATTTACCAAACTTAGGTATGAATATGCTGGTAATTTATTTTGAGACTTTGATTTCTTTTTAATTCCACACCCTTTAATATCTAATAGATCATATTTATAATCAGAAAATTTTCCTTTAAAAAGTTTTATTTTTACTTCACCCGCTAAAGTTTTGCCTGACGCATTAGACTTTTTGTCTAATGCAGGGAAAATATTGGATTTTCCATCAGGCAAAATTTTTTCGGGTAAATCAGCAAATGATGTCGCTATCGCATCACATCTTTCATTGCACGATACTCCAGAATGTCCTCCAACATAATTCCATTTTATTTTCATACCTCTAGAAACTTTTATAAGTTGTTCCCACAAATCTCTATTTGAAACATTCGCTTTTTCAGAATTTTTCCAGCCATTTTTCTGCCAGCCATAAACCCATTTTGTTATCCCATTTATGACATAAGAAGAATCTGTATTTAAAACTATTTCCTCTGACTTAGGCGCCGGGCTTCCAAGTGAAAATAGTCCGCTTATGGCCGCCAAAAGCTCCATTCTATTGTTTGTAGTGTGTTTTTCACCTCCGCCAAGCTCTATTACTTTATTTCCTTGTGCAACCACAGCTCCCCAACCGCCGGGACCAGGATTTCCCTTTGAAGAACCGTCACTAAATATTATTATTTTATTCATATTTTACTTTCAACTTTATAACTTTTAAACTATCTTAACCGCACCTTCCCTCAAAACTTCAATTTTTTCTCCATCTATTTTTACAAGCGTAGATGATTCCGAATAAATTTCTCCACCATCAACATAAAAATCTATTCTGTCATCAAAATATATTCTTGCTTCAGAAATATTATTTGCCGGGGTCGCTCCCTCTGGATTTGCAGACGGAGCAACAATAGGCCCTGTTTCTTTTATAATTTTTATCAAATCTTTTTTCTTTGGAAGTCTGAAGGCTAAAGTTCCACCCATTTTATCTAAATAATACAGTTTATTGTTATGAAAAGGCAAAACTATACTCACTTTTCCTGGCCAAAATTTTTTCATAAAAATTTTGGCCTTTTCGTTTATTTCAACCCCAAAATCTTTCAAATCATCAATAGAAGAAATAAGAATAATTAGAGATTTTCTTTCACTTCTACTTTTTAAATCATAGATTTTATCAACTGCTTTTTTTGAAAAAGCTGAGCCGACAAGCCCATACAAAGTATCGGTTGGTAATACTCCAACCCCACCATTTTTTATAATTTCAACAATATTTTTATTCATTTTTCAATTCACTTGGAAGCCTTGCTTCCAAGTAGCTATGTTTTAACCTAGATACACATCGCTACCATCCGTTTCAGCTATTTCTCCATCTACTTTAGTTTTGTGAATTATTCCATCTTTATGATGTGGTGGCATATAAATTGTGTAGAGTTTCAAAGGTTTATCAGATGAAGTATTTATTACATTATGCTGTGAGCCCGCTGGCACAACAATGGCAAAACCGTCAGAAAACTTTGCTTCTTCACCATCTATAATTACTTTTCCTTCTCCACTATCTATTCGGAAAAATTGGTCTGATGTCTCATGAACTTCCATTCCTATTTCTTCATTTGGGAGTAAACTCATCACAACAACTTGTCCGTGTTTTGAGGTATAAAGAACTTTTCTAAAATTATTATTATCTAATGTTTCCTTTTCAATATTTGCAACAAATCCTTTTTTCATAAATAGTTATTTTTTAATTTGATAATACTAACATTATAACATTCATTTAAATTATGTGGTATTATATTGGTATGGAACAAGAAATAAACAAAAAACTTCTCGAACTTGAAGAAAAGATTAATAAAATTTATATATCTATAGAAAAAACAAGAAAATATTTCTTGTGTTCTATGATTATTACGATAGCAATAATTGTTTTACCACTTATAGGATTGATATTTGCATTACCTTCATTTATGCAAAATTATGTTGGTAATTTACAAAGTTTGGGATTGTAAACTAGCTTGTAGGATTTAGCTTCTTAGCTTTTTAGGACATACAAATACCCCAATTCAGCCATGGCTGAATTGGGGTTGTTGTAATTTGATTCACCTAACAAGCTACTGTTCTAAAAAGCTACAGCCTGCTCAGGCATGATGATACGGCTCTTTTTTAATCACAGAAATCGCCCTGTATAAAGCTTCGGCTAAAACAAGTCGTACAAGTTGGTGTGGAAAAGTAAGTTTTGAAAGTGACCATTTAAAATTTGCTCTTTTGTATACATTTTCATGTATTCCATATGCTCCTCCTATAACAAAAACAATTTTCTTATCTCCAGCTATCATTCTTTTTTCTATAAATTGAGAGAGTTCAATCGTATTTAATTCCTTTCCTTTATCATCAAGCACAACAACAAAATCGCTACTATCTAAAGTTTTTAAAATAGATTCTGCCTCTTTTTCTTCATTCGAGGTAGGAATAAGTTTCCATTCAACAGAAAAATATCTGCCAATTCTTTTTGTATAATCCATCACAGCGTCCGCTATATCAAAATCATTCTGTTTTCCTACTGAAATCAATATAAATTTCATAAGGAAAGTATAACAGATTTATGCTAGAATCTCCTTATGTTCACAAAAAATCAAGCAAAACTTATAAAATCTTTGCAAGATAAGAAAAACCGAGTTGAACTTGGTCTTTTCTTAGTTGAAGGGGGGAAAAGTATAATAGAGCTATTAAATTCAGATTTTAAGATAGATTTTATACTTACCACGACAGAATTTTTTGATAAATATGGAGAAAAAATAAGAGAAAAATCAAAATCCTATGAAATAGTGGATCAATTTGATCTAGAAAAAATTGGAACATTTGAAACAAATAATTCTGCACTTGCTGTAGTAAAACAGAAGGTTAATAAACAATTCGAAATAAAAAAAGATGAGATTGTTCTTGCATTAGATGAAATAAAAGATCCTGGAAATCTTGGAACAATTATTCGCATCGCGGACTGGTATGAAATAAAAAATATCGTTGCTTCAAAAGAAAGCGTTGATTTCTATAATCCAAAGGTAATAACAGCGACTAAAGGTTCATTTTCCAGAGTAAATATATTTTATACAGATTTGAAAGATTTTCTTTCCAAACAGAAAGTTCCAGTTTTTGGAACATTCCTAAATGGTGAAAATATTCATAAAACAAAATTCCCTTCTAGTGGAATATTAGTCATGGGAAATGAATCAAACGGCATAAATAAAGAAATAGAAAAATCAATTACTAAAAAAATTACAATTCCTGCATATGGAAAAGCGGAGTCTTTAAATGTAGCTATAGCAACTGCGATTATTTTAGATAATTGGAAAAAAAATCTATAAAATTGGGTGACTATCGGGGGTTGGTCACAAATAATTTGCTTCGCAAATTTTCGCGACCCCGACTCGCCATTTTTGCCTTTATTTCATAAAACAATTTTACAATTATTCACATCTACGCTATAGCGTAGATGTGAATATGTATAATTGAATACATGAAAAAGATAAATTATAAGGGTGTGTGGATAAATTCATTTGGAATACCTACTATTAAATCAAAGCTGGGTGAATGTGATAAAAAAGTTGACTATGTAAAAAGAGTATATAATACTTCTTTCTCATCAGATTTTGGAGAAAATTCACCAAAAAACTTAATTGTTATTTATGATATTCCGGAAGAAAAGAAAAAAGAAAGAGATTAGTTTAGACGTCATTTACAAAAATTTAATTATGTAATGATTCAAAAAAGTGTTTGGGTTGGACATTCTCCTCTACCAGAGAACTTCCTTAATTATGTTAAATCAATTGGTTTAAAAAATAAATTAAAAGTATTTAAATTGGCAAAAGCTTATTCAGAGAATAGTAATCTAATAAACTAACTACACATATCAGCCATGGCTGATATGTATAAAATGAGATTTTCATATATTTCCTCCATTTCGATTGTTTTAGGTACACACATTTATCCCTTTTAAATACTCTAGCATTTCGTTCGGGGTTTTTCCATTTAGACTGCAGTGTTCTAGATTATTATAATAATTATTCCAAATTCTAATTTTGTTTTCTAAATCTTTAAATGTTTTGAATTTATTTCTTTCATAAAACT
>JBDRJU010000020.1:0-3793 GCA_043814645.1 bacterium | reverse complement strand
TTCCCCGATAACGTCTATGAGAATTATTTTTTCTTTTACTTTGGAAGAATTCATCTTGGTTCTTCTTATATGCGAATACCCCTTTTCTTTGATTAAATTTTCTATTTCGGGCGTTCTTTCGGGATGTCTTGGGACTAATATTAAAATTGCTTCTGAAAATTTTTTGATTATTTCCTTAAAAGCCTCAAGTATTGCTTCTTCTTCTTTTGGATGAGTGCTTCCCGCAACTATGACAGGTGATACACCTTCTATATTCCAATTTTTAAGCGGTGGTTCTTTTTCTGAAGAGACATTAAATAAATCGAACTTGGTGTTTCCCGTAACGGTTATTTTTCCAGGACTTATTCCCAATTGAATCAATTTATTTTTATCTTCTTCCGTCTGCATGCAGAAGATAGAAATATTATTTAATATCTGTTTTATAAGCGGTCGGATTTTTTTATATCTTGAAAAAGAAGTTTCAGAGATTTTTCCATTATTTAAGACAAGGGGAATATTAAAATATTTTGAGTATCTTAATAGGTTAGGCCAAATTTCGGTTTCGGTAATGACGATTAAGGAAGGATTAATCTTTCTTAATACTTTTTTTATTACGAAGGCAAAATCAAAAGGGAAATAAAATATATAAGAGATTTTCTCTGTGAGTTTTTTTGCCATTTGTCTGCCTGTTTTTGTGATTGTAGAAAGCACTACCTCATAATTTGGGAGTTCTTTATTAATAAGAGAAATTAAAGGTTTGGAAGCTATAACTTCACCTACGGATACGGCGTGGATCCAGATGATTTTTTTATTTTGATTCTGGGCTTGCCTCATACCAGTCCGATGTGACATCGGACGATTTAGGGCGAGAATTCCAAATCTCTCCTTAAATCCTCCGTTTTTCCATAAAACTCTTATGATATAAAAAGGAGATGCAAAAAATAATAATAAATTGTATAGAAAATATATCATGTTAATTTATGATGAAATGTCTAATATCCATTCCCAGAAAATATCTACTGATATTCTATCATTTTGCCATTGCTCTTTCTCTTGTCATCCCCGCTCTTTTGTCATTCTTGCGTAAGTTTACCCGCCAATCTTTTGGGAGGGCAGGAATCCAATGATATTAAATTACTTTTGTGGAGGGGGGGAGAGTGGATGCTGTTTTATAAATGGGATGTATACCTATTTTTTTACATCCTTTGCTCGTAGGTCAGTATTGCAAGCATTTTCTATTTCTATTAGTCATTCTTTAGATCTATCGAGTTATGATTGAATATCATGATTCATAATCATTTTGTTATTTTATACGTCTTTTTATCAAGCAACTTCAAATCGCCATCCTTATTTTTCCAAATTGCCTTGAAATCCTTATCCCTCATTGTTCTGATGTGGCGGAGATAAACGGAAACATAATGTCCGTTTATTTTAGTTTTCTTGGCTGCCTTTATATTTTTTTTAGTAATTTTTACATAATCAGGATCAAGTTCTATCCCAATATAATTTCGACCCAATTGCTTTGCTGCCACTGCAGTCGTACCAGTTCCTATAAAAGGGTCAAGAACAATATCGTCTTCATCGGTAGTCATTAAAACTAGTCTTTCAAGGAGCGGCACGGGTAGTTGGCAGGGGTGTTCATCTCTTCTTTTTTTATGGCGAATTCTATGAATATCCGACCACACATCAGAGAGAAGTGGACCAAATCTATGCGCTTGATCTTTTTTCCCACCGTAATCCTTCAAAAATTCATTACACGTCCTACATCGCGGATGCGGATATCTAATATCATTAAATTTAAACTCATTATGAGGTTTAGATTTTGTGTAGTATAAAATTCCGTAATGATTAGGCAATAATGTTTTTCCCATTGGAGCACCGCCGGAATCCCAAGAAATCCAATGCCTGAAATAAGCAATTTTATTTAAGTGTTCTGCATAGTGAGTAAGCCAACGAGGAATATTATGTATTAAAATTGCTCCTGTTGTTTTTGTGATTCTTACCATTTCACTCATCCAATCATTACACCAGTTCAAATAATCCTGCTTTTCTTTTGAATCTTCATAATGGTTATATTTTTTCTTTAAATTAAAGGGCGGATCAGCAAAAGCCATATCAACTGAATTGTCGGGTATTTCTTTTAATACCTTTAAGCAATCGCCTTTTATAATTTTATTAAGATATTTTTCCATCATACAGATTATTTTTTTAAAAAAGTATCAATTAAGAGTTTTTCAAACCTTTCCAGTTCTTCTTTATGAAAAGTAAAAACGTCTTCATACGCTGTTACCATTCTTTTTAGGTCGCCCTTTCTAACATACCAGCCAATCCCATCTACAAAACCAATAAATTTTGCCTTTGGATAATGCGATTTAATCAATAAGTCAATAGAAATTTCCGTTTTTGATTTATCACCTTGACCTGATGAAGTAGTAGCTAAAAATGAACTTTCGGCAATGATTAAGGGATTTTTCTTGTTTGGTATTATAAAATCCATCGTTCGTTTATTATCTGGCGCGTTATCAATTAGTTCGCTAAGGTCGCCTTTTTCAAAAGGTATGTTTAGATGATTTAACATTCCTTCGATCAAAATTTCAGGATTGTTTTCTTTCATTCCCGAATAACTTCCTTTTTCTTTGTATCGAATCAGGGTATCAATCATTTCTGGTAATTCAAATTTAAGCTTTGAAATGCTTAATTTTTTTAGCTCAAACAAAGGAACGGTTTTTATTAAAAATGGGATAGTAGAACCTTCAAAAAAAATATTTATAACACCTTTCCTAAAAAACTCATTGTTTTTAATAAATTTAGTGATCTGAACATCTGACCACTCTTTGATATTGTTTACATCCTCATCTTGAAACCATTTATCTTTATAAACTAATTTGCTTAATTCGGGATCATTAACAACCCTTATAATTGTTGTTAATCTTTTAAGGGTTTCATTTGAAAATCCAGTAAGTGCGAGTAACGCTCTCAATCCATTTTCTTTTTCTATTAATAAATTTTCAAAAAATTCCTTTTTTAATCCTTTAGTTTCAATCTCATTTTTTAGAATAAGAAGAATTTCTTTTAGTGAATTTAGATAACCTTCATATTTTTCCTCAAATGCTGGATTAAAAAAATAAAAAGTGTTTTTGTCTACAACAGTTTTAAATTTTAATTCGGTTGTTGGTTTGTTATTTTCCATGGGCTTATTTTAGGTTTGTAAAAAATAATATCGACTCGTTTTTCATAGTATTTTGTAACCCTTTTATTGGTTTTATTAATTCAAGTTCAAATTTTAAATTTTGCCTTTCGGCAAGTTCAATAACTTTCGTTTCAAGTATCACTCCATTTGTCTGAATATTATTTGTGCCGATAATTATAATTATAGGTGCATTTTTCTTTGAAACCCTCTGCATTTCTTTTAACGCAATATTCATTTTATCAAAGTAAATTTCTAGTTTGTTTTCCACTCCGCGTCCTTGCAGGCCGATCATTTCTTCTCTTAAAGATTCCAGATTGTACCCAAGATATTCTAATTGTGGTTGGTCATTTTTTAAATAGTCAATAGCAAAGGAATAAGGCGGAGATGTAATAATGGCGTCAACAGAACTTTCCTCTATTGGCAGATTCAAAACACTGCCCTGCAGTATTTTACTTTTTCCTATTTTTAAACCTAGTTTTTGTCTTGCTTCTTGAAAATTTCTTATTGTTGAAATATATCTTTCTAATACTCTTGGAAAAAGTTGTTCAATCGAAGAGCTGCTCCGACTTGCGAAACCCATCGAATCTAAAAATGCTAACAGAATTATTTCATAATAAGCTCTTT
>JBDRJU010000019.1:0-9559 GCA_043814645.1 bacterium | reverse complement strand
CATATTTCTTTACATGGTATGACCTGCATTGTGGACATATTCTTCTGTTTTTTTAAACATGTTTGTATCTTTTATTAAAACCAGCTTCTAGTAAAGCCGTAGTATAGCAAATCCAGCAACCCAAAAGTTTCTTTAACTCATAAAAATAGTGTTGGGGGTCAAGGAAAATATGGGTTAAAATCAAATACTTCTCGACAACTTATCACCATCTTTATTTTAGTCTTATTTTTCAAGATTTTTTCATAAGAAGAAATAGGGCGACCGCTTTGCGGTCGCCCTATTTTTCTTTTATAAGCCTATTAACTTTTCTTATTTTTAAGTTTTAATTCAGCTTTTTTCTGCCAAGTTTCTACCGTAACCAAAAGATTTGAACCTATAAAAATTGAAGAATATGTTCCAAAGAATATACCAATAAGTAATGCTAGGGAGAAATTCTTTGTTGCAGATGGCCCTACAAGATAAACAACTAAAATTGCTAACAACGTTGTAAGAGCTGTATTTATAGATCTAATAAAGGTCTGAGAAATACTTGCACCTACTATCTCTTCGAAAGTCTTAGGATTTTTAATTCCATTATTATTTCTCAAATTTTCTCTTACTCTATCAAACACAACAATAGTATCGTGAATTGAAAAACCTAGAATAACTAATATTGCTGTGACAAACAAAGTATCCACTTCAAATCCGTGATAAAAATGATTTAAAATTGCAAATATTCCTGTAGGAATAATTATGTCATGACAAAGCGCTACGATAGAAATAACTCCGTATTTCCATGAGGTAATCGGCTCTGAAACTTTTCTAAATGCGAATGTAAGAAAAATAACAATACAAAGAACCACTAAAATAATTGATATTAAAGCTTTTACAGAAGCTTCCTTTCCAAGAATTGGTCCTACAGAATTGAATTTTTTAACCTCAACACTATTTGTAGTACTGCTTGATATTACTGAGACAAGACTTGATCTTTCAGGTTCGGTCAAAGTCCTAAGATTTAGAACATATCCTTTATCTCCTGTTGGAACTAAATTGTAACTTCCTTTTATCGTTGGTTCAAAGTTTAAATTATCAATTTGTGCTTTTACAATTTCAATAATTGGTCTTGATTCTTTATATTGGAATTCTACCGAAGAACCTCCCTTAAAATCTATTCCAAATGAAAGACCCCAAATAAATAAAGATGTTATTGATGCTACAATAAGCACAATTGAAAATGTATAAAATATTTTTCTGTTTTTTACAATAAACATATTATTGATTATTAGAGTTTTTAAAACTACCGCCAAAAAGAAATGTAAGAATACGACCTGCTTTATCATGTTTTATAGCCAAAAGTAAAGTTCTTGAAGCTGTGATTGCGGTAAACATTGAAACTGCAACACCAATAAAGAATACAAGTGCAAAACCTTTTACTACAGAAGTGCTTGAAAACATATAAAGTATAATGGCAGTAATCATACTTGAAGTATTACTATCTCGTATAGAAGTCCACGCTCTGTGAAAACCTTCTTTGATTGCGTCTCCGAGTTCTCTTCCTTTTTTCAATTCCTCTTTCATTCTTTCAAAAATTAGAATATTTGCATCAACAGCCATACCTATAGAAAGAATAAATGCTGCGATACCCGCTGCTGTAAGCGTAACCGGGATAAGTTTAAATAAAGCTAAGTTTATTGCTGTGTATGTAAGAAGAGCAATGACCGCGAGAAGTCCTGGCAATCTGTATATTAATATTAAGAATATTGCTATTACTATAAATGCAATCATTCCCGCTTTCATAGATGCATCAACTGCATCATGCCCCAAAGATGCACCAATTGTTTGAGTTGAAATGAGTTGAATAGGTACAGGCAAAGCTCCAAGATTCAAATTATCTACAAGCTTTCTTGCTTCTTTTATTCCAGCACTACCATTAAAACCTCCGGAGATAACTGCGTTTCCTCCTCTGATTTCTTCTTTAATATTTGGTGTAGATTTTAAATCTCCATCCAAAAATATTGCCAATCTTCTTCCAACATTTTCTTTGGTTATTTTTGCAAACAAATCACTTCCTTCTGAATTAAATTGCAAAGACACCATTGCTTCTCCCGTGTTTGAATTAAATTCTAATGCTGATTTTTTTAATAATCTTCCTGTAAGACCTGTGTATTCAAACATTTGATCTGAAATTTTTTGTTTCTCTTCTGTAGTAGAAGCAGCTTCTAATGCCTTTGAAAAAGGTTCTGTATCTGAAGCAACGAGTCTAAATTCCAAAGATGGAGTAGCTCCAATCATTGCAATCGCTTTATCTATATCTGTAACTCCCGGAAGTTCTACAATAAGTTGTTGTTCGCTTTCAGCTCCAGTAAAACCGATTCTTTCAACACGAACAACCGGTTCAGAAACTCCAAAAGTATTTACCCTTCTTTCTATGACATCGCGAAGAACACTCATTGAACTTGAAATTTCTGCGGACGTTGAAGATGCTTTGGTTAAATCCGCTTTGTAAACAAGTTCTGTTCCTCCATTAAGATCAAGACCTAATTTAAATTTAAACGCTGATGTGCTTTCGTTTGTTGAATAGACAAAATATCCTATTAAAAATGAGGTGAGAATAAGAACAATCGCCCAAAATCTTCTTTTAATCATAATAGGGGCATTATAACCATTTTTAATTGTTTTGCAATCCAGTAGTAGATTTTGACATCGTTTTGAAATTACTCATTAATATATAGTTTCGAAAACAATATTTTGTTATGAAATATAGTTTAAAACATAAAACTAAAAAATCAAAACAAAAATTTCAATGTCAAAATTCACTACGGGACAACAGATTTTTTAATCCTTTTTCTAAATCTATTTTAGGCTTCCAACCAAGTAAAAATTTAGCTAAAGATATATCTGCTAAAGAATCTTTTGGTTCTATTCTTGGGGATAAATATTCAGTCGGGCCTCCAATCATTTTTGCTATCTCTTTTACTGAATATTTTTTACCTGTACCAATATTAATAGATTCACCTTTTCCTACTCTTTCACTTTTTGCAGATAAAATATTCGCTTCGACTACATCTGAAACATTTACAAAGTCTCTCGTTTGATTTCCATCTCCCACAATAGTAAGTTTTTTATTTTGTTTTTTGAGATTCAAAAATTTTGCTAAAACAGAAGCATATGCACCTGTTGAGCTCTGTCCCTGTCCATAAACATTAAAATAGCGAAGACTTACTGTTTCTAATCCATAAATTTCAGAAAACATTTTACAGTAAAGTTCCCCAACATATTTTTGTAATGCGTAAGGACTTTTCGGCTGTGCTTTTTCTGTTTCAGCGATTGGAAGTTTTTTTACATCCCCATAGACAGAACTGGAGGCTGAATATATAACCCTTTTAACAGAAGCATTTTTTGCTGCAATTAAAACATTTACAATACCGCTAACATTCACGGCATTTGTTTCTTGTGGATTCTCTATTGAAAATTGAACAGACGGTATAGCAGCTAAATGAAATACATATTTTGCATCTTTAAAAATCGGCTCAATATCTTTTAAATTTTTTACATCTAAATTATAAAATTTTGCTTTTGAAGATAAATTTTCTACCTTACCGGATAGTAAATTGTCTATAACAAAAACATCATATTCCGCTTCAATAAGTTTTTTAACTAAATGAGAACCTATAAATCCCGCTCCACCAGTCACGACAACTTTTATTGATTTATATTTTGTATTTTTCACTTTATGACTTTATAGACTTTAGACTCGTCTACTTTCCTTTTCTGGATACAAGAGTTTTTATAGTTTTTAGCGCAATATTCAAATCAAGTGTTAATGATTTATTTTTCAAGTAATACAAATCATAAGAAAGTTTTGTCTTCGTATCGTCAAAATTTACACCACCCTTTGGAGGATTGTTCTGACAAATTTGAGCCCAGCCAGAAAGACCCGGTTTTATAATGTGTCTAATATTGTAATATGGTATTTCCTTCTCATAAAGCTCTACAAATAAGGGTAATTCTGGTCTTGGGCCTACTAAAGACAAATCTCCTTTTATTACATCCCATGCTTGTGGGAGTTCATCTAAACGCATTTTTCTCAACAATTTACCTATATTTGTAAAATGATTTTTATTTTTCAATTCTTCATTGCCTTCATCATCAAGTAGCATCGTCAAAAATTTGTGTATTTTTATTATCTTTCCTCCTTCTCCTATTCTTTTTTGAGAAATAATAACTTTACTATTTTTTGTATTTAGAATAATTGCTATAGCTATAAATGGAAAAAGTGGTATCAGAATAATTAAAATAATAAAAGATACAAGTATATCTAACAATCTTTTTGTTAATAAATATAATAAATTATGTTGTAAAGAAATATTTTCTAAAAACCAATCATATTGTAAAAAGGATAATGGTACTCTATCAAAAACATTTTCATAAACTTTATCCATATCTATAAATTTAACACCGGAAAAAATCTGATTATAAAGAGTAGGAAGTATGGGTTCTATTCTTGGATCTTTCAAATCAATGACAATGACAGATACACCATCTGTCTTTATTTTTTCTATTATATTTTGTGCATAGGAAATATTGTTTTCTTTATCTAAATCTACAGACAAAATAAATTTTAGTTCTGCTCTAGGATTTTCATTTATTTCTTTCAATATATTGTGCATTTCTTCCCCACTACCAACAAGTATTGCTGACTCTTTTCTTTTTAAACCTAAAATTGAGTGACTGTAAATCCTCCATGTATAAACAAATATAAATGACATTACTAAGTCCAAAAATAAAATTGTTTTAGGTGCAATTCCAAAATAAGGAATGAGATAGAAAAATGCGATAGCAATACCACTGTTTATTAACTGAGCATTAAAAATAATTCCTGGCATACTATCCTTCAAGATAGTTGTGTATTTGTCATATAATCCAGCAATAAAAAATACTATTATCCATGCCGCAAAAATAAAACCGAAAGGAACTAGGTGATCCTTAAAATTACTCCATGGGGAAACATCACCACCTCTTAGAGCAAGGGAAATCCATAAAGATAAAGCAAACATAAATAGATCACCAACAAGAAGAAAAAACTTTTCTTTTTTATTAGAAATAATCATTATTCCAAGTATATTAACACTTTTTGTAAAAAATGGAACCTATTTATCTATAACATAATAGGCCATAAAAATACTCTTATATTATGATAATCCTTCCATTTAAGCCTTTTTTCTATATAATAAGCAATATATGTATTCGGAAAAGAACCCCGTAAAGAATTTTGAAAAATCGCTTATATTATTTATATACTAAATTTTAATTATTATTTATGACGTTAAAATCAGGATTGAGTGAAAATTCACACGGGGCAAGCCCCGTAAAGAATTTATTAAGAATAACCAATATTTTAAAAGTTACATATATTTAATAAATACCAACATTATGTTAAGTTCAAAACAAAATGAAAATTCACACGGGGCAAGAAAGCTTTTTATTTGTATAACCAAATCAAACTGGGGTGGCGCTCAAAAGTATGTATTTGACATTGCTACAAATACACCTAGAGATCAATTTGATACCACAGTGCTTTTAGGAGGTGGTGGCGATTTAAAAAAGAAGCTGGAAGATACTGGAGTAAAAACTTTACTCTTAAAAAATTCGGAAAGAGATATAAATATAATAAAAGAATTTTCTTTACTATTTGAGCTCATAAAATTATTTGTGAAAGAAAAGCCAGACATATTGCATTTGAATAGTTCAAAAATGGGATTCGTCGGAGCGCTTGCTGGAAGACTATCTGGAGTAAAAAAAATAATTTTCACAGCTCATGGTTGGGCATTTAATGAAAAGAGAAATTTTTTCTCAAAAATGTTCATAAAAAAACTTCATGCGCTTACGATTATCCTATGCCATAAAACTATTGCTGTATCAGAAACCACAAAAAAACAAATTTGCATAATTTTTAGAAAAAAAATAGTAGTAATAAAAAACGGATTAAGAGAAATTCAGTTAAAAGATAAAAATTCTGCACGCGAAAATCTTTCTTTAAAAATATTAGAGAAAAATAAAAAATCATCAAACATACTTTCCAAAAAGCCTTTTTGGATTGGTACTATATCCGAACTTCACACAAATAAGGGCTTATCATACGCAATAGAAGCAATTTCTAAAATTAAAAATGATATTATTTTTGTAGTTATTGGCGAAGGAGAAAAAAGAAAAGAATTAGAGGAACTAACAATTAAACTTGGTGTCGCAAATAAAGTTTTCTTAGCAGGTCATATAGATAATGCATCTTCATATTTAAAGGCTTTTGATATCTTTACTTTATCTTCTATTACAGAAGCCTTGCCATATGCACTATTGGAAGCGGGATATGCAGCACTCCCTGTAATAGCAAGTAATGTCGGAGGAATTCCTGAAATCATCGAAAATGGCAAAACGGGAATTCTTATATCTCCAAAAATTTCGGAGGAAATAAAAAATTCGATTGAATATTTGATAAAAAACCCAAGAAATGCAACATCTTTTGGAAATAGTTTGAAAGAAAAAATATCAAGGAATTTTAATCAAAAAAAAATGTTGGGAAAAACTTTTACTCTATATAAAGATATGGTATAATTATTTTGAAGTAATTTTATTAACTAACAATTCGATTCAAATAATAAATATTTAATTATGAGCATAAAAACAAAACAAGGTTTTACATTAATAGAATTAATAATAGTTATCGGAATAATAGGTTTATTGGTTGGAATAAGTGTATCTTTTTTGGGAAATGCAAGAAGTAGGGGCATTGATGCAGGAAAAATAAGCGTACTCTCAGAAGTGAGAAGCGCCTTGAATATTTATTTTAATGATACTGCCGGCGGAAATGGGGCTTATCCTGCAGGAAATGCTACAGCACTAAAGACCGCACTTGTACCAAAATACATATCAGATATAGATCCAAATATTAAATATCAAAGCACAAACATTATCAACACTGCAGTATGCGCATCAAATTGTTTATCATATCAACTCGCTATATCTCTCTTAATGACTGACAACCATGTCTTAAAAATTGATAAAGATTTATCTGTGCCAGATGGAATTGATGGGACAAAAGATAATTGCTCATCAGGAACAGCATCAACCCCCGATCTCTGCTATGATATAACACCGTAGAGCAAGGTTGTAGCTTATTAGAACAGTAGCTTTTTAGAAAAGATAAATAAAAGACAGAGTAATCAAAAGTTGCTCTATTTTTTATTTACCTAAAAAGCTAAGAAGCTAACTCCTACAAGTTAGTTTTATAATCCAAGAAATTCATTTTTGACGGTATCTTTGTGAGCGTATCTTCTATATCTTCTCATTCCCATAAGAATTCCCAAACCAACGAATGAAGATAATAAATTTGTACCTCCATAACTCATAAAGGGAAATGTGATTCCTGTTACAGGCATTAATCCCAAAGACATTCCAACATTTACCAAAAAATGACTAATAAATAAGGTTGCTAAACCCAATCCAAATAATATCTCAAAATTTGTAGCTCCATAATAAGCATTTGAAATAATCCTCCAAATAAAAAAACCAAAAAATGAAAAAAGTATGCCCACACCAACAAGACCCCACTCCTCTGCATAGGCAGAAAAAATAAAATCTGATTTATATTCTGGTAAGAATTTTAATTTTGATTGAGTGCCATAACCGATTCCCTTTCCCAGAACCTGTCCTGAGCCTATAGCTATCGTTGATTGATAAGCATTATATCCAGAACCTTTAATATCAGAAAGAGGATGTATAAAATTTATAATTCTACTCTTTTGGTAATCCCGAAGACCATAAACCCACAAAAAAGAGAAAATTGAAGCCCCTAAAATAAATACTAATAATAAATGTGTTTTTGAAATACCTGAAACTAAAATCATTCCAAACCAGATAAGAAATATGATTAGGGCTGATCCAAAGTCTGGTTGGAAAAAAACTAATGTAAAAATAGAAAGGGCATAAAATCCGGAAACTAAAATATGCCTAATGTTTGCAATTTCAATATGTCTTCTAGAAAAATATTTAGCAAGTAAAATAATAAGCACTAATTTGATTGGGTCTGATGGTTGAAAAGATATTCCCCCTATTGTAAACCAGCTTTCTGCCCCCTTTACAGTATGCCCCAGTATAAACAAAGCAAATAAAAAAAATAAAGAAATTAAAAACATAGTGACAACCATGCTAGTTTTATTTAAAAACCTATAATCAATAAAACTCAAAATAAAAAAAACGATGATAGATATAACCAACCAAATGAGTTGTTTTTCTAAAAATATATCATCGCTAACAAAAGAAGACATCGTCAAAAGCCCTAAAATCGTAATTGCAAGAACAGTAAAAAACATTGCCCAATCTATTTTTATATTAGAAAAAAAAGAAAAAGTTCCCGAATTGGTTTGGTGTTTGGATGCAGATAACATGATATTTAATTAGGTAAAACCAGGTAGTAGATTTTGACATTAAAAATGTTTTTATCTACTCTAGATTGTTTATAAAAGTTGATTATCATAGACGTTAAGAATATGCCTGTTAGAATATAATTTTAAAAAACGATGTCAAAATTCACTACCTGGTAAAACTTTTGAAACCACATCTATTCTTACAACTTTTTTATCAAATTTTTCTGGCCAAGTAAAAACTATATCTGTCGTACCATCTGCATCAATAGAATCTATTTTTGTTCTTGAAAAGGCTATAGCATTGCTATTTTCATCATAAAGTATTGCAACAGATTCTATGTTTTCAATTGGTTTTAAAGTTGAATTACCCATTGTAACTAAAAGTTTTGGTTTCGTTTCTTCATTTACTAAATTTTTAGAAATAGCAGTAATACTAGATTCCATACTATCAATTTTTTGCCAAACAGGATTTCCAGTAAATTCAAATTTTGCCCTTGCTGGAATTTTGTCATTTAAACTTATGTTATCTTCAAAAATAACAAAATTGTTATTTGGAGGAATATATGCAATCCCTGTTTTTTGATAAAGCAAAACATCTTGCTTATCATAAACTTTCAAAATATAGTTTACATTATAAGCTCCTGCTCCAATATTTGGATTTTGAACATAAGTCAAAAAATTATACATTCCACTACTAAAAACTTTTGCCCATCTAGGACCCCAGATAACTACTGGATTATTGTATTGAGCACGACACAAAATATTACAAGGTCCGCCACAATCTACTCCCGCTTCACCTTGATTTTGCTTACCATCAAAACATGTTGGTATTTTATTGAAAGCAAAAAGCATAACAATTGCTAAAATAATTACTAAAACAAATAGTATAGAGATAATATATGTTGCTTTTCTTCTTTGTGCCCAGCTCATAAGTATAAAGTTATAAAGTTGAAAGTTATAAAATTAAAATTCAACTAAATTATAGTATAACAAAAAACTGCCTATTATGGCAGTATCAGTCTTCTCCAACGCAAGATTACACCCAAATGGGATTCGATTCCAACGTAAAAGGAGCCCAAATTGGACTCCCTAAACGTTGAATCATCTGTATCATATCAATATATGACTATAGAAATGAACGACGATCATTTGGTAAG
>JBDRJU010000018.1:0-2278 GCA_043814645.1 bacterium | reverse complement strand
CCGACTCCTTCACTTCGTTCAGTCCGTCTCGTACATCGCAAGAGAAAACCACCCTGGAAAAGTGGTGGTTTTCAATTACTTGCGATGTACGCCCGCCTAGATTCGAACTAGGGACCCCGAAGGTATAAGCTTCGTGCTCTAACCAGCTGAGCTACGGGCGTATGCAAGAGATATTATCGTAAAAATTTGTTTTTAGCAATTACTCAAAATGTATTTCATCAGTTTTTCTGTGAGAAAGTTTTTTGTTTATAAGAGGATACTTTGAAAGAGTCTCGTCTTGTGATAATAGATATTCTGCTTCAGTGCGAGCTGCCTCAACCATTTTTAAATTTTTTATTGCTTCCATACCAATATCTGAAATACCCCATTGTTTATTTCCAGAAAGTTCTCCTGGACCGCGAAGTTTTAAATCAAATTCGGCAAGTTCAAAACCATTTGAAGAATTTTTAAACGCTTTCAATCTTTGCAAAGTTTTTTCCCCGCCCGAACGACTGAAATTACTGTCGTTCATTCGGGCGGGAGTTTTAGTTTCTGCAAAAACATAACAATATGCCTGATGATTACTTCTTATGACACGTCCTCGAAGTTGATGAAGCTGTGCGAGACCAAATCTTTCAGCTCCTTCAATAATTATCACAGTTGCATTTGGAACATTTACTCCAACCTCCACAACAGAAGTTGCAACAAGGATTTGTATTTTTCCTGCTTTAAAATCATTCATCACATCTTCTTTTTCACCTTGCAACATTTTGCTGTGAAGAATTCCTATTTCATAATTTTGAAAAATATCCCTTTTTAGTCTTTCAGCTTCTTCTATTACAGATTTTGCAATTACAGCGGATTCTTTTTCGGGATCCGGCACATCAATTCTCGGACAAATTACATAAACTTGCCTGCCTTCTGTAAGTTTTTCTTTTATTTTTGCATAAGTATTTTCGCGTTCATTTGGAAGAACGATTTCTGTAATAATAGGTTTTCTTCCGAGAGGCATTTGATCTAAAAGTGTGAGGTCTAAATCTCCATAAGCAGTAAGTGCCAATGTCCTTGGTATTGGCGTCGCGGTCATTGAAAGTAAGTGTGGATGAATTTCTTCCCCGCCCGAACGACCGGAAATGTTGTCGTCCGGTCGGGCGGGTTTCCTAGTTATTTTTTGTCTTTGTGCTGTTCCAAATCTGTGCTGTTCATCAATAATTGAATACGCCAGATGTTTAAATTTTACATTTTTTTGTATAAGAGCATGAGTACCAATAAGAATAGGAATTTCACCATTTGCAACCCATTTTAAAAGCTGAGGTTTTGAAATTTTTGTCCATTGTTTTGGATTTGTCTTTGATGGGAATTTTCTGCATTCTTTTCCTGTAATGAGTCCCACATTTATTTTTAAGTAAGTGAAGTATTCTATGAAAGATTCAAAATGTTGTTTAGCTAAAATTTCGGTCGGTGCCATGTAAGCGACTTGAAGATTCCCAAAAGTTTGTCCTTTTGGTTTTGAAGTGATAATCGCAAAAGCTGTTGCAGCGGCTACGGCTGTTTTCCCAGAACCAACATCTCCTTCAAGAAGTCGTGCCATTGCATGTCCGCTTTTAAAATCTCGCATTATTTGATCTATAGCAATTTTTTGAGCTTCAGTTGGAGCAAATGGAAATCTTTCTACAAATTGCTCAATATCTTTTGCAGTTTTTTCTATTACATAGGATGGATTTTTATTCCAAAGTATTTTTTCTCTCTTCTTTTGCAATTGAATAAAAAATACTTCTTCAAAAGCAAAACGTTTTCTTGCGGAAAGTGCATGATCTTGTTTTTGTGGAGTATGAATCCAAACCAAAGCAGTTTTTAAAGAGGGAAGATTATAAGTATTTAAAATATATTCTGGCACAGGATCTTTCAAAGTTTCTAAAAGTCCTGAAGCGAATATCTTTTGTATTTTATGATAAATCCAATTTGAAGTAATTCCTTTACTTTCAGGATACACAGGATAGAGTGAATGGACCTCTTTTTCTTCGTCCTGGCCGGGCAGGCCAAACAAAGAATCGCCAACTCCAATGGGAAGTTTGGCAATAGTCTCTATTTTTGGATTTGATAAATATAATTCACCGCGACGTTCTGAAACTTTACCATCTGCTCGAACGTATGCATTTTCATGAATCATTTTTGCTATATATGGCTGATGAAACCACACAGCTTTTATTGTTCCAGATTCATCGAGAATCCTTGCTTCTGACATCGTAATTTTACTTCTGAAACCTTTACTCATTTTCAGTCCAGAAATTTTTCCAAA
>JBDRJU010000017.1:0-27594 GCA_043814645.1 bacterium | reverse complement strand
GCGGAAGAGGTGGGATTTGAACCCACGAGGGACTTTCGCCCCTACCGCGTTTCGAGTGCGGCGCCTTCAACCGCTCAGCCACTCTTCCATAAAATAACAATAACATTTTTTGCCTTTTTCTCAAAAAATGTTATATTACTTCCTGTATTTGGATTTAATTTTCTTAATACTTTATAATTTTCAAATTTTTGAATTTTATAACTATTTTGGCCCCATCGTCTAACGGTTAGGACACGGCCTTTTCAAGGCTGTAATCGGAGTTCGATTCTCCGTGGGGTCACACGACAAAAAATAGCGCATTCTAGCGCGATTTTTATTGTGTGACTCCAAGCAAGCAAATTGCTTTGCTTGCGTCTCTATGGCAAGGTTCAACCTTGCCAATTCAAACTGAAGAGCTTCAATCACTAGATCTCACAAAAAGTTAAATAAATATTAGGTAAATATTTGGTTATATGATAAAATTAATAAGTGAATATTTTAAAATCTATTAAAGAATATATTAGCAATAAACCAAAAGTTAAAAAAATTTTGGGTATTATTTTGATTTTAGTTGGTTTTGTTTTATTAATTACTCCTTTTACTCCAGGTGCCTGTGTGGTAATTATTATTGGTCTAGAATTATCAAATATAAGGGTGTTGTTTTTTGATAAATTTAAATTTTGGAAGAAAAAATAATTTGAAATTAGGACTGTTGGATGAGTATTTTTTAAACTTTGAATTTCGAAACTCGTTTTTTTGTTTTGTCTTTAGAGTGTTCCGTAATTCAAAGATTATAAATAATTTACAAAAATTTTTAATGATCTTTTTAATATATGACAATATTGGATAAAAATTTAATAAAAGAACCATTTTGGGCGATATCAGCTAATGACTCTATTGCACTTTTAAGGTCTTCTCATTTAGGTATTACAGAATCAGATGTCATAAAAAGAAAAAAAATTTTTGGGGAAAATAAAATTATTTCTAAAAAACGTTTTGTAAAACTTAAAATATTATTAAATCAATTTAAAAGTCCTTTAATTTATATTCTGGTAATTGCTGGGATAATAACTTTATTTTTAGGAGATTTAAATGACGCTATTTTTATATTCATAGCTGTTATTATTAATACAGCTCTTGGTTTCTATCAGGAAAACAAAGCGGAAAAAGCTTTAAGTAGTTTAGCAAATTATTTGGAGAAAAAAACAAGAGTAATAAGAAACGGACAAATAAAAGAAATAACCATTGAAGAATTAGTTCCGGGAGACATAATAAATTTTTCTAGCGGAGATAATATTCCTGCAGATGGAAGAATTATTCACTCAAACAATCTCATTATTGATGAAGCCATACTAACAGGCGAATCCCTTCCTGAAGAAAAAAGTTCAGGGGTTGTCGAATTAAAGGCTGTACTAGGTGATAGAAAATCTATGGTGTTTTCTGGAACACTGGTTGTTGAAGGAGTTGGTTCTGCCGTCGTAGTCTCTACGGGTGGAAATACAGAGCTTGGTGCAATAGCAACCCTTATAACTAGTATAAAAGATGAATTTACCCCATTACAAAAAACTATAAATTCTTTCGCTAACAAACTTACGATTGTAATACTATTGCTTTCCTCAATGATCTTCGCTTTGGGGTTAATTTATAAGTATTCCTTTTTGGAAATGTTTACGATGTCGATTGCAATTGCCGTCGCTGCCGTTCCTGAAGGTCTTACTATAGCCATAACTGTAATTTTAGCTGTTGGTGTAGAGAGACTAGCCAAAAGAAAAGGTGTTGTTAAAAGATTACTTTCTGCAGAAACTCTTGGTGATACTTCTATCATTCTAACTGACAAAACAGGTACTTTGACAGAAGCTAAAATGAATTTAGTTCGTGTAGAAGCTCCATTTGTGGAAAATCAAACTAATTTATTGGATTATCAAAAGATGATTTTAAAATCTGCGATACTTTGTACGGATGCCCATATTGAAAATCCAAACGCACCAATAAGTGAATGGGAAGTAATTGGAAAAGCATTGGATTCAGCTTTAATTAGGGGTGCGGGAAAAGATTTTGGATTAAATGAATTTGAATTAAGAAAAAATATATCTATTTTAGATAGATTACCTTTTAACTCCCAAAACAAATTTTCTGCAGTAAAAATAAAGGATGGGGAAAATGAAGTTACTCTCATAATTGGCGCGCCTGAAGTTGTATTGAAAATATCCCATTCTTTCTATTGGAATGATAAAAGGGATATTTCAGAAAAAGAAAAAACAGATATATTACAAGGGGTTCACAAAAATGCTTTGGAAGGATATCGAATAATCTCTGTAGCTTTGTCTGAAAGGGATATGAATCTAAAAGATATTAATAAAATAGACGGATTTTCATATTTAGGCAATATTTTATTGAAAGATCCTATTAGAAAAGATGTTGGTCAAGTTATTAAGGCAATAGAAAATGATGGAATAAAAACAGTTATCATAACTGGTGATCATACTGGTACTGCAATCTCTGTGGCTCGAGAAATTGGAATGATTGTAGATAAAAAATCAGTTATTGAACAGCATGAGCTTGATTTGATGGATGATGAAGAGTTACTTTCTAGATTATCCGAAGTAAAAATATTTTCCAGAATCAATCCTCAATCAAAAGTTAGAATCACAAAAATATTTCAAAATGCTGGTTATATTGTCGCAATGACAGGTGATGGTGTAAACGATGCTCCCGCATTAAAACAAGCAGATGTTGGAATAGCTACTGGATCTGGCTCTGAAGTGGCACGAGAATCATCCGACCTTGTTCTTTTAGATGACAGTTTTCATACTATAGTTTCTGCAATAGATGAAGGAAGAAGAATCCTTCAGAATATAAGAAAAGTCTTGGTATTTTGTTTATTATCTCTTTTCGATGAGATTCTTCTCGTTGGTGGAGCTATAGTTTTAAATATACCCCTTCCTTTTACTGCTTTGCAAATACTTTGGGTAAATTTTATTGCTGACAGTTTTCCAGCAATATCTCTTTCTTATGAAGATGAAAAAACAAAAGAAATGGTTATTAGAAAAAAAATTAGTAGAAAATCAATATTTGACAATGAGGTCAAATTCCTTATATGGGGAGTAGGAATTCTTACAAGTGTCTTTTTATTTACCCTTCATTATTTTTTGTTAAGGTTTGGATTCAATGAAAATTTAGTTAAAACATTTGTCTTTGCATCTTTTGGAATTTATACCTTGCTATTGATATTCTCTGTCAGAAGCTTGGATAAAAATATTTGGGAATATAATCCATTTTCTAATAAATTCACAAACTTCAGTTCAGTTATCGGAATATTTTTGATGTTTCTCGCCATCTATAATCCAATACTACAAAAACTATTAGATACGACCTCTCTTCCTTTAATTTGGATACTCGCTGTATTTTTAGTTGGTTTTTTCTGTTTTGCAATGATGGAGATTGGAAAGTTTATTTTTATAAAAAAGAATAAAATGATTTAATTAATAATATAATCAATAACATCTTATATTATGATATAATCTATATATGAATTCGATTTTATTTACAACAATATATTCGATAATTGCTGTCGTAATTGTATTTCTTTTTGCCATTAAAAAATTTGGCGGGCAAATTCAATCATTAATTGGAGAAAAATTTAAATCATTAATAGAAAAATCCACCGACACTCCAATTAAAGGTGTTTTAGTTGGAACAATTATAACTTCAATATTGCAATCGAGCACAGCTGTGAGCGTTCTTCTTGTTTCCCTTGTTGAATCTGGAATTTTCCCTTTTACAAATAGTCTCGGAGTTATTATTGGAGCTAATATTGGTACAACCATTACATCTCAACTGGTTGCACTAAATTTATTAAATATTGCACCATTCATTCTTATTATTGGTTTTCTTTTAATGAAAATTAAACATAAATACCAACATCTAGGAAAACCTATATTTTATTTTGGTTTAATATTCTCATGCTTATTTATCATTTCTGTTATGACAAGTAGTTTTATTGAAAATGGTTTTCTTTTATCTATAATCAGTCATACATCAAATCTATTTTTTGCAATTTTTGCTGGTTTTGTAGTTTCAACAGTATTACAATCAAGCTCAATAACAACAGGAATAATCATTATCTTAGCTAGCCAGGGAATTCTAAACCTTGATCAGGCATTTGGAATAATATTAGGTACAAACATTGGAACAACAACTACAGCAATACTGGCCTCCTTAGTAACTGGTAAACGGGGTAAAAGAGTCGCCTTAGCTCATTTCCTGTTTAACTTTATAGGTGTTTTGATATTCTTACCTTTTGTACATATTTTTTCACAATTTATAAAAGCATTACCAATCAATATAGCTTGGCAAGTTGCCTTAGCACATCTTATTTTTAATGTAATAATTGCTAGTATTTTCGTAATATTCTTTAATCAATTTAATCGATTAATACATAAAATTATTCAATAATTTTCATTGACTTCTTTCTATTTTTCCTAGATAATTGGATTTCGTATTATGATGAATACAAAGGAAAGATTAAAAGAATATTGGGATGCTGTAATTTCAAATAAGATTCCTCCACACGCTCATTTTCATAAAGTTGGAGATGAAATAAAAGAACACTATTCTTTGCTTGTTTGGGCTTGGAAGAGTTTTCTTCTTCCGCTTATAGCCTTGTACCTAATATTGGGTATTGTTTTTCACAACCACATACTCGGTTCACTTTTTCTTTCTCTCCTTGTCTTTTTTTATAGTAATTTTTTACCAGACGCTGATGTTTTAGTAAATAGACCAGAAAATCATGAAAGGGAAAGTTTATGGTATGAACTGTATTTTTTACTTTGTCTTACCCCAGTATTTTTATTTTATGTTATGAAAGGTAGGGCAAATCCACTTTATACTGAAAAACAAAAACCATTTCATAACCTCTCTTCGATTGTCGTTTGGGGAGTTTTTCTTTTCATTATCTCATTATTATTTTGGCCTGATGATATGCTTAAGAAACTAATGTTGCCCCTTTTTGGTATGGCAGGCTTTTCTTTTCACTTAATGGTAGATGGAATTCTAAACTTTTTTTGGTTAAAAAATAGATCTGATACAGATTGTGCTAAAAAGGAGTAGTTTAATAATAATCATGAACTATATTAAAAAATATCCAAAAATAACGATTTTATTTATTACATATACAGTAGTATTCTTTGTCTTTTCTTTTGGACAATCTTATATAGAATATCTACTTTCACAATTAACCTTATTGGGTATATTTATTTCTGGAGGAATGTACACATATTCTTTTACAGCCAGTATTGGAACTGGATCTTTTATAATTTTGGCTAAATCATATAGCCCTTTAATTTTAAGTATAATTGGTGGTATCGGCGGTGGTATAGCCGATGTATCTATTTTAAAATTCCTTGAAAAGTTTCGATTTTCAAATGAACTAGATGATTTTTCAAAAGAAAAATGGTTTGTTTTCATTTGTAATAAGATACCTTTTATAACCTCAAAAATATTTTTAAACATGGCTGGAATAATAACCATTGCTTCACCTTTACCCGATGAACTTGGTGTTATTTTAATTGAAAGGGGTAAGTATATTTCAGCTAAATATCTTTTTATAATTGGTGTGATTGCTAATGCAGTGGGAATATATATATTGGCAAGTTTGTTTAGTTAATTTCTATAATAAAATTGATTTTATAAATTTAGGGAAAATAATTAAAAAGATTATCGCACGAGAAGGGCCGTTATGATATAGTAAAAACAAGAGAAATAACCTCTCCCTGCAATATACTAATAGGTTCTATCTCGAATTGGTTCACTTTTATATTTATGATTATTTTAGGAATAGAAACTTCTTGTGATGAAACAGCTGTCTGTATTATTGAAACAGATGATAATTCGACTTTTCCTAAAATCAAAATCCTCGGAAATCAACTATATTCACAAGTAATATTACATGCTCAATATGGCGGAGTATTTCCGATGATAGCAAAAAGAGAGCATGCAAAAAATTTAACTCCCCTACTTGAAAAATGTTTAGAGGAATCAAAAATTATCCAAATAAATGGAGGTGAAGAAACAAAAATATCAGAACATAAAATACAAAATATTAAGCAAATTTTGATTAGAGAACCTGGTCTATATGAACAATTTATCGAATGGGCAGAAATAATCAAATCCTCAAAATGGATAAAAAAAATAGACGCCATTGCAGTTACGAATGGTCCAGGACTTGAGCCAGCTCTTTGGGTTGGAGTATGTTTTGCAAAAGCTTTGAGCAAATTACTAAATATTCCGATAATTCCTACAAATCATATGGAAGGTCATATCGTAGTCGCAACACTCCTAAAATCAAAAATAAAAAATCAAAATGAAAAGTTCGCCAACGAAAAAAAAGAATATGAGATAAAAAATATAGATTTTCCTGCAATAGCACTTTTGATAAGTGGGGGGCATACTCAGCTTGTGCTTGTAAAAGAAAATCTAAAATATGAAATAATTGGAAACACAAAGGACGATGCTATAGGAGAAGCTTTTGACAAAGCTGCAAGAATTCTCGGATTACCATATCCCGGTGGACCACAAATATCAAAACTTGCTGAAAAAGAAAGACAAGAATTTCCAAATAAAGTTCCTCCATTCCCTCTTCCACGCCCAATGATTCATTCGCATAATTTAGACTTTTCTTTTTCAGGAATAAAAACTGCAGTACTTTATACGGTACAAAAAATTCCTAACCTAACAGACCAAATTAAGCAAGAAATTGCCAGAGAATTTGAAGATGCAGTTGTAGAGGTAATTGTCAAAAAAACTAAAGAAGCTGTGGAACAGTTTGGCGCACAAACTATAATAATAGGTGGTGGGGTTAGTGCAAACAAAAAAATCAGAAATGACTTCGCAAAACTCGCTGAAGATTTAAATATAGAATTTTTAGTTCCAGAAATAAGTGAATCTACAGATAATGCTTTTATGATAGCTCTTGCGGGTTATATAAATATAAAAGCAGGTAAAAAACCTGAAATTGAGTTTAAAGCTAAAGGAAATCTTTCGTTATAAACTTCCAAAAATATGGGTTTTTTGTTATTATGAACATCTAATGCAAGATCACGTAAAGAATTTTGTGGAATAGCTTAAAGTTTAATTTTTTTATTATATTCAATTAAAATATACCATGCTTAAATCAGAACAAAGTGAAAATTCACACATGGCAAGCAAATTCCTAAAACCATACAATCCCCAGGAGACAGAACCTAAAATATATAAAATGTGGGAAAATTCAGGGCTTTTTAACCCGGATAATCTTCCTCCTAGACATAAAGAAAAATATTCAATAATGATGCCACCTCCAAATGTCACCGGTGTACTTCATATGGGACATGCACTTATGATAACTATAGAAGACATAATGATCAGATTTCAAAGAATGCGTGGGAAAAAAACTCTTTGGCTTCCGGGTACAGACCATGCCGCTATTGCCACTCAATCCGTAGTAGAAAAAGATATAAAGAAAAAAGAGGACAAATCTAGGTATGATTTAGGAAGAGAAGAACTTTTGAAAAGAATAGACTCCTTTGCAAAACAAAGTCATGACACCATCACTTCCCAACTCCGCACCTTTGGAGCTTCTTGTGATTGGTCTCGTGAAGCTTTTACTCTTGATGAAAAAAGAAATTTTGCCGTTCGCACAGTTTTTAAAAAAATGTATGATGATGGACTTATTTATCGAGGTTACCGAATAGTAAATTGGGATCCAAAAGGTCAAACAACAATTTCAGACGATGAAATAGTTTATGAAGAAAGACCCGCCAAATTTTACACTTTTAAATACTCAAAAGACTTTCCTATTTCAATATCAACCACACGACCTGAAACTAAAGTTGGTGATACGGCTGTTGCTGTTCATCCGGAAGATACTCGCTATCAGAAATATATCGGAAAAGAATATGATGCTGTGTTTTGTGGTGTAAAAATTCATATAAAAATTATTGCTGATAAATCTGTAGAAAAAGAATTTGGTACAGGAGCACTCGGAGTCACACCGGCTCACTCTATGATTGACTGGGAAATTGGACAAAAAAATAATTTACCGATTATCCAAGTGATAGATGAAAAAGCCAGAATGATGGTTGGTGATGAAAGAATTATGGGTAAAAAAGTTGTTGAAGCAAGAGAAGTGATAGTTGAATGGCTAAAATCAGAAAAGCTTATGGAAAAAGAAGAGGATATTAAACAAAATGTTTCTACAGCGGAAAGAACTGGTGGAATAATCGAACCGTTACCAAAACTTCAATGGTTTGTCGCCGTAAATAAACCTTTTAAAATTGAACACTCGGAAATAAATGGTATTGAAAATGGCCAAGAAATTACCCTGAAAGAAATAATGAGAAATGCTGTAGAAAAAAACCAGATAAATATTCTTCCAGATTATTTCAATAAAACTTATTTCCATTGGATAGAAAATCTAAATGATTGGTGTATTTCAAGACAAATTTGGTATGGTCATAGAATTCCCGTTTGGTATAAAGGCAAAGAAATATACAGCGGTATAGAAGCCCCTAAGGGTGACAGTTGGACTCAAGATGAAGATACGCTTGATACATGGTTTTCCGCCTCCTTATGGACATTTTCAACGCTAGGATGGCCAGAAAAGACTAAAGACTTATCCTTTTACCATCCAACCGACATTCTAGAAACTGGATATGAAATACTTTTCTTTTGGGTCGCTAGAATGATAATGATGACAGGTTATGTTCTTGGGACTATCCCATTTAAAACTGTATATCTTCATGGAACAGTTCGCGATGCAAAAGGCAGAAAAATGTCAAAGTCTTTGGGCAATGGTATAGATCCACTTGAAATAGCCAAAAAATTTGGTGCAGATGCTGGCAGAATGGCGCTTGTTATTGGTAATGCACCTGGTACAGACAGTAAAATTGCCGAAGATAAAATAAAAGGATACAAAAACTTTGCAAATAAAGTTTGGAATATCACAAGATTTATTTTAGAATCAACAAAAGATACAAAACATGATTCTAATTTTAATAATTTTACAGATGCAGATAAAAAACTTATAGAAGAAAGGAATAATTTCATTTCCGATATAACAAAAGATATTGAAGAATTCAGATTCTATATGGCTGGAGAAAAAATATATCACTATACTTGGCACACGCTTGCCGATATTATTATTGAGGACAGCAAAAAAATATCTAATGAAGGAAACGAGGAATCTAAAAATTCAAGAAAACAATTTTTACTTGGAACATTAAGGGATATTTTAAAAATACTTCATCCATTTATGCCTTTCCTGACAGAAGAAATTTGGCAATCAATAAATAATGAAGACAAGGCTATGCTTATGATAGAAAAATGGCCAATATAATTAAAATTAACAGTGAACCTTGATCCTCACTCATTAGTTACAATATTCTTTGCATTTATAGGTGGTATCATACCTGTTTTAATATGGTTATTTTTTTGGACAACCGAAGATAACAAAAACCCTGAACCTAAAAGTATGCTCGCTCTTGCTTTTATCGGAGGTATGACAGCTGTATTTATTTCGCTATTTCTAGAAAAATATCTTTTTGGATTAGGTTTAAAAAACTTATTTGCATCGAGTATTTTTAATAACATACTACCTTTGTTCGAAAAAATAGCCAATCAAACAAATATTACAATAGATAAAGTTTTACTTGTTATGATATTTGCCCCTCTTATAGAAGAACTTTCTAAATTTATAATGGCATACATACTTGTTTTGAGATCAAAAGTTAATGATGAACCTTTGGATCCAATGATATATATGATAACAACAGCTCTAGGTTTTGCTGCTGTAGAGAATATGCTATTTTTGATTAATCCTTTTGATAATAACGACATTATTTCAACTATTTTTACAGGAAATATGAGATTTATTGGAGCGACCCTACTACATACTATTTCATCCGCAACCATAGCGATGTTTATAAGTTTCCACTTCTTTGATAGCAAAATCAAAAAACTCCTTTTTGTCATTTTAGGTATAGGTTGTTCTGTCATTATACATGGTGCCTTTAATTTCCTTATGATTGGAGATCAGGGAGCGTCTACCTTAGCGCTAGAACTTATTTGGATTATTGTTATAATAATATTGCTAGCATTTGAGAAAATTAAGAAAATTAGACGAGAAAAAATTAGTTAATTCACATACAAAAATAATATTTATTCAAAATACTTCAACAAGACAAAAGTTTGCTCTCGTGCAAAATTTAATATGTGTTGTATAATAAGCTAAGTCAAAAATCATTATATTTAATTAAGAAGCATGCCCCGTAGTGAGTCGAGTAGTCAAGACTCTACTACTAGGGTCGAAATTATAAAGTAATTAAAATTTTATACAGAATGAAAAAAAAATCTTTTTTTGAAAAACTCACAGGAATAGTAAGGGTTGATGATGAAAATAATGATCTAGAATCTGAAGATCAAGTTGAGGATGAACTTGAAGGAACTGAGGAAGAAACTGAGGGTCAACTAGCTATAGATATGTATCAGACTCCTAATGAGATAGTGGTAAAAACCATGATAGCGGGTGTAAAACAAGAAGATTTAGATGTGTCTATCACCAGAGATATGGTGGTTATAAAAGGTAAAAGAGAAGAATCCAATGACACTGCAGGTAATGATTATTTTCATAAAGAATTGTACTGGGGATCATTTTCTAGAACTATCATACTCCCCCAAGAAATTGACGTGGATGAATCCGAGGCAATAAATAAAAATGGCTTGCTTATAATAAGAATGCCTAAGATAGATAAACACAGACAGGCTAAATTAAAAATAAAAAGTGTATAAAAAAAGTTAAAAAATCGCTTTTCAGCGATTTTTTAACACCAGGTTTTCTTTACGGTATAGGAGTTCGCCACCGCGAACCTCAGAACACAACTCGCTTTGGCTCAGAAGATTACTTCTTCCCAAATCGATCTCTGTTAAAAATAAAACCCCAAACATAAGTTTGGGGTTTTTGTTTAGGATTCTATCCTATTCAGAATACAAAAATTTAACAATTAAATCACATACATCTTCTTTGTTGCATTGATAGTCGCAACCAGCATTAAAGAGCATGCTCCGATAATCTTGCCGATTTGAAACTGAAATCATATGGCCGTTAAAAGTTCTTCTAAAATCATCCACAAGACTTAAGGTGTTCGGATGTTTTCCAGGACCCTTAATGCATCCGTCAAAGATAATAATTTTTATGTCTTTATTGACTTCAAATAACTCGCGTGCCTCAATAATTGAGGTCGCAATCAAAAGAATAATCTTACCTCCGACGCTTCTGTAAAACCGTTCCTTGTACAAATCCAAGATCATTTCATCATCTTCAATAAGCAAAATTTTCATTATACTGCTCCTTTTTCAAAGAAAAATTTTATTTTTATTCTAAATGCTTATTTAGAACTCTGTGGTGAAGTTTAGTATATTTTTTTAGATAAATCAAATATAAAAGCAGAATTGTGCTTATACTAAGGGCCATAATTATCACAAATCACTAAGTTTTTTTATTACAGAGGGCCGGAATCTTTCCCGCGACTAAAACTTCGTCGACACTCAGCTTTGTCTGGGCACCAGCTCATTCGTCCCGCAAGCTTGCGAGATATGGCTCCGCTGTTCAAGTCCTTAAAATGCTACGCATTTTATCCCTTGGCACAAAAATAATAAGCGTTTAAGACGCTTATTATTTTTGTGCCAAGGGCCGGACTTGAACCGGCGACCACGTCCTCTTCAGGGACATGCTCTACCAACTGAGCTACCTTGGCATATAGAAAATCAAAAATAAAAGTGTAAAAAGTAAAAATGAAATTCTCTGCGTCTAGTTCGCGTAATTTCACACCTAGTCCGCATAAGCAGATATTACACTATTTGAGAGAAAAATTCTAGCTTAAATTTTATTTAATTGTATTGGACACTTTATCTACAACCGATTTAACATTGCTTAGTTCACCTTGTATATTTTTATATGCCGTTAATATAGAGTCAATATATGGTTGTATATAAATATAAGATCCAACAGATACTCCAATAATCAATAACCAATAAAAAATTCTATAAATTGTTGACCATCGGCTTGCTCTTCTAATACCTTTGAGAATATGATTATTCTCTTTGGATAATTCGTATGTTTTTTCTAATAACTCTTTTTCGTTTGGATTCATGATAACATTATATCACAAAATTGTGCTCTTGGCCGGACCATGAATACATTTATCTCCCTCAACTAAAGCCTCATCGACACTCAGCTTTGTCTGGGCACCAGCTCACTAGTTTTGTCTACTAACAAAACATAGTTCCGCTGTTCGATTCCGGCACGCAAGCAAAGCAGTTTGCTTGTTCGAAGCACAACAAAAAAAGCTATTAAGCTTTTTTTGTTGTGCCCTCGGCCGGAATCGAACCGACATCTATCCCTTAGGACGGGACTGTTCTATCCATTGAACTACAAGGGCGTCTGGAAAGAATATAACATGAAAAAACATAATAACAAAAAACGTTCGCCAGATGGCGAATGTTTTTTGTTATTTTATACCCAATAATTCTCTCAATTTTTCTTCGTCAAAACCTTTGACTATTACATCATCCACAAATATTATTGGCACCCCCATTTGTCCGCTTTTTTCTACCATTTCTTTTCTTTTTTCTAAATCATTCTGTACATTAAATACTTCACAAGAAATATTATGATCATCAAAAAAATCTTTTGCTAAATTGCAATAATGGCAGGATGGTGTTGAATACATTACTACTTTTTTCATTTTTTGTTTTTTAATTTTACTCTTTTAATTTTAAACTTATTTTATTATATATCACGAGTTTTAAAAAGCAATACAATTTTATCATGTGCGAGTGGTGAGAATCGAACTCACGCCATATGCTTGGGAAGCACACGTACTACCACTATACTACACTCGCATTATTGGGAGTATTCCCTGCCCCGTCAAATTGTATTTTATTTGACTGGGGTACCACTAAATCCCCACACCTATCTTACCATTTTTGCTCTGTGTTTTTTATTACAAAAATAATTATGACAAAATGTAAAATATTTGAAATTATTATTTTAATCAAAATTAGCAAAATCAAACGCGATGGTAAGATAGGTGTAGGGATAAATTACACTCGCAATTATTATTTTCCGCCCGAGGCGGATCCGCCTTTGGTGGAAAAAAAACTCCAAAAATTTGACCAAAAACCTTTAGTTGAGTTTTCTGTATTTGTAGGAGTGTTACTACTATTAATAATAGTTACCACAGTCTCTCCCGGTTTTGCTACATTAAATTTACTTCTTATTTCTTCTTCTATGCCATTGTCAGTTTTTAATCTATTTATCTCGGACTCTAACATATCTTTTCTGGCTTTCAAACTTTTATAATCACTTTCTACGGCAGCAAAATTATTTACACTTAATCTAGACTTTTCATAAATATTATAAGTGCCTCTACCAACAATAATTATTGTGATTAATAAAATTAGCAAGGTAATTTTAGAATAAATGATTTTTTTAAATTGTCTCTTTTGTTGAAAATCTATCATTTTGGTGTATAGTTAGTATATACCATTTTATAAAAATAAATAAATAATAACAATGCTTTTTGATAAAAGAACAAAAAAAGTAATAAAGTATACTTGGGCTGTAGTAGGTTTCTTGCTAATAGTAAGTATGATTATGGCTTTCTCACCCTCACTTTGGAAGTAAGTTAGCTTGTAGGAAGTAGCTTTTTAGCTTCTTAGACAAATTCAACAAAAGAGGGGTTTCGCAAAGCGAAACCCCTCTTTGTATTTCCTAAAAAGCGAATAAGCTACAAACTACCTCCTACTACTCCGATTTCATCATCTTCAAAAATACATCCTGAGTAATATTTACTTTTCCTCTTTCTTTCATTCTCTTTTTACCTTTCTTCTGTGCTTCTCTAAGTTTCATTTTTCTCGTAATATCACCTCCATATAAATAGTCAGTAACATCTTTTTTCATTCCCGAAACAGACCTAGAAGCAAGAATTCTTCCTGTGGCTTTTGCTTGAATTTTAAAATTAAACATTGTTCTTTCTATAGCCCCGTGAAGCTTATCAACTGTTTGATCAGCTTCTTCCTGCATTCTTCTTCTTGCGACTATTTTACAAAAAGCAGCAACTGGTTCATCGGCAACCAAAACATCCATTTTTACAACATCAGCTTCCTTCATAGGCATTGCCTCATATGAAATTGATGCATAGCCTGAAGTTATACTCTTTAATTCATTAAAAAAATTTCTCATAAGCTCTCGAAGTGGCATCTCTAAAGTTAGAGAAGTTCTGTTATCTCCAAAACTTTCAGAATCTCCTATTACGGCTTCATGCTCGTAAAGTTGTTGCATTATTGCTCCAATATATTGTCCTGGGGTAATAATTCTAACCCTTACCCACGGTTCCATTATTTTCGCTACCATATAATCCTCAGGAAAAAGTGAAGGTGAAAAAATCATTTCTTTCTTTCCATTATTAAAAGTTACTTCGTAATTCACACTCGGGGTTGTAACAATGAGTTGTAAAGAAAATTCCCTTTTTAATCTTTCAACAATAATTTCCAAATGAAGCATTCCGAGAAATCCGCATCTAAATCCTCTGCCCAAAGTTCCAGAAGTTTCTTCATCATATGTAAAAGACGAATCTGAAAGTCTAAGTTTTCCTAAAGCGAGCTTAAGCATAGCAAAATCATCAGCTCCTTCAGGATAAATAGATGCCCAAACAACAGGTGATGGTCTAAAATATCCATGCAAGGGTGGTTGTGTATCTTTTGTATGAGAAATAGTATCTCCCACAGAAGCTATGTTTGATTCTTTTATTCCTGTGACAATATAACCAATTTCTCCTGCAGATAAAGTATCAGTTGCTAATTCGGATGGAGAAAAAATACCAACCTCTGTTGCTGTAAACGATTGTCCAGAAACTTTAAACATAAGCGATGTATTTCTTTTTGCTTCTCCATTAAAAACTCTTACAAAAACTGTAACCCCACTATGATTGGAATATTTAAAATCAAAAACCAAAGCTCTAAAAGATTTTTCTTCTATTTTTAATTCATAATTTTCTTCACCCATTTCTCCACGCGGTGCAGGAATTCTTTTTATAACTTCATTTAAAAGTTCAGCAACACCTCCTCCTGTTTTTCCTGATACTTCTAAAATTTCACTTTCATCAATATTCAAAAGTTTTGCAATTTCTTCTTTTACTTCAGCCGTTCTAGCAAGTGGAGAATCTATCTTGCTAACAACAGGAATTATTACGAGATTTGATTCTCGTGCCATATTTAAAGTAGTCAAAGTTTGAGCTTGAACGCCTTGAGTTGCATCAACCAAAAGAATAGAACCCTCAACTGCTTTCAAAGCCCTAGAAACCTCATAAGAGAAGTCTATATGTCCAGGAGTATCTATCAGGTTCATTATGTATTCTTCCCCATTTACACTCCATTTCATGCGTACAGGCTGCATTTTGATGGTTATACCGCGTTCCCTTTCAAGTTCCATACTATCTAGAACTTGGTCCATCATTTTGCGCTTTTCTATAGTATTTGTGATCTCAAGCATTCTGTCTGCTAGAGTTGATTTTCCATGATCTATGTGGGCAATTATACTGAAATTTCTAATATTCATTATAGGCTACATACTATCAGAAAAATGAGAAAAATAAAGGAAAATTTAAATATAAAATCTTTTAATTAGAGGATTTATTCTAGTCAAAAGTTCGTACGTTGAACCATCTAAAAGTTTGGAAATTTCATCTGCTGTAATTTCATTGTTTTTTGATTTGCCAATTATTACTACTTCATCTCCAACTTTTACATTTTTTATATCTGTAATATCCACCATAATAATATCCATGCAAATCCTACCAAGAATTTTTGCTTTCTCACCATTTATTAAAACATGTCCAATGTTTGAAAGCGCACGAGGATATCCATGCCAATAGCCAATCGGTAAAACTGCAATCATAGAATTTCTTTTAACAACACAAGTTCCATCATATCCAACTTTTGAACCTTTTGGTATTTTTTTAATTTCAACAACTATTGTTTTCCATGACAATACCGGTTCAAGTTTTATTTTTTTATCAAAATATTTTTTTGCTTCCTTTGATGGCCAAATACCATATAAACCAATTCCGACTCTGATCATGTTATATTGCGCTTTTTTATAAAGTAAGGCTCCTGAAGTTGCAGAAGTATGACAAATCGGTCTGTATCCGACTTTTAAAAATGCATCGTGCCATTTATTAAACTTTTCTATTTGAGAATTGGTATAAGTTCTTGAGTTTGGGTCCTTCGCCATTGAAAAATGTGTATAAAGACCCTCAACAACAATATTTCCTGCTCCGTCAAATCGGCTTTTTATTTGACTGGGGTTATTATTCTTGAGTATTTTTAAAACCTTTGATATATCCTTTTCCAAAAAACCATGTCTATTCATTCCCGTATCAACCTTTATATGAATTTTTACCTTTTTGTCAGTTTTTATTACCGCAGAAAAAGACTCGAAATTAGAAACTGTGATGCTAATATTTCTTCTGGAAGCATCCTTTATCATTTCCGGTAAAGTGTAACCTAAAACAAGAATTGGAATCTTAATTCCCTCTTTTCTTAATGTAATGGCTTCAACTACCGAATCTACACCTAGAAAATCGGCTCCGAGCTTTTCTTGTTCTTGTGCGAATTCAACTAGGTTATGTCCATACGCATTTGATTTTACTACTGAGAATATTTTGCATTTTGGGGAAATTAAACCATGAAAAATATGATAATTGTAAGCTATCGCTTTTTTATCTATTTTAATCCATGTCCTCAATCCTTTACGCAAATTTTTATTCATCAATTCCATGATAACAAAAAATATAAAAACAAAAAGGAGTGTGTCTGGGCAGAGACACACTCCTTATAAATCTACTTTTTTGAAATATAACCCTCCGCCACTAACAACTCGGCAATAAGAATCGCTCCACCTGCAGCGCCTCTTATTGTGTTGTGAGAAAGACCTACAAACTTGTAATCAAAAATATTGTCATCTCTCAAACGCCCGGCCGTGATTCCCATACCATTTTCAATATCGCGGTCAAGATTTGTCTGCGGTCTATTTTCCTCTTCAAAGTATTTGATGAACTGTTTTGGCGCGCTTGGAAGATTTAATATCTGTGGTTTTCCTTTAAAATTTTTCCAAAGTTCAAGTATTTTTTCTTTGGAAGGTTTCTCTGCAAATGGAAAGGAAACGCAGATAGCGGCCATGTGACCATCAGATACCGGCACCCTAAAACACTGGGCACTGATCAAAGGTTTCGACGCGAGTACAATTTCATTGTTGACAATCGAACCCCATATTTTAAGTGGCTCCTTCTCACTTTTTTCTTCTTCTCCGCCAATATATGGAATAACACTATCCAGCATCTCTGGCCAAGACTCAAAAGTTTTCCCAGCACCAGAAATAGCCTGATGAGTGCAAACAGTTATTTTTATCGGCTGAAATTTCATCAAAGGACTTATCAAAGGAACATAGCTTTGAATGGAACAATTCGGCTTTACCACGACAAAACCTCTTTTTGTTCCAAGTCTTTTTTTCTGAACATCAATGATCTTTAAATGAGCATCGTTTATTTCAGGAAGAATCATGGGCACATCCAGAGTCCATCTGTGCGCGGAATTGTTTGAAACTACTGGAATTTCTGCCTTTGCATAAGCATCTTCAAGTTCTCGTATTTTGTCTTTTTCCATATCAACCGCGCAAAAAATAAAATCGACTTCCTTGGCAATTTCTGCAATGTTTGAAGCATTTTTGACTTTTATCTTTACAACTTTTTTGGGAATGGGGGTATTCATAACCCATCTTTTTTTCATCAACCTCCGATAAATAAAACCTGCAGATCTTTCACTTGCGGCAAGAACTGTGATTTCAAACCATGGATGATTTTCAAGACCTTTGATAAATCTTTGCCCAACCATTCCCGTTGCTCCAATAATTCCGACTCTTAATTTTTCCATACATTCTCCTTTCATTTTTTATATTTAATGTACAAATTCTTTTTTAGTTATAGCATACTGGAAAAAATATTCAATAAATAAAAAATAAAACTGCTTTCGCGATTTGATATTTTTTATTGTGCGCCGGGAGCTCGGTCACAGATAATTTTCTCACCGACGTTCGAAAATTTCCGCGATCCCGACTCGCACCCGATTTCTGCTGAAATCGGACTTCGCTTCGCTACGTGTACTCCGTCTTTCGAGTCCCTCCCAGCGCCACAAACGAACTAAACGGCTTTTGGGAAGCCAGAAGGTGGGACGCGCGAAGCGCGTCCTGCATTTCTGCTTCCAAAAAACTCTTTGACTTTTCCTACGTGGTGCGCCGGGCTGGACTCGAACCAGCGAAGCCCGAAGGCAGAAGATTTACAGTCTCCCGTAATTGCCACTATACGACCGGCGCAATAAAGACATAGTATCATTTATTTTTTATTTTTTCAAACCAAACTAGCTTGTAGAAAGTAGCTTTTTAGCTTCTTAGAACAAACCTCCCAGTTCCACCATGGTGGAACTGGGAGGTTTTGTTTTTTTATTTTTAAACTAATACTGTGTATTGCGAGATCTTGCCTAACAACTCTCAATTCAACCATGGTTGAATTGAGATATTTTGTATTTATTATTCTTAAATTAATACAATAATACAAAAACTGAAGTTCACCCTAGTGAACTTCAGTTTTTGTATTATGTTTTGTATTTTCTAAAAAGCTAAGAAGCTACAAGCTAACTCCTGCTAATTCCCTTTCAACTATCATTCCCTTCCTACCCTTTTTAATTTCAAAAGTTAATGAGTTATTTCTTACATCAACAATCACTGTTCCTCCTTTTACAATACCTTGAGAAATTATTTTCGAAGCAATAGGATTTAAAATTTTATCTTGAATAAGTCTTTTGAGTGGTCTTGCACCATACTGCGGATTGTATCCTTCCTTAGCAAGATACTCCAAAGCCTTATCAGATAATTGCATAGATATTTCCTTGACTTGCAATCTTTCTTTAACCAAATTTATCTGTATATCAACTATTTTTCTGATAGCTTCCTTGCTCAAAATATCGAATATAATTACATCGTCCAAACGATTCATGAATTCTGGTCTGAAGAAATCTTTTAGGCTCGCAAATATTTTTTCTTTTACTAAATTATATTCATTGTTTTTTTCATCCTTTGCAGTAAAACCTATCTGTTCCATTTTATCTATAAATTGAGCGCCAATGTTTGATGTCATTATAATCAAAGAATTTTTGAAGTTTACAACTCTACCTTTTGAATCTGTAAGTCTTCCGCTATCAAGAACCTGCAGCAAAACATTGAATACTTCTGGATGTGCTTTTTCAATTTCATCAAATAAGATAACAGAATAAGGTCTGTGTCTTATTGTTTCTGTAAGTGCTCCACCTTCTTCATAGCCAACATATCCTGGAGGAGAACCTATGAGTTTAGAAGTGGAATGCTTTTCCATAAACTCTGACATATCTACTCTTATAAGAGCTTTTTCATCATCAAACAAAAATTCTGCGAGTGCTTTTGTGAGTTCAGTCTTTCCTACTCCTGTAGGACCAAGAAAGATGAAGGAACCGATTGGTCTATTTGGATCTGATATGCCGGCACGAGATCTTTTAATAGTATCGGCAATCTTTCTGACAGCTTCATTTTGTCCAACAATTCTTTTTTCAAGCTCCTGTTCCATTCTTACAAGTTTATGAGCTTCACTTTCAAGCATTCTTGAAACAGGTACTCCTGTCCATTTTGAAACTACTGAGGCAATATCTTCTTCTGTAATTTCTTCTTTTAAAACCCTTCTTGATACTTGAAGTTTTTTTAATTTTTTCAATTTTATATCTAATTCTTTTTCTGCTTCTGGAATTTTTCCATATCTAATCTCAGCAGCTAAAGATAAATCTGCTTTTATTTCTGCATTTTCTGCTTCAATTCTTAATAATTCTAATTGTTTTTTGAGAGATTTTATTCCGCTCAAAATTTCTTTCTCAGTTGTCCACCTAAGTTCTAAGTCAGCCGTTTTTTCTTTTAAATCAGCAATTTCTTTTTCTATGATTTCAACTCTCTTTTTTGTTTCTTTCTTTTTTTCACCTTCAACTTCTTTTTTAAGAGCTTCTTTTTCTATTTCAAGTCTCATTACTTTCCTTCTTGTCTCTTCAAGAACAGGTGGCATATTTTCAAGAGAAATTTTTAACATTGAAGAAGCTTCATCAATAAGATCCACGGCTTTATCAGGTAAAAATCTATCAGTGATGTATCTACTACTTAAATTTACTGCAAACAAAATAGCGTCATCTGTAATTCTCACCCCATGATAAAGTTCGTACTTTTCTTTTAGTCCTCGCAAGATTGCCACGGCATCTTCTATAGATGGCTCAGAAATAATAACTGACTGGAAACGTCTGGTAAGAGCAGGATCTTTTTCTATTTTTTGATATTCCTTTAATGTTGTTGCTCCAATAGTTCTAAGTTCACCTCTTGATAATGCGGGCTTCAGCATGTTTGAAGCATCCATTGAACCCTCAGCAGAACCTGCACCAACAATAGTATGTATCTCATCTATAAATAAAATTATTTTGCCTTCAGATTTTTCTATTTCTTTTATAATCCCTTTCAATCTTTCTTCAAATTCACCTCTGTATTTTGTACCAGCAATAAGAAGTCCCAAATCTAAAGAAACTAATTCTTTATCTTTTAAAGATTCTGGAACATCATTAGTTGCTATTCTTATAGCCAATCCTTCTACAATAGCTGTCTTTCCTACACCAGCTTCTCCAATCAAAATGGGATTATTTTTTGTCCTTCTTGAAAGTATCTGGATTATTCTTGAAATTTCATTATCTCTTCCAATCACAGGATCGAGTTTATTATCTTTTGCGAGTTTTGTAAGATTTCTAGTATATTTCAAAATCGCTCTATATTTTTTAGGTTGATTTATCTCATCCCCTTTTAAAGTTTTTAATTCCGAAAGAATTTTTAAGATAGTTGTTTTGTCAATTTTAAATTTCTGTAAAATATCTCTTGCAGAACAAGGTGTGTCAAGTACAGCCAAGAAAAGATGTTCGGTAGAAATAAATTCATCTTTTAATTCTTGCGCTTCTTTTCCAGATAAATCCAAAACTTGAGCTAAGTCTGGAGTCAAATACATTTGATTTGAAGGAGAAAGAGTTGTAGATCCAACTGTAGATTCTATGGCTTCCAATATTGAGTCTGTAAATAAAATTATATCTATTTCTAGCCTATCTAAAATTGAGGAAACAACGCTTTCTTCTTGAAGTACCAGAGCAGCTAAAAGATGTAGTGGATTAACATGATTTTGCCCACGTTCAATAGCAAGCTCATGTGCTCTTCTTATTACTTCTTTTGCTTTTGTTGTAAAATTGTTAAATGGGGGCATGAGAAAAATTAAAAATCAAAATGTAAAAATAACCTTATAAAGCAACGAAACTATTCTATTAGATTACATATTAGCTTTCAATGGATAAAATGTCAAAACTATGACTATTGGGCCTTTTTCTGAGAACTCACTAGAGAAGAAAGCACTTCTTGTATATCAGAGCTTGGAGCAAAAAAGCTTGTTTTTGGACTATCCATATAATTAGACTTTATTCCAACAAGCTCACCTGAAAGATTCAATAACAATCCACCTGAAATGAAATTGGACGAGATCGATGTTTCTATTGAAGATATTTTTGTTATTACTGGAGTAGAAGTAGAATTATCAGCGAGTTTTGTTTCTTTTACAGATAAACTAGAAACTATTCCTGTGGATACGGCGTTTTTTGTTTCGCCACCAATATAAATTACTGTCTGCCCTAATTTTAAATCACCTTTTGAAATAGAAACCCTAGAAAAAGTTGTCTGATCCTTTTCATTATTAATTTTTAATAATGCAACCTGTTCACCAGTAACAGATTTTACAATAGTAAGATCTAGTAATTTATCAGATGGAGCTGTAGTAAAATACTTGCCACCTTCTGAAATAAGACTATTGTCTGTAGCAATAATTCCACCGTCAGCTACTACAGCACCTAAACCAACAAACACCATAGAATTTAATCCTGATGACGGATCTATATTTGTTCTATAAATTCTTATTACACTTTTAGAATTTTTTTCTACAACAGACACTATTTGATCTTCTGGATTTACTACCACTGTTTCTTTTACTACAGTCTGAATTTCCTTTGATGGAGCCGTGACTGTTTGAATCGTTTTTTCCACAACCCTATTTATAGTTTGAACAACTCCTACAGGTGCCTGATTCATTAAAGCAACGGTAACAATCCCCGTGGCTATAGAGGTGACAAAGCTTATCAAAAGTGTAAGTAATATTATTTGTTGTTTTGTAAGATTTTCCATATGAGATATAAACAGTGTAATACAATATGATTATAAAAACAAACTTTTTAAATTATAGGTTTTTAAAAAAATTCAACAACTTTTTAATGTCCTGAATTTTTGTATCCTTGCCCATTGAAAATCTAAGTACTGATTTCGCTCTATCATTCACTTCTTTTTCACTGGCATTTGTTTTTTCAGCAATTTTTCTCACGACCACAGATTCACCGTTTCCTGAAGAACAGGCACTCGAAGAAGAACCGATTATCCCTGCTTCATCTAATCTAAAAACTAACATTTCCCCATCCTGTCCTGGTACAGAAATATTTATATTACTTGGAAGCCTCGCTTCCAAGTGACCATTAATAATAACATTTGGGACGAATTTTTTGACGGAGTCAAAAAATTCATTTCTTATTTTAATTAATCTTTTATTTTCTTTATTTTTAACTTTTCTCGCAAGCTCAAATGCCTTTGTAAAACCAACAATTAATGGAATATTTTCTGTTCCACTTCTTCTACCTTTTTCTTGACCACCCCCAAACATCATCGGTTCAATTTTTATTCCATCACGGACAAAAAGAGCTCCAATTCCCTTTGGACCATACATTTTTTGTGCATCTAAAGTCATAAGGTCAACTCCAAGTTCTTCGACATTCATATTTAGATACAATCCAGCTTGAGAAGCATCTGTGTGTAAATATGGCATTGATACCCTTTCTCTTCCTCCTCCTAAGACGGCTCTAGAAAATTCTTTTCTGCAATGTCTTATTTCTTTTATAATTTCTTTTATCGGCTGTATTACACCAATTTCACTGTTTGCATAACCAATGGAAACAAGTAAAGTTTCTGGTTTTATCATTTTCCTCAAATCTCTAGGATTAATCATTCCAAACTCATCAACTTTTAGATAATCAATTTTACTACCTCTCGATTCAATTTCTTTTAAACATTCGTAAATTGAACTGTGTTCTATCTCGGTTGTAATCAAATGAATATCAGAATATTTTCTACCTTCTTTTCTTACGGAATTTATCAAACCAAAAATAGCTAAATTATTTGCCTCTGTTCCACCAGAGGTAAAAACTATCTCTCGATCATGTCCACCAATAAGATCTGCTATTGTTTTTCTAGCATATTGAAGTGCTATTTTTGCCTCTACCCCTATAGAATGTATAGAGCTCGGATTGCCAAAAACATTTGACCAATATTTAGACATTGCAGATAAGACCCTTTTATCCACTGGTGTTGTAGCTGAATTGTCTAAATATATTTTTCTCATGAAAAAATGATAGCAATTTGAAGGTTTTTTTACAACAAATTAGAAATGTCAAATAATTGCAAAACAATTTAAAAAATATATAATTCACCCTGTTAAATGATTTTAAATTTTGATATTATCTTAATAGAGATAACTAATAAATATCTTAAAATATATAACAGGTCGTGCTTTTACAATAATAAATTTAAAATTAAGATTTGACGATTACAAAATAGTCAAATCTAATTTAACAGGGTAAATGAATTTTGAAACATATATAATAATTAGTGCTGGAGCGATAATTTTATTACTTTTAGTTTGGATAATTAGGCTCGAAATAATACTAAAAAAACTCCTTGGAAGTAAAAACGGGTCTTTAGACGACACAATAAGCAATCTCAGAAAAGATGCGGATACTCTTAAAAAAGATTCTGATAAAGCAAAAGAGAGATTAGATATTGTGGATAAAAAACTAAAAAAGACAGTGTCCGGGAACGAGACCGTAAGATTTAATCCATTTAAAGGCACGGGCGGTGGAAGCAATCAAAGTTTTGCAACAGCTCTTGTAAATAGCGAGGGTGATGGAGTTGTAATATCTAGTATATATTCTCGCGACCATTTAAGTGTTTTCTCAAAGCCTATTAAAAATTCATCTTCTGAATATGAGCTTACAACTGAAGAAAAAACAGCCTTGCAAAAAGCCAAAGAAAGCATAGTATAGTAAGCAACTATTAAATAAACAAATGGAAATCCAGATTGTTTTTATATTGTCAAAATTTTATGGAAAAACATGCCAAAAACAGCATAATAAAGCGCCCTCCTATTGTTTGTATAATGGGTCATATTGATCATGGAAAATCTACTCTTTTAGACTATATAAGAAAGACAAATATTGTTGATACAGAGACTGGTGGGATCACTCAGAGAATTTCTGCGTATGAAGTGTATCATAAAACACCTGAGGGAAAAGACGAGAGAATTACCTTTCTTGATACTCCCGGACACGAGGCTTTTGGTTTTATGAGATCTTGCGGTACAAGTATCGCTGATGTGGCTGTGCTTGTAGTTTCTGCTGAAGAAGGGGTAAAGAAACAAACCCTTGAAGCACTAAAATGTATTACGGACAGCAAAATACCCTATATAGTTGCAATCAACAAAATAGATAGACCGTCAGCTAATATTGAAAAAACCAAAAATAACTTAGTTGAAAATGGAATTTATATTGAAGGGTATGGAGGAAATATTCCCTATGTTCCAATTTCAGCAAAAACAGGCCAAGGTGTGCCAGAACTCCTAGACATGATTCTTCTTGTCACCGAAATGCAAGAACTTAAAGGCGATACAAAAAAACTTGCGGAAGGTTTGATAATAGAGGCTCATTTGGATAAACAAAAAGGAATTACTGCAATACTTGTAATAAAAAATGGACACATTAAAAATGGAATGTATGTAGTTTCTGGAGACAAAATTGCACCAACAAGAATGATGGAAAGTTTTTTAGGTAAGAAAATAACAGAAGCTGTTTTTTCATCCCCTATTAGAATTATTGGTTTTGATAAACTTCCAAGAGTTGGAGGAAATTTTATTACTTTTCCTAGCAAAAAAGAAGCTGAACAATATATCCTAGATGAAAAAGAAAAAGAAAAAAATATTCCAATCAAAAATTACAGTGTGGATAATTCTACAGATGATTCTGATTTAAATCTTATAAGAATAATGATAAAGACAGAGGCTGCTGGATCCATACACGCAGTAGAGCATGAAATAGATAAAATAAATAAAGATAGCGTAAAAATAAAAATTATTGGAGCTGGAACGGGAAATGTTTCTGAAAATGATGTAAAACTTGCCTCCGGTAGAAATCCTGCGATAATACTTGGTTTTGATGTTGGTATAGATGCTTCTGCAAAAGATTTGGCAGAAAGATCAGGAATAGAAATAAAAAAATTCGATATAATTTATAAAATTGCAGAATGGCTAGTCGAAGAAGTAGAAAAGAGAACACCAAAAACAATGGTTGAGGAAATAACCGCTGAAGTGAAAGTGCTTAAAAATTTCAGCACAATGAGAGATAAACACGTTCTGGGTGCTAGGGTTGAAAAAGGTACCGTTTTCATAGGAGAAGATGCTAAAATAATGCGTAAGGATATTGAGATAGGTAGAGGAAAAATTAGAGATTTACAAAAAGAAAAAAATAAAGTCGGTGAAGTACGCGAAGGAGTTGAATTTGGATGTCAGTTTCAATCTGAAATATCCCCTATTCCAGGAGATAAACTCTTATTATTTAAAACAATGGAAAAATAAACATGAGCGATAATAGATCAGAGACAATTATAAAAATAGTTAAAAAAGCTGCTGCAGAATTTGTGCAGAAAGAATCTAATGGTGCTTCTCTCATCACAATAACTGATGTGCGACTTTCAAATGATGAAAAATATGCTAATATTCTTTTTACGGTTCTTCCAGAAGATAAAGAGGAATCCGCTCTTGATTTTACCAAGAGAATGAGATCGGAATTTAGAGAATATGTTAAAAAAAATACCAAGTTAGGTAGAATTCCAACTTTTGATTTTCAAATAGACCTTGGTGAAAAACATAGACAAAAGATAGATACTATTCCTCTAAATTAATTTTAGGCCTGGTTGCTAAGTGGTAAAGCATTCCTCTGCAAAAGGAATATGCGGGAGTTCGATTCTCCCCCAGGCCTCAAGAAAAATTGTTTTCTACTTATAAAATGGTATACTAGAACGTATATTAGTTTTTACACGTATACCATGTATATTAAAAAATGGACAGAAAAAGATTTGAGAAATGCTGTCGTTAGTTCGACAAGTATTAGACAAGTCCTTAAAAAAATAGGTCTTATTGAAGCCGGGGGAAATTATAATCAAATCAAAAAATATATAGATAAATTTAATATAAATATCAAACACTTTAAAGGTAGAGCGTGGAATAAGGGGATGAAATTAATTGGTATTCCTAGAATACAATTGAAAGATATATTAATTAAAAATAGTAATTTTCAAAGTTTTAAGTTAAAAAAAAGATTATTTTTAAATGGTTTAAAAAATAAAAAATGTGAGGAATGCGGCTGGGCAAAATTATCAAAAGATGGTAGAATCCCCCTTGAGCTAGACCATATAAATGGAAATCATCGAGACAATAGATTAGAAAACTTGAGGATACTTTGTCCAAATTGTCATAGTTTAAAACCAACATACAGAGGTAAGAATAAGAATAAATAAATATGCTCGGGTGGCGGAACTGGTATACGCGCAACACTTAAAATGTTGTCTACTCTGTAGATGCGGGTTCGATTCCCGCCCCGAGCACAAATTACAAATAATTGATAATTAAATATTGCGCCCATAGCTCAGCTGGTAGAGCAGATCCCTCTTAAGGATAAGGTCGTTGGTTCGACTCCAACTGGGCGCACACGACCAAAAAATATGAACGATTTCATATTTTGCGGTACGTGTGCGAGACGGAGCGCAGTGGCGCGAGTCAGGGTCGCAAGATTTTTCAGCAGAAAAATACTCGTGACCACAATACAAGTTAATGCGCGGGTGGTGAAATGGCAGACACGCTAGCCTTAGGAGCTAGTGCCGTAAGGCATGGAGGTTCAAGTCCTCTCCCGTGCACCACGTAGGAAAAGTCAAAGAGTTTTGGTTCGCCGCGCGTCGCGCGGGGCCGAAATTGTATTGAATTTTTGGGGGAAAAAAGAAATAGCGATTTAGCCAAATATGGTTGGGGCCGGTGTTTTTGAGAAATCGTTAATTCGTTTTTACCCCCCCAACATTGAATACGATTTAGTCGCCGAGCGACGCGAGGCGAACCAAAACTCTTTGACTTTTCCTGTCTGGTACACCCAGTAGGAATCGAACCTACATAACCAGCTTAGAAGGCTGGTGTTCTATCCATTGAACTATGGGTGCGTATTGGGTCTGTCGCCGAATAC
>JBDRJU010000016.1:0-13488 GCA_043814645.1 bacterium | reverse complement strand
GTATCAAAAATTTGTATTCTTGCATTCGCACGATTAATAATGTGGTATATTTCTCCAGCAACATCAACACGATTATTTCTTGGCATTAGTGAAGTGTATCATAGAGAAAATTTAAAATAAACGGCTCCTGACCCCGTTATCCGTTATCCGTTATCTGCGTTATCCCCGTTATCTTTTACCTAAACCGCTCTTTGATACCTAAATTTATTGATTAATCAGAATTTACAATGGATTATTGATTCAATGTTTCAATGTACTTCTCAAATTCTAAAGCCATTTTTAGAACTGAAGCTCCATAGGATTTCATATAACTTTTATATTTTGAGCCAGCAAAATATCTTGCAGCTGTACATGACCACCTATTATTTTTTTGAGTATATGTTGCACTACAACTAGTTTGATTATATTTTAATAATACACCAGCAGCTGTGAAAGATGCAAGATTTTCAAATGGAGATGGATATGCAACCCCGATTATATTTGAAACTTTTTTTGATACACCATTCCATGTAACTGGCATAAATTGTGCAGGGCCCATCGCACCTCCATGTCTTCCCGCACTACATATTACACAAGACACTGGTGATGTATTTGGATTTAGACCCAAATTACTCATAATTTCTAGATATACAGGTTTTTGTGTATCAGACATAACCGTCTTGCCTTTAACACAATAACTTTTAGAAACCAAAATAATTTGATTGTAAGTACATTTACCGATATTGCTTCCAATGGTAATTTTATCAGCAGAAGATTCTTGAAATAGAACAGCAAGAATAAGTGCTGAATCCACCCCTATAGTACTTTCGTAAGGTTGAATTAGTTTTAATGCATCTCCAAAAGATATTTCCATACTGCTGGCCGTTCTATAAAGTTTATTTCTTATTTGATTTTTTAATTTCTCTTTCTCAGCAATAAGTTTTTTATATTCAGCTTCTTTATTTTTTGTTAATGATAATAAAGTCTGTTGCTCTTTTTTAAATGTTTCTGTTGTTTTTTGAGCTTTTTCCTGTTCATATTTCAATTTGGATTTCTGCGTTTGTTTGGTTTCCAAATCTTTTTTCTCAGTTTCTGAAGTCTTTTTTACCCCGGCAAGTTCTTGTATAAGTAACTGAAGCTTCTCATTTATAGTGGCATAATTGTCAGTATCAATGAAATAATTTGAAAGATTGTCGCTTGATAACAAAACATTAATAATTGAAGTATCATCCATCGCATAAGTATCCCTTAACATTTTACCTATAGACTTTTTTATGTCATCCATTCTATCGGTTAATTGACCAATATAATTATTTTTGACAACAATATTCTCTCCCAACTGTTTAATTTTTGCGTTTTTAGCTTTTATTTCTAATTGTATTTTTTTAATTTTATAAGTTAAGTCAGCTATCCCCTTTTCCAATTCTGATGAATATTTTTTTGTACTACTAAATTTACTATTCAAATCAGCTAAATCAGCATCACATTGAGCTGAAATAGCTTGAAGTTCATAATCACTTTTGCCATCCAAATTTGAATCACAAATAGCTGCCCATGCTATTATGGGGAATAAAAAAACTACCATATAAATAAATACTAATGATAAATTCTTCATATAACTAACTATTGTATTTTACTATATTTATGAGATAAAAAATAGACTGAAAAAAATAATGAGGGATTTTCTTCTTCCCCATACCATTTTCAAATAAATAACTCTCTGTCAAAATTATGATTTTAGTTTACAAAACATATCATCATATACGATAGTGAAAATGGTGAAGGGACTACGGCAGGAAAATAATAAATTAAAAAACAGCCCAATGGGCTGTTTTTTAATTTATTATTTTCCTGCCTTCGCTTCTTTCTTTTCCTCTTTCTTTGGAGCAGCTTCTGCTGGTGCTGCACCTTCTTCACCTTCTTTAGCTTCCTTACCTTTCTTTGCTACTTCAATTGTTGAAAGATCTACTGGAGCTACTTCTACTATTTCTTCTTTAGGTTCATATATAGAAGCAACCACTTCTTCTGGTTTTATGTTTAATGTAACTCCTTCTGGAAGTTTTATGGCTGATGCAAGAACAACACTATCAAAGGTTGTTAAACCTGAAATATCTACTTCAAGTTTGTGTGGTAAATCTTTAGGTAGTGCTTCTATTTCTACTTCGTGCATAACCTTTACCAAGATACCTCCAAGATCTTTAACGGCTGGGGCAATTCCAATAAATTCAAGAGGGATCGAAATTTCAAGTTTCTTTCCTTTTTCAATAGCATAAAAGTCTGCATGCCTTGGTTTATCAGTAACTGGATCAAGATCAACATCATGTATCAAAACATCAACATCAATACCTTGCCCATCAAGATGTAATATTGTTGATTCTCCGACATCTTTCAAAGTTTTTTCAAAAATAGCAAACGGAAGTTTTATTGAAGTTGACGCTTCTTTTTTGCCATAAAAAACAGCTGGTATTTTTCCTGCTTTTCTGATTTCAGATAAGCTTTCTTTTTTATCTCTTTTTTCTACTTTCAATGTAATCATATTATAATCGAAAAAATTTTACTGATTTAAATGTTATTGTTTTATATACTTTTACTTCTAATAAATAGCCATATTTCTATAAAATAACACCGGCTCAAAAAGCACTCTCAATAACGTCAGAAAAACTTTAACTGGTTCATTATACATAAAAAAAACGATCAATCAAGCCAAATATAGCCAATTAATCATAGAATAAACTGATTTATTCTGTAGTTTAATATTCTCCAATACGTGCCAAACTATTTGCTTTTGCAGCAGCGAGAAGTAGTTCTTGCGCAGTAAAAACATCAGATGAATTTTTTGCCCAACTTATAAGTGCTTTATTTTGAATTGCTCTTCCATAAGAAAATGTTAGTGACCATGGCAAAGGTTGATATTTGTGCATTGCACTCAAATTTTGAGTTGCTTCATCGTCACCCTGTCCTCCTGAAAGAAAAACGATGCCTCCTATTTCTTTAGGTACGTGTTCCTTAAGACACTGGATTGTCATCTCAGCAATATTGTCCGCTCCTGATTGTGTTACAGCTTCTTTCCCAGAAATAATCATACTTGTCTTTAAAATAATACCTGGAATAAAAATATTTTTCCTTGTAAGTGTTTTAAATATAATATCAAGATTTCGTGCTGTTATTGCAAAGCATTGCTCTATTGTATGATTCCCGTCTATCAATATTTCTGGCTCAACAATAGGCACAATTCCTGCACTCTGACATATATGTGCATACTCAGCAAAAATATCCGCATTTTCTTGCATGCATGCTTCACTAGGTGTCTCTTTGTCTATCGTGTATATTGCACGCCACTTGGCAAATGTTGCGTCCATTTTTTTATACTCTTGCAAACGCTCTACAAGACCTACAAGCCCTTCAGTAACTTTATCTCCGAAATATGGCAGTAAATCTTTTGTTCCCATATCTACTTTTATGCCAATATCTATACCTTTTTCTCGTAAAACTGATACAAAACTTTTTCCGCTTGTAGTTTTTTGACGTATCGTTTCATCGAAAAGAATATAACCAGAAATATACTGTTCGATATTTGGAGCTGTTACAAGCAATTCGCGATACACTCTGCGATTCTCTTCCGAAGGAACAATGCCGAGCTTCTCAAAACGTTTATTACATGTGGGTATGCTTTCATCTATAGCAAGAATACCCTTGGGTGATGTCATTAGGCGTGATACTGTTTCTATCAAAATTTTTGTGTCCATATTATGATTCTCTTAAAAAAGTAAATCTTTTAACTTTATTTCCCAATATATCAACTTTGTCATCAAAAAACATTTTTAATGGTCTTACCCAACACTTGGAAAGTTTATTTTCATATAAAGCTTCGTAAAATACTAAGTCTTCTAAAGTTTCGGAATGTTTACCAACTCCAATAACTTTATACAGATTTCCTATCTTAAAATGTTTATATATACATGGTTTAATGTTATTCATTTTTGCTGTCATTCCCGCGGAGGCGGGAATCTAGGTTTATTAAATTAATTTATTTGTACTGGATTCCTGCCTCCGCAGGAATGACACCTTATACTTATACTTTTTCCTTATACTATCCCTCTCATTTCTTCCACGGCCTCTTTTATATCTTCACTTTCATAAATAGCCGATCCTGATATAAGTTTGTTGGCTCCAGCTTTTACCAAATCTTGATAAGTATCAAAATTTACCGCACCATCTACACTAATCACGACATCTGGATATTTTTTCCTTAAATCAGATATTTTTTCTAATACTTCCTCATCAAATTCTTGACCTTGATAACCAATTTTATCAATTCCCATAAATTGTACAAAATCTATAAGTGTTCTATCTTGAGTGTTCGGTTCCAAAAAATCATACAACACTTCATTTGGTGTATTTATATTCAAGGCAATTCCTATTTCAATACTAACAAGAGAATCTCCAGAATATCCGTAAGTTTTTCTTAAATCTTTTACCAATTCCAGAATTTTTGAAGAAGATTCTGTGTGTAGTACCAATGCTTTTGCACCAGCTTTTATCCATTTTTCAGCTTCTACTTCAGGATTTTTGATCATTAAATCTGCTTCAAAATCCATATCTTGCCAGAAAGGAAAACCCTCTTCTTCTTCCGTAATTTTTTCAAAATGATTTTCATCATCTCCAACATAAGGCCAGCTTTCTGAAGGAACAAATTTTCCATCACAAACATCAACTTGTACTAATTTTACAATACCTTTTACAGCGGACATCTTACAATTAAGATCTTCAAAAGATTTCGGTATGATTGCTGGAAGCACTTCTGTCATAAATTTCGATTCTAAACTATTAAAATATTAATAATCGGCTTTAGTTTTGTAAGTATATCATGTTTGTAATTGTTCTGTATATTCTGTTATACTAAAAAACATGTGTGGAATTGCTGGGGTTATAAATCCTAAAACAGAAAAAAAAGATGGTATTATAAGGGAAATGGTTTCTCAGTTTTTTCATAGAGGTCCAGACGATGATGGTTTTTTTGTGGATAAAAATGTGGCCTTAGGTATGCGTAGATTGTCTATTATAGATCTTTCCACAGGCAAACAACCAATTACATCAGCTGATGGTAAATTACTAATTTTTTTAAATGGAGAAATATACAACTACAAAGAATTACGGGAAGAACTCATAGCCAAAAAATGTGTTTTTAAAACCCATTCTGACACTGAAGTTATTTTGCACATGTTTGAACTTTACGGTGAAAAAATGCTTTCACGACTAAGAGGAATGTTTGCATTTTGCATATACAACATAGAAACTAAAAATATTTTTTTAGCACGAGATTTTTTTGGAATCAAACCTCTTTATTATTTAAAAAACACTACAGATAAAAAAGAAAAGATTCTTGCTTTTTCATCAGAAATAAAAAGTTTCCTATCCTTCCCTGGTTTTAAATCAATAGTAAATGACTCCGCAGTCTACAATTATTTAGCATTTCAATATAATCCTCTGGACGAAACTTTTTTCAAATCTGTCTATAAACTACCACCGGGACATTTTATGAAAATAAATGTAGAAAATGGAGATGTTGAAATTAAAAAATATTGGTCATATGAGATAAAACCTGATGACAATTTAAAAGAAAACGAAACAACACAAAAAATCTATCAAACGATTCGCGATTCAGTCGAACACCATATGATCGCAGACGTACCTGTTGGGTTTTTTCTTTCCGGCGGAATAGATAGCAGTATTATTGCCACTATTATGCAAAGAATTCGCGGCGATAAAAAAATAAAAACATTTACAGTTGGTTTTGACACAATCACCGAGAGTGTAGAAGCGAGTGAAACGTCAGATTTTCTTGATACAGATCATACTGAAATCAAAATTGGTCCAAATGAGTATTTTAATGTCTTGCCAAAAGCTGTCTGGCATTTTGATGAGCCCGTGGCCGATCCCTCTGCTATTGGTCTATATTTTGTAGCTCGTGAAGCAAAAAAACATGTCAAAGTCGTGCTGTCCGGTGAGGGCGCTGACGAACTTTTTGGTGGATACAATATATATTTAGAACCATTTGCACGCAAAAAAATATCTTGGATTCCACAAACAATTTTAAAATTGATATTGAAAATTCCATGTGAGTTCATAGGTAAAAATTATATTCGTCGAGCTGGAGATAAACTTTCAGACTGGTACATTGGTAATGCCTCAATATTTAAGAAAAACGAACGAGGTTTGTTATGGAAAGGCAAAACACAAAATTTATTTTCTTTATCACCACTTTATGAACATACGAAAGATTTGAGTGATTCCACTCAGATGCAATATATTGATGTAAAAACTTGGCTTATCGGCGATATTTTGGCAAAAGCAGATAAAATGACCATGGCAAATTCTCTGGAACTCCGTGTGCCATTTCTAGATATTGAAGTATCAAAACTTGCCACAACTTTGCCGGATAAATTCAAATGGCACAAAGGAGTAACGAAATATCTTTTGAGACAAGCATTCAAAGATATAATCCCTGAAAGTACTCGTAATAGAAAAAAACTTGGTTTTCCTACACCTATTCGTGATTGGTTTACCGCTGACAAAAAAGATTTGTATCAAAAAATATATGATTGCAACTATATAAAAGAAAATATGAATATTGATTATATTAAAAAACTTATTCAAAATCATATTGAAAAGAAGGTAGATAATTCGAGAAAAATATATTTACTTTTAATACTCGCTTTATGGCACAAAACATTTATAAAATAAAATGAAACTATTTGTTTAGTATGCTAATATAAATTCACCCGTTAAAGTTTTTACTAACACATTATGCAATATGTCTATATAATACAAAGCAAGAAAAATGGAGAAACATATGTAGGTTGTACTAAAGATTTAAAAACTCGATTAATATTGCATAATACCAAAAAAGTTGCCTCAACTAAAAATAATACGCCGTTTGCGCTTATCTATTATGAAGCGTATATTAATAGCAAAGATGCATTTAATAGAGAGAAATATATGAAAACACAATATGGTAGAAATTATATCAAAAAGGTCCTTAGCAACTTTTTTATTAGTAAAAATTTTCTCGGGTAAATGATAATTGACGTAATAAAAGTTGTAGTACCTTCTGTTTTAACATTCTTTTTGGGTATGTTAATAACACCTTTTTTCACCAATTTTTTCTATAAATACAAAATGTGGAAAAAATCTCCACGAACAGAAGCGGTTACCTCGGAAGTTTTTACAAAAATACATAATACAAAAAGTGAACTCTCAACTCCTCGAGTTGGTGGTGTAATCATATGGGCATCAGTACTGCTCACCGTAGGTGTAATTTATTTACTCTCAATAATATTTAAAACCGACCTTACAGAAAAATTAAACTTTTTTAGTCGTAGTCAAACACTTATTCCCCTTGCAACGCTTATACTCGCATCACTTATTGGTCTTATTGATGACATGCTCCAAATAATAGGAAAAGGTAGCTATGCAAAAGATGATCTTATGTATAGAAAAATAAAAATAGCAGCGGTAATTCTGATAGGTTTTGCTATTAGCTTGTGGTTTTATTATAAACTTGAAGTATCTTATGTTCACATGCCTTTTCTCGGAGACGTAAATCTTGGTTTATGGTTTATTCCATTTTTTATTATGGTTATGCTGGCTGTTTTTTCCACAAGCGTAATAGATGGAATGGATGGCCTATCGGGTGGAGTTATGACAACTATTTTCACTGCTTACTCCGTTATAGCTTTTGTAAATAACCAAATAGATATAGCTGCTCTCTGTGCCGTAATAGCCGGTGGTACGCTAGTTTTCTTATGGTTTAATATTCCTCCAGCCAGATTTTATATGGGTGAAACGGGAATACTTGGTCTTACCGTCACACTATCTGTGATTGCTTTTATGACAAATTCTGTTATGGTTTTACCGATTATCGCCCTACCTTTAGTTTTGACATCTGCTTCAGTTATTATACAAATGATTTCTTACAAATATTTTAATAAACACAGAGTTTTTCGTGTGGCTCCATTACATCATCACTTTGAAGCAATTGGTTGGTCAAGAGAAAAAGTTGTGATGCGCTATTGGATAGTCAGTGTTGTTTCCGCTATCGTTGGTGTGATTGCAGTTCTCATAAGTTAATAAAATTATTTTAAAAATTCAAATTTAAAAAGCGAGGCCGTACGGCCTCGCTTTTTAAATTTTTGTTCATTACTTAAAATCAAAATTATTTTTTATCTCTCTTGAAATTTTTTCTATTTTCTTAATCCTACGAATATGTTTTTCTTCATTGGAAAAATTTGTGCCAAGCCACACTTCAATGGCTTTTTTAGCTACTTTAAGTTTTAAAAATCTTGCGCCTAAAGAAAGAATATTTGAATCATTGTGTAATCTTCCCAACTTTATAATATCTTCTTTTGGAAAAAGACCCGGATATCCATAAAAAACAATTGCTCGAACATGTGGATATCTATTGGCAACTATCGCCTCCCCTTGGCCTGAACCTCCAAGAATAATTCCAAGGTTATGTTCTGGATTTAATGCCACGGCTTTTGCAACAGGAGAAATATAATCTGGGTAGTCATCTCCCTCTTCATATTTATGGGCTCCGCAGTCTATAATTTCATAACCAAGCTTTTTGATAAACGAGATCAATTCTTGTTTCAATTTAAAACCAGCATGATCAGCGCCTATATATATTTTCTTTTTGTGACTTCTGTAACCTAGTTTATGCATTTGTGCACTTGATTATACCACCAAACAATTTTAATAATAATTCTATATTGTAGATAACAAATCTACCAAAACTTTTCTAATGATTTGAGGGTTTGATGAACCTTTTGTTATTTTCATAATTTGTCCGACAAAAAACATAAGTGCTGCCTCTTTTCCAGCCTTATAGTCAGCCACAACTTTAGGATTTTCTGCAATAAGTTTTTTAGCCAAATCTTTTACAACTCCTTCGTCATTTTTCTGTATTAAGCCTTCTTTATTAGCTATTTCTTCTGGGTCAAAATCTTCTTTTACCAATCGTGCTAACAAATCTTTTGCTACACGAGAAGATATCGTGCCTTGCTCAAACATTTTCATTAATTTTGCATAACGTTCAGGTTTGGGAGGTTTAATAGTTGGATCTAATTTTTTAAGTCCAATATAGTCAGAGGTAACAAAACTTGAACTGGCAGAAAGACTAAACACATAACCTTTTTCCCTGACAAGAATAAGTTGTTCAAGAAAATCACTGAGTTCTTTATTCCCAATATAGATTTCTACGTCTTCCTTTTTGATTCCATTTTTTATATACTTTTCTCTTCTCTCCCAAGGCAATTTTGGAAGCTCTTCTTTTAGATTTTTCAAATCAAAAACTTCTGATACCATCATTTTTGGCAAATCTGGATCTGGAAAATATCTATAATCATGAGATTCCTCTTTTATTCTTTGCGAAAATGTTTTTTGTTTTGCTTCATCCCAACCTCGAGTTTCCTGAATAACTTTTTCTCCTTTTTCTAGTGTATCTATCTGTCTTTCAATCTCATAAGCAACTGCCCTTTCTACAGTTCTGAAAGAATTTAAATTTTTAATTTCTACTTTCGTCCCTAGTTTGTCTGAGTCAGACACGGAAATATTTGCTTCAACTCTCATTTCACCCTTTTCCATATTTGCATCCCCTGCTCCCATATATTGTAAAAGTAATTGTAGTTCTTTTGCAAAATCTGCCGCCTGTTTGCCGGAATGAATTACAGGCTCTGTAACAAGTTCCATAAGAGGAACGCCGGCACGATTAAAATTTACAAGAGAAAAATCACCTGCATCATGTGTGGATGAACCAGTATCTTCTTCAAGATGAATTCTGGTAAGTTCTACGCCATTTATTGATCCTCCAATAACCAAAGGATATTTATATTGACTTATTTGATAACCTTTTGGAATGTCAGGATAAAAATAATTTTTTCTGTCCCATTCTGTAAAATCTGCAATTTTTGAGCCACAAGCAAGACCAACTTTTAAAACAAGTTCAATAGCTTCTTTATTTAATACAGGCAAAGTTCCTGGCTGTGCCGTACAGACAGAACAGATATTTGAATTTGGTTTTTCTTCATCTGGATCATTCTTACAAGAACAAAACATTTTTGTTTTTGTTTTGAGTTCAGCATGTACCTCTAAGCCAATAGTGGCTAAATATTTAGTTTTGGTATCGTTAGTATTCATAATATTATATTACCACTTCTCGCCCCGTAGCTAACTTTTTCCTTCAAAAAAGTTATGGTACTGGGGTGGATTTCTAAACCAATAGTCGCTGTATATTTATTTTTAATTTCTTCAGTCATTTATAGGCAGATAATAACATAAAAAGTGTGCAGTAAAAAGAGAGGTTTGACTAATTTTTTTGACTTGATAAATAAATCTAATTTGCTATATTTCTTGGCAGACAGTTCAATAAACTCAATTTTGGAGGATAAAATAATGAAATATTTCTTGGGAGGACTTTGTGTTTTAATAGTCGCCAGTCTGGTGTTGTGGTTGTTGTGGTTACTTTACAAATTGTTCATATATCTCTGTTGTCTCTTTTTCAGTTTTATTCAAGAAAAACATCCGGAGGACAAGTGGTAGAATAAACCGTTACAAGAAAGATATTTAGATACCAAGGATGAAATAATCATAACTAGCAACCTGACTCTGATTTTGGGTGGGGTAATGATATTACAAGGAATTGGCAGACAATGTTTAAGCGGTAAGAACATCTAGGCGACTTCATTAATGAAGTCGCCTATTTTTTATATTTATTTTATTGCTCTGAGAATTTTTATTAAATTATCTTTAAGTTTTTTTATAGAATCGTCATCAAGCACAGTCACAGACAAAACTTTTTTATTTAGTTTTGAAATTTTCTTTTCTGCTTTATCTAGGGTTTTTTCATCCACCATATCGGTTTTTGTAAGAATTACTACTTCTTCTTTTTCAGCAAGCTCCGGGCTATAAACTTCAAGTTCCTTTCTTATTACTTTGTATGCTTTTACCAAATCTCCTGCCTGCGCCGTGCCCGTCGCGGCAGGCAGGTCATTTTCAAGAGAAAGACAATGAAGTAAAGTTTTTGTTCTTTTAATATGTCTTAAAAATTTATATCCAAGTCCCTTACCTTCTGAAGCGCCTTCTATAAGTCCGGGAAGATCAGCTAATATATAGCCGTGCATATCTCCGAGTGATGGTTCAAGCGTAGTAAATTGATAAGCACCTATTTTTGATTTTGAATTTGTAAGTACATTTATTAAACTTGATTTACCTGCATTTGGAAGACCGATAAGTCCTGCGTCCGCAACAAGCTCCACTTCAATAGAAAAATCTGCTTCTTCTGGAGCTTTTCCATCTGTTTGTTGTTCAGGAGATCTGTTTGTAGCATTTTTAAAATATTCATTTCCGAGACCTCCTTTTCCACCATTTAGTATTTTAATCTCTTTTCCATCTTCTATAAGATTAAATTTTTCTCTTGTTTCTAAATTTGTTACAACAGAACCAATAGGAACATCTATTATTAAATCTGCGCCGTTTTTACCATGCATACTTTTTTTCATTCCAGCTTCACCTGTTTCGGCAACAAAAGCTTTTGTATTTTTATATCTTGAAAGCACAGCAACATCACGAATCGCGTGTAAGTATACATCGCCACCTTTTCCACCATTTCCTCCGGCAGGTCCTGCTCTATCTATACCCTTTTCGTGTAGCCAGCGCACAACGCCATTACCACCGCGTCCCGCAGATATGTGTATTTTTAATTCATCTATAAATGCCATAAAAACAGTTTAAAGCAAAAAGTCCATAAAGTCCATCAAAACTATAACTTTGAATTAGCGATGGCTTTTTTCGCTAATTCAACGGCGCCTTCTTTTGATTTAACTGCACACATAAATCTTTGATTATGACAAAAAATAGCATCTGAAACTCCAGTAATTTCTACCAATTCCTCGCTTTCTTTACCTGCCCAAGCCATAGGAAAACCGAGCCTGCTTTTAAATTCTAAACCTTCTGAATTAACTGCATTTATACGCCAACTTTTATTTTCGTCAATCTGCCTAATTACAAAAAGCGGTTCTGGATATGAGCTTATAATTTTTTTCCATGAATAATTATTATCTAGAATTATAATTCTCTTATCCTTTGTCTTCTCATATATTTCCCGTACCATCTTTTCACCTAAAATATCGTCTTCCACTTTTTTGATTTCTCTTTTTAAGATTTCTTTAGCCAAAGCCACTGCTTTTTCAAAAAATTTTAGAGAATTGGTTTTTCTTTCAGTCCAAGTTGGGTTAAACGTAAAAATATAATCAGACATACGATAAGGAAATATGTTTTTAAAAATATTTTTATATATTTCTATACCATTATCTTCCGCATCTATAGGTTGAATTACTTTTTCATCCACTTTTCTTGCAACATCATATGAATCGCATATTTTTTCTCCATATTCTTTCCACATTAAGCCACAAGTAGCATAACGTACTCCATTTTTTCTCTCTTCATTCCAATTTATCTGGTGATGGTCAAATTTATGTTCTTTTGGATTATATTTTTTACCAACATCTAAAAGATAATCCATTTTTGATAAAATTTTTGGATCTCTAGTTCTTAAAATTTTTAAAGGTTTTTTTAAATATAAAGATAAAATTGCAACAGAAAAAACATCGTCCGAATGAAATTGTCCGTCATGCACTGCAACTTTTACTTGTCTATTTTTTAGATATGCTGTTTTTGATTTCTTCGACATTTTTTGAAATTTGATTTATTTTAGTTCTTATACTTCTTATTTCATCCTCCTCTTTATCTACTTCGGCTTCAGTTTTATCTGTAACTTTTTTCTCTTTTTTAATACCAGAAATTATAATTCTTTCTCCAATAAAATTTGATACAAAAAGACCCGTCATAAGCAAAATGATCGATGCCCATATCACTGTATTTGGTTCATAAAAAACCCAACCCCAAAAACCACCTTTCTGCATTAAAATATCAGCCGTATGCCACATTCCTCTCCAAAAAAGAACGGTTCCTGTTCCACCAACAAAAGCGTAAAGAATTGATCTGTGGCTCAATCTTATCCTTACTTTATCCTCAAGTTTATCAAAAAAAATAACTATTGCTTTTAACATTTGAATTAATTAAATCTAGTAATAAAATTATTATACACTTTTAAAAATTTTTACGAAAGTATTTGTCCGCGTCCCACGTTTTTTCAGACCATTGAGTATTCTTTCAGGTTTTGATTCGGGGCATTCAATATCAAATTCAATATGAATCCTTTTGTTTCTCGAAATATATTAATTTGGCGCATATCAAAGACTTAATTAAAGTCTCATGTGTATCTGAATTTATTCAAGTATTATTTTAAAATACTGTGAATTACGAAACCCCCATTTTCCCCAATATTTGATACAATGCAAAAGGAGCCCACAGGCTCCTTTTGTAAAATGAAAACACCGCAAATCTACACTAACATTCTACAGAAAGTTAAGTATTTTTACAACCAATTAA
>JBDRJU010000015.1:0-2020 GCA_043814645.1 bacterium | reverse complement strand
CGCTCGATGGTTCTTTCTCCCATTTGAAAGCAAAATTATCCGTTCATCGCGGACTGAGAAAAGACCGAAGATACAAAATTATTTCGGAGATTTTGAAGGGAAAAGAGAAAAGATAGCAACCCGTTTCTTTCTTTAAACCTTCATTTCTGTAAGTGTTGCGACGTTCGAAAAATACACCGGTTTAGCATAGTGAATAGCACCTTGATATGGGGTAATAAAACATGATGGATTCTTTTCAGAAGTATAGAATCCCTCAATAACATGATAATTAGTTAGAATTATAAAATCATTATTACTTGCCTTACCTACAATCACACCAGAGCCTAAAGATATACCTTCTTTAGTGTCACATGCAACCGCTACGACATACTTCTGATTACTACTTATGATCTGTGCGGTCGTAAATGCTTGTTTAGGTAAATCTTCTTTGCTAACGAATTTTGATTGTTCTGCCTTTGTATCATTCAAAGATGACTCCAATTTATCTATTTTTGTTTTCTGAGCTTTTAGTGTTTCTTCTAACAGTTTACGTTGATTTTCTGCTTCCTGTTCTTTAGTTATCTTTTCTTCTTGATAATTTCCGTATTTTTTTATTCCGATATAGCCGGTACCACTCACAATTAAAATACCGGCAATAATTGCAACAAGTATTGGTATTTGAATAAATCCTTTTTGAGTTTTCATTTTTTATAAATTATTTTTAATAAATCACTCTTTTTTAGACAACACGAACATACCGCTAAAGGATATAATTAGCTAGTTGTTTGTATCTTCTTTAATTTACTCCAATTTATCTTCTCAACTTTTCCACCACGATCAACAATAAATATACAAAGTCTAATCATTTTACAAACATAGTGGGGCACCCTTTTTAGTACTTTATCTCTAAAGGAAACTGGAAAGGCTATTCCAAAATTATACCCACCATATCTAGATCTTCTGTGTGTATGCATTCTAGAAATAATTTGTCCTATTGAAGAGTTAATTGAACTACTCATAGAACCACCGAAAGATTTTACCGGGCCCCTTGCTCCAGGTTCTCCTTTACATTCAACCAGGTAATACCAGCCACAATCTTTATGTTTCATTTTTATATCAACACCGTGTTCCCATAATTCCTTCTTCTCATTATTATCAAAAAAATTTTCTTCTTCAAGAAACTTTTTCACTTTTGTTTCGACAAATGGTTCATCTATCCTGTTTTTTATATTTTTAGACATATTACTATGTCCGAAAGTGCCATATAAAGAAAAAGAGCACCCCCGAACGGTGTACTCATAACACAGTAAAGCACGAGGCCTTCCGATTATGTCCGTCGAGGATGCCCTTTCAGGTCACAATCGGAAAAGCAAAAAGCTTCACGGCCGTGTTTTTAACTGGATTATGAGTACACAAATAGTTTAGCACAAAAAAACTACCAGCAAAACTAACTGTTAAATTTATTAGTGGTGTATTTTACCATCTTTATCAATATGAGTGATACAAAAGAATTGTCTCTTTTGATAACCAAATACACGGAAAAGGCCTCTTTGTTCTACACGAAAATGAAAATAATATTGTTCAGCTAACTTTTCGGGTGATGTATTTTGTTCATCAATCATCCCGAAACTTTCACCATCTTTATTTTCTGGTGTAATACCACTATCACGAGGATAACGGGGTCAGGAGCCGTTTATTTTATTAATAAAAATTTTTGTAACTGATAAATATTAACAATTATTTGAAAATGTTAAGAAAGAATCGAAATATAGAACACAAATAAAAATATATTAATATTGTGTTATATTTCTCCAGCAACATCAACACGATTATTTCTTGGCATTAGTGAAGTGTATCATAGAGAAAATTTAAAATAAACGGCTCCTGACCCCGTTATCCGTCGTATGCTGTTCCCTTATTCCGGTATTCAAGAACGTGCAGAATTGCTCCAATTTGAGCTGTTCCACATGATCTTTACGGGTTACATCGGCAGTAAGAAAGAACATCGGTTCTATTCTTACTTCCTTATTTGCAACCATAT
>JBDRJU010000014.1:0-6396 GCA_043814645.1 bacterium | reverse complement strand
ATGGATCATATTGGCAGAATACCAAAATTAGTTAAGGATGGTTTTAAGGGGAGGATAATAAGCACACCACCAACTAAAGACCTTGTTGTATTGTTATATGATGATGCGCTCAGAATAATAGATTCTGATTCTAGAAAATCTGGTACTTTACCTATTTATGAAAAGAAGGATGTCGAAAATTCCTTAAGTTTATGGGAAACAGTTGAGTATCATAAAACCTTTGGTCTTGGGGAAGGAGTATCTATGTATTTAAGGGATTCTGGCCATATTTTAGGTTCTGCGATGGTGGAAATAGATGACGGTAAGGTCAAATCTGTTTTCACAGGTGATTTGGGTAATTCCCCATCTTTACTTTTAAATGATACTGAAGAGATTAAAAATGCGGATTATATTGTTATGGAAAGTGTTTATGGAGATAGAAATCATGAACCAAAAACAGAGAGAAGAAAAAAACTTAAAGAAATTATACAAGACACAATATCAAACAAAAAAATTTTAATTATTCCAGCATTTTCTCTAGAAAGAACACAGATGATACTTTATGAAATGAATGAATTTTTTGAAAATCATGAATTAAGTCAGATCCCGGTATTTTTAGATTCTCCTTTAGCTATAAAGATAACAAAAGTATATGTAAAATATTCAGATTATTTAAATACAGCAATTCGTAAAGAAATAAAAGAGGGGGATGACGTATTTAGTTTTCCAAGACTAAAATCTACAGCGTTATCTAGAGATTCAGAAAAAATTGATATAACTCAAAATCCAAAAATAATTCTCGCTGGAAGTGGTATGTCTAATGGTGGAAGAATAGTTCATCATGAAAAAGATCATGTCGGAGATAAGAATGCCATAATATTGATAGTGGGATATCAAGCTATTGGAACATTGGGAAGAAAACTTGAAGATGGAGCTAAGGAAGTAAGAATTTATGATGAGGACATTCCTGTAAAAGCAGAAATATTAAAAATTGAAGGATACTCTTCTCATAAAGATTCGGATCATCTTACTTTGTTTGTAGAAAAAGCCAATGAATCTAAAAAACTCAAAAAAGTTTTTGCTGTTATGGGTGAGCCGAAAGCCTCTTTATTTTTAGTACAAAGGCTTAGAGATGAGCTCGGTGTGAATGCGGAATATCCGGAGTATGGGAAGAGCGTTACACTTAGTTAAAAGTTTTAAAGTTGTCATATCTACGGCAGATCTCCCGAAGGAATGAAAAGTTATAAAGTTTAACAAAAACACAAAAGACGGTTTCGCAAAGCGAAACCGTCTTTTGTGTTTATTTAGTTTATTTAACTTGAGCTAAAATTCTTTTGAATGTTTCAGGATTTTCTTGAGCCATAGATGAAAGCATTTTTCTATCTATTTTAATATTCTTTTTTGTAAGAGCACCGATGAATTTGCTATATGTTGAGCCATTTTCTCTAAGTATGGCGTTGATTCTTACATTCCATAATCTTCTAAAATCTCCCTTTTTATCTCTTCTGTGAGCGAATGCGCTTGCTCCAGCATGCATTATCGCTTCAATAGCAGAAGCCTCTTTGCTTCGTCTATTTAGACGAAAACCCTTTGTCATTTTGAGGACATTTTTTCTGCTTTTATTCTTTAGTACCCCTCTCTTAACTCTTGTCATAGTATTTTTGTATTTATTTTTAAAATTAAACCTTATTTAAATCTTCCTGGAAGAAATCTTGCTTTTGCTTTATTACTAAAGATTACATTCAACATTCTTTTCTTATTTTGTTTTTGACTACCGCTCTCTTTGGCGTTGAAGTGGTCTTGCCCAGCTTTTCTTCCCAGAATTTTACCATTTTTTGTAACCTTTAATCTTTTTGTAAATGATTTATTTGTTTTCATAATATTTTTTGTATTTTCCTTTAACTTTATAACTTTTTACTTCCTTACTTTTTCTATTGTTATTGTTATTCCTTTTGGGCCCTTCTGAGGTGTTTCAGCTATTTTATATTCCTCTGTGATAAGTTTAAGAATTCTTTCCAATCTTTCATTTAGGAAATTTTTGTCTAAAAACTTGGCTCTTCCTGAAAGAAACAAAAGAATTTTTACTCTATGACCCTCTTTTAGCCATTCTGAAGCCTTTTCAGCTTTCATAATGAGGTCATGTTCATCTGTCGCTATTTTGACTTGGACACTCTTAATTTCTATGTTTTGAATCTTAGATTTTGAGTCTTTCTGCTTCTTTTTTTCAGTGTACTGAAATTTACCATAATCCATTATTTTTGCAATAGGAGGGACAGCATTTGGTGATATTTCTATCAAATCCAAACCCATTTCCTCCGCCTTTTTTAAAGCATCACCGACAGACATTATTCCTAAATTTTGGCCATCTTCTGTGATGACACGAAGCTCAGGAACCCTTATTTGATGATTTATTCTTACTCTTATGTTCAAAGTATTTAATGATTACGAAAGCTATTTATAGCACGTTTTCTTTTTTATAACAACATATCATTTTTGCAGATAGAAAGCATATTGAGCCTAGAATTATGCCCGCTATCACGTCTGATGTCCAATGAACAGAAAGATATATTCTACTAAAAGCTACTATGGGAAATATAACAAAAGTGACTAATGTAAAAACATTTTTAGAGAATCCTTTTTTCATTATGGGTGTTAATAAAAAGATTGAAGAAAAAAGAAAAACCGTAGCTATAGTGGCATGACTACTGGGAAAGCTAAAGTCTTGTTCCAGAAGTAAGCTTGGGCGTTCTATTTGAGTTAGTAATTTTATTGCCCAAGGCAACAGTGCTCCTAAGGAAGTAGCTATGGTAAAAATATAAAAATATTTCTTATTTTTTAATATTAAAAATAGTCCAAAGATTAAAAATATTGCAGATACTTCATACAAGTTTCCAATTTTTGTAATAGACAGCATGAGGTTTGAAATAGAGGGAAGCTGGTGATTTTCTATGAATGTTTTAATTGTATTATCTAAACCAATAATAAAAACATTCTTGTTTACGACAAGTAGAGTAATTGCCAAAAAGGCCAAAATTAGGAAACTTAAAATAATTATTTTATTTTTTACAGAATTTTTCATTTTATTATGTTTATTCTAACACAAAAATAATAGAGTCACGATAAATTGTGACTCTATTTTTTGTGGTGTTTCCTCCATTTTTTTACAGGATAACTTCTATATCCATAGTACGTGTAACTATAATTGTATGGAACGTAATATGATGTATTGTATGGATAACTATAATACTGCTGACGTGCCGGTATTATGTATACGGAACATCCGGTTGTCACACATGTCATGACAACCATTAACACCCAAAACATGATTTTTTTCATATTATACCTCCTTTACTTTTCTATCAATATAATACACAACCATAGATATTTTGTCAAATATTAAAGAATTTTATGAAAATAAGCAAACAAACCGTTTTGTCTACTTATCTTCGCCCAAACAAAAACAACCTCTTATCGCAGAGATTATTTATGTGCCTGCACTGCGTAGTTTGAACGTAGTGAAAGCGAAGTAATGGAGATTAATGAATGATGTTAGAACTGAAATAATAGAAGATTTATCTGTGTAAAATGCTAACAATGTGTATATTCTTCTACTATACAGAATAAAGGAAGTTAGAACCCCTACCTAATAATCTGTCGAGAGCAGGGGGTCTTGGTATAAAGCGTTATATTTACTAGGTTTAGCTTGAATTTAGTCAAAATAAAAACCTATCTTTCGATAGGCTCTTATTTTTTGTGTTTATTTATTGAACATTCTAGCTAACCAACCAAACAAACTAATTTTACCTTCCTGCGCTTTTATAAAGTTTTCAATTTTTATTTGTTCTTGTTCTAATGTTTGAACCTGATTCTGAAGTTCTGCCTTATCTCCTTCATTGTTAACATTTTCAATCAATTTATTTAATTGTTTTAATCTGTTTTCAGTTTGTACAACCTCGCTTCTCAAAGATCCTAGGTTTTTATAGTCAGTGCCTATTAAAAATGTTTTGAACTTACTTCTTGTTTGAACTTTTTCCATTGCCTGTACTGTTGTACTTGCAGACTGATTCTGCTCTTGGGCAATTGTTCTAACTTGCTCTCCTATGTCTCCTTGTCTATTAGCAACCTCTAAAAGACTCCGGGTAAAGTTTGCAACTGCACTTTGGTGTTGCTTGACGTTCATTTGTCCTTGTTGTTTATCTTCTTCCTGATTCATTTGTTTACTCTTCTCTTGAACTTGATTTCCTGTTCCACTTTCGTCTTGTAATTTTTGTTGGGTTTGTTGTTGCACTTGTGTCCCCGTATTTATCTCTGCCTGGTTTACAGTATTTATATTTTGTAATCCCTGGTTCGTCCCCTGATTTTGTGCTTTTAATTCTGGATTTTCTAATCCAGCACCTGGTTCATGTATACCACTTGAACCCTGTTGATCTTGACCAGCACCGCTTTGTCCAGTAGCATATGAATTACCTACTAAAACAAAAGTTAATGACAAAAAACTAATTAATAAAATTTTATTTTTCATATTTTAAAAGTATTTTTTAATACATTAATTAAACTAATAATGCACACATTATACCATATTTTTATATTTTAAAATAGGTCTGAATTCTTTCATATAGTAAAAATGCCTATATATTTAAATAGTTCCTGCGATGTGGAGATAACCGAAAATGAATGGAATCAATTTAAGGACTATATTATTCATTGGCACCTTGCAGTGAGGGAAGATCTGAATCGGATGGAAAACGGTAAAAATATGAGTACAGATAAGAATTAAGGTTATTATATTAAGACAGATACATAGAATATAACCACATAGGAAGTATTTGAATCGCTTTTTGTAATAAAGAATACCATATAAAATATAAAGGTTATATTGTTTGAATTGTTTTAAAACAAAAAATGTTATTTTATGAATATACTCTTGAAAGCCTTTATCATGGTATAATAAAGGAGAAGTATGAATAAAACACCGCTTACAAACGAATATGTAGATCAATCAGGGGTTAAATGTGTTTTTGAATATCATGAGTGTGATTCTTTTGGTCATCTTTTATCAAAAAAAGTCACACAAGCGTACGGAGTTTGTTTTGTTGGTGACAAGATAGTAATTGTCTACAGTAGTAAAAACAATCATTGGATTTTACCTGGAGGGAGTATTGAAAAAGGAGAAACTTTCGAGGAGTGCTTAAAGAGAGAAATTAAAGAAGAATCAAATATGAGAGTTATTTCTTTTATGCCAATTGGGTATCAAGAAGTTAGAATTGAAGGAAGAATACTCAACCAGTTGCGTTATTTCTGTATAGTTGAACCATACGGTGATTTTATTTCCGATCCTGATGGAAGTATAACAAAAATAAAATTGATTGACCCAAGAGATTACAAACAATATTTTGATTGGGGAGAAATTGGTGATAAAATAATGGAACGAGCTATAGAATTAAAAAATAATATTATCGTATAAAATGAAAAACAATTATTATTCAATAAAAACTCATTTTTTAGTTAAAATACTTCTTAAAAAAGGAGATCGTTTTTTGATACTAAAAGATAATACAAAAGACATTGATAATTTAAAATCAGGATGGGAATCTCCAGGAGGGCACCTTGAAGAAGGTGAAGATATAGAGCAAGCTCTTTTTAGAGAATTAAAGGAAGAAACGGGATTAACTGATGTTAAGATTTTGTGTCCAGTGCATAGTTTCCTGTTTTATCCTGGGGAAGAGAATTCTCTCGCTGGTGTTATATATTTGGCTGAATACACAACTGGGGATATCAACCTAGATAATAAGGAACATTGCGCATACAGATGGTTAACCTTGAATGAAATTGCAGAATTGGAAGGTACTAGAGGTTTACTTCAGGAGTTTTCCGCTTATAAAAAATTCATAGAAAATACAAAAGCACTTTTTTGACATAACGGTATTTTTAATGTTACCATCTGGGTAGATAATGTAATCAAAACCAAAAGGAGGTTTGATATGAAAATGGAGGTTGCTCACGCAATGTTGAAACCAGATGCTCTGGAATCTGGTTTGAGAGACACAGTTATCCAGGAATTACTAAGTGGAGGATGTGAAATTGTTGTTTCAAGGAGGTTCACTTTAAATCTGAACCAAATTGCTTCAATATACTCACATTTTTCAAATGCTCGGGCTAAACCTGTTGTGTTTGCGTATTTTACCTCTCGAGAAACAGAACATCTCGCCCTAGTAGGCCCAGTTGGTCTTCATGAACGTCTCGATGTAATTAAAGGTCAAACTGGTTCGGGGAAAGGCATTAGGGGGAAATATTACACCAGATATACAAGGCTAAGTGATTCCGAATTACAGGAATGGCTTTCTGGGACTCTTTCAAACGCCGAAGATATAGATTTGGAAATGTTTGGAAGGGACATTCTTCATGTTGCTGATACAC
>JBDRJU010000013.1:0-3277 GCA_043814645.1 bacterium | reverse complement strand
ACAACTTAGAGAGTTTTCAAAACTTTCAAACAGTGCCAAATTTAAAAGTAACAGTTCAAAGGTCGAAACATATAAGTGGGTCGAAAAAACACTAGGAAAGTTTAGATACTTTTCTTTGAAAAAATTAGATAAAGGTATTGTGACTTGAAATTATTCGGATTTTAAAGTATTCTTTCTGCAGTCAGTTATTGGGGAATCGTCTAATGGTAGGACGCGTGCCTTTGGCGCATGCAATCGGGGTTCGAGTCCCTGTTCCCCAGCAAAAAAGAACGAAGTAATTTTTTGCTGGGAGAAAGAAAGTGCTTGAATGCACTTTCGTCAGGGACTCGAAGGGATTTGCGGTTACGTGCTGAGTACAGCATGTCGCAAATCCCCGTTTTACTTTTCATTGAGTGTCGACGAATTGAAAAGTAAAAAGAGATACGAAGTGTTCCCTGTCATAGTTCGTACTTTAAATTCTGGGTGGGACATGAATTTAAAGTGTATTTAGTCGAGGGAGAGATTCCCTGTCTATTTATTATTTGGGATGGGACCCAAATATAAATCGTATCACTTTCATCAGGGACTCGAAGAACCTTGAGTATATTTTTGAGAATGTACTCGTTTGAAAAAATACGAAAGGTTGAAAAGTGAATTGAAGTTTTTCAAAGACGGAGCACGACGGCGCGAGTCGAGGTCGCGGAAATTTTCAGCAGAAAATTATGCGTGACTACAGCTCCTGTAAGGAGAGAGGTGCGAAGCGATCCCTGTCGTCGTTCATTAATTTCGGGATGGGACCTGAAATTAATGATCTGTTGGAACCCAAAAGAAAAACTCTGTCCCCCAGCCAAGTTGAGCGTAGTTCGTGCGCTCGAGTCGCGTCGAACGAAGCCCAAGGTCTTACCTGAGATAGCAAACCCGCTGAGAGCGGTATTCAATATAAAAGCCACCTTAACGGGTGGTTTTGTAGTTTATCCTAAAACTGTAATCATTCACCTTTATATTTTTTAGTGATAGAATACTGATATGAATTTTGAAAATATTCAGCCACAAAAACCTAAAAAAGTTGATCTGGTTAATACTCCGATACACAGAAACACAACAAAAGATAACGAGGACTATTTACCGCCATTAGGATTGGGGTATATAGGAACGGCTATCGAAAAATCTGGAAATAAAGTTGAAATAATTGATTGTGTTCAAGAAAGAGTTGGGGTTAAGCAGACAATTGAAAGATTAAATAATTCAGATGCCGAATTCGTGGGGGTAAATGTCTTTTCTCAAAATTTAGAACTTGTTAAAGAAATTTTGTTAAGTCTAGATAAGGATAAAAAAATTTTAATAGGTGGTCAAGCAAGAAAATTTTTACAAGAGGAATTATTGTCATTGCCAACAAAAAATGAAACTATAATTATAATAGGAGAAGGAGAAAAAATAGTTCCAGAAATAATTAATGGTAAAATTGAAGAAACCCCTTTACTGGAAGATGATAATAAGAAAGTTTATTTTATCGGACAAAACTCAAAATATTATTTAAAAGACATATCTAATTTAGAATTAGATAGGAATTTGTTGATTCAAAATATTTCAAAAAATCATTATGGGCAAAAAGAAATTGCCATAATAACTTCGCGTGGGTGTCCATTTGACTGTGCTTTTTGTGGTGGTGCAAGAGGTCTTAATCCTAACACAAAACCAAGACAGAAAAATAGTGAATCGATAATTTCTGAAATTATCCAACTTCAAAAAATATATCCTCACATCCAGTCTATAAGAATTTTAGACGATTTGTTTTTAAAAAATGCCGACGGAATCTTACAGGCAACTAAAATTTTTTCGAAATTCACAAATTTATCATGGATATCAATGATACATGCTACATCTCTTGGAACAGATCCAATGATTGTCCAAAAGATGAAAAATAGTGGTTGCAAGGAAGTATTTATAGGTATTGAATCTGGTTCGGAAAACATAAGAGATTATATTAATAAAATTGGCTCAGTGGAATTAGTTGTCGATAGCATTAAAAAATTATTGACTGCGGGGATCGATGTAAAGGGTTATTTTATTTTTGGTTTTCCTAATGAGACAAAAGAAGATTTCGAAAAAACATTTAATTTAGCAGAACACATAAAAGAGATTTCTACAAAAACCAATGGCGCCTTTAGGACAAGTGTTTTTAAATTTAGACCATATCATGGCACAAAAATATACAACGATTTGTTGTCTCAAGGAAAAAATATCTTACCAATGAAACCCAGTATTGATTTAGGCCTTAAAAATAGAGATCAATTTAATTTTGATGCTGGGAATTTCTCCAATGAGAGTGATGAGACACTACATGAATACATCAAAAAAACACAAAATCTATGATAAACGATATTGAAAGAATTAATATAGCGTGGGTTGGAATTTCTCAAAAAAAAGAGATAAGAAATCTTTCAAAAAACAGTTTTTCTGGTTCTTTGATTTTTAAAATAGAGAAACAAATTAAAAATATCAGAAGCTATAAAACAAATTTAGTCGATTTTGCCCCAGCTGACAAAACTGGCAAATTATGTTACCCAACAAAAAGAGAAATTAATCAAAATTTCAATATTTTATGGAAAAATATTTTAAATAAAAAACCCCAAATTATTTTTTTATTAGGAGGATTGGTTGCATCCTCTTTCGAAAGTAATTTGAAGATAAAAATTATAAAATGGAAAAATTATGACTATTTTGTTACTTACTTTAATGAATCAGCTTTGATAGCTATTCAGCACCCATCTTATATTCAAGTCTACAAAAAAAAAGATACGGAAAAATATATACATAGTATTATAGATATCATCTTTAAGGAAAGGGATTATTTATCTTTGATATTCAAAAAATCCACGACTTTTATTTGTCCTGGTCCTTCGGTATCAGAAAAAGCTGTTCGAGACCCCAATAGACCAAAAAGCAATGACACTAAGTAATTTTATGTTAAATATATGTCACTTTTGTCACTTTTCGATGTAGCTCTTGTCGCGTCGTTTTGATACACTTAAAAGCGTTAAAATGACATTGTGGGGCTTGTCCGAGTACGGCTCTACCACTTGTCGCTCAGCAAAATAAAAAGGCCGTTAGGCTATTTTTATTTTGTGGGAGAAAGAAAGTGCTTGAATGCACTTTCGTCAGGGACTCGAAAAGGTTCTCCCATATTTTTGAGGATGTAGTCATTTGAGAAAATGGGAAACCTGTACTGTTCCTGTAAGGAAAGAAGACCTGTTCCCCAGCCAAGTCGAGCGTAGCTCGAGACGCTCGGCTCATGCAA
>JBDRJU010000012.1:0-26665 GCA_043814645.1 bacterium | reverse complement strand
TCATAGTGTAGCGGTGAAATGCGTTGATATTATGGGGAACACCAAAAGCGAAGGCAGCAGACTGGAGCATTACTGACACTGAAACACGAAAGCGTGGGTAGCGAATGGGATTAGATACCCCAGTAGTCCACGCCCTAAACTTTGTTTTCTAGATTTTCGGAGTATCGACCCTCTGAGAGTCACAGCTAACGCGTTAAGAAAACCGCCTGGGTAGTACGACCGCAAGGTTAAAACTCAAAGGAATAGACGGGGACTCGCACAAGCAGAGGATCATGTGGTTTAATTCGATGGTAAACGAAGAACCTTACCAGGGTTTGAAACCTAGTTGAAGTCATTAGGAAACTTTTGACGTCTCACAAGGACAGCTAGGCAGGTGATGCATGGCCGTCGTCAGTTCGTGGTTTGAATTGTTCCCTTAAGTGGGGTAACGAACGCAACCCTCGTTGTCTGTTATATATGTCAGACGAGACTGCCCCCGCAAAAATTCACAAAAAGTATTTTGCGAATTTTTGCGGGGGAGGAAGGCGAGGATGACGCCAGGTCAGCATGTCCCTTTGATACCCTGGGCTACACACGTGATACAATGGATGTTACAACGGGATGCGACGAAGAAATTCTGAGCTAATCCTTTAAAGATATCCTAAGTTCGGATTGAAGTCTGCAACTCGACTTCATGAAGCTGGATTTGCTAGTAATCACAGGTCAGCCATACTGTGGTGAATACGTTCTCGAGTCTTGTACTCACTGCCCGTCAACTCAAGGAAGCCAGGAATACCCGAAACCAGCGCTAGTCGTTGTCTACGGTAAGTTTGGTGACAGGGAGTAAGTCGTAACAAGGCACGGGTAGCGGAAGCTGCTCGTGGAATTTTTCAAATCGAACACGCAATCGCACTATGTTTAGTGAAATGATGCTGATCGGTCGGTTTTCAATGCCTCAATTGAGCATTGAAAGGTTTGTGTAAACTTTAAATACACTATGCAGTGGGAAAGACTACACCAAGTCCTCATTTTTTAGTGAGGCTAGGAGACGGAACAAAAGAAAGAACAATATAAATAAAGTTAAAAAACAGCTAGAAATAGCTGTTTTTTGATGTCTTTAGTGCTTGACTTTTATATTTATATATGCTAACATTTAAATTAGTTCTTTTAAAATTTTTTTTGGAGGAAAAAATGAAAAGTAAATGGCAGGGAGCACTGAGTTTCACTTTAGTTATTGTAGCTATTTTGATGTGGTTTTTGTTTATCAAGCAGGCGTCTTATATCGTGTTTGACATGCCACAGGCCTGCTCATACAACGATGGTGAGACGATATCTTCTTTTGAGATACTACGCAAGGACAAAAAGACTTACGTAAAAGTATTTCCTGGAAGTAAGGCATACAAAGCAATTTTGGAAAAGGGAGAATATAAATTAGTACACATAGCTCCACCATGGATGATAAAATGATTATAAAAGCTCGGCAGAAATGTCCGGGCTTTTCTTATGTCTTTTCTTATTGTATTTGTGAGTTTTTTTTGTTATATTCTTTGTGTTTGCGCGATTAGCTCAAGTGGTTAGAGCGCGTCACTGATGATGAGAGGTTGAGGAAGCGAATACATGGAGCTTCCGAAAAACCGTTTGAGATATTTTTAAAGCATAGTGAATAAAAATATCCAAAGGGTGTACTGCTCCTGTAAGGAGACATGTTCGAGTCTTGTGTTCATTTAAAAAATTAATACTATTAGTAAGCATTGTGCGCGTGTAGCTCAGGTGGTTAGAGCGCGTCACTGATAATGACGAGGTCCCAAGTTCGAGTCTTGGCACGCGCACTATGTTTGTTAATAACATTAATTTTTTAATATTAGAGTGGTAAAAATGATTTTCAAACTTTTTTATCTGATAAGGTAAAGGTACTAAGCCCGAGTCTTGGCACGCGCGCAAAAAAGTAAATTTTTGGTATTAAATACGGTTTGAAATATTAATGATGAATTTGATCGGAGGAGATCAGTTTGTGAAACTAGTTAAGAAGTTGAAATAATATTTTTTTATATTCTTATTAATGAAAAATATTTTACACGATTCAAAAAGCATTCATTTTATTGGAATAGGAGGTATAGGAATTTCCGCTATTGCCAGGATGTTTATTTTAGAGGGTAAGAAAATAAGTGGTTCAGATATATTAAAATCAAAAGCAACAAATGAACTTAGTATTTTAGGAGTTCAAATTTATATTGGACATAATGCAAAAAATATTCCTACAGATACTGATTTGGTAATAACTACAATAGCTATAAACAAAGATAATTCAGAATATATAGAGGCTCAAAAAAGAAAAATAAAAATCATTACTTACCCTGAAGCTTTGAAAGAAATTTCAAAAAATAAATATACTATTGCTATTTCAGGAACTCATGGAAAAACAACGACAACTGCGATGATAGCAAAAATAATGATAGATGCGGGGCTTGATCCCACAGTTATTGTTGGCTCTTTGATGTACACGGATTATGCGGATGAAAATACGACGCGGATAAACGAAGATAAGAAAAATACAAATAAAACAAAAAATTTCAAACAAATTTTATTGCAGGTAAAAGCAAATATTTTGTGGTTGAAGCCTGTGAATATAGAAAATCTTTTTTGAATATAAAGCCGACTATAGCTTTGATTACAAATATTGATAATGATCATTTAGATTTTTATAAAGACATTGAAAATATTCAGCGCGGTTTTAGAGAATTCGTTTTGCAAATAGAAAAAGACGGCCATTTAATCGTAAATGTTAAAAATATAACAATATCTCCGGTATTAAAAAATTTAAAAACCAATATTATCAATTCAAAAAATTATTTTGAGGATAAATTAAAACTGAAAATTCCTGGAGAATATAATAAAGAGAATGCTTCTTTTGCGTTTGCTGTAGCTGATATTCTTGGTATAGATAAAATGAAAGCAATGAAATCTTTAAAGAATTTTTCGGGCACCTGGAGAAGATTTGAGTATAAAGGAAAAACAAAAAATGGAGCATTAATATATGATGACTATGCGCATCATCCCACAGAAATAAAAGCTGCGCTTTCTAGAGCCCGCGAATTTTTTAGCAAGAAAAAAATATTTGTTGTATTTCAACCTCATTTATATTCAAGAACAAAAATTTTATTAAATGATTTTGCAGAAGCTTTTAAAGATGCCGATGAAGTCATTTTGGCGCCTATATATGCGGCGCGAGAAAAATTTGATCCAAGCATTTCTTTTGAAATTTTAGTTAAAAAAATTAAAAACGCAAAAGTCGCATCATTTAATGATTTTAGTAAAATAGGAAAATATCTCTTTAAAAAACTAAAAAAAGAAAATGTTTTAATAACAATGGGAGCAGGAGATGTATATAAAATAGTGGAGAAATTAGTATTATAAGGGCTATCATAAGCGTTTTATTTGTTTTTGTTTTGACTTATTTCATAATGATGTTACCATAGACGGTGGAGGTACAAAAAATAACCCTAATTAATAGGGTTAAAAAAATTTAGGAGGAATTAGAGGATGATAGGAAAAGAGAAAAAGTTTGATGTGAATGATTGTTTGACAATCGATCTGTTATTGGGGCATTTCTTGAAAGGCAAAATACCCAAGAGTGTTAGAAGAGAAGGAGAGACCCAGGGCGCTACTAACAGAAGGAGAATGATGCTATGTAATCTGATGAAAAAATATCCTGCAGAGGCGAAACAATGCCTTAAGGAATTTTATGAACATCTCGAACTTACTCCAGAGTTCAAAGAGCAGGAAAAGAAACTGTTATCAGGAGGGTTATCAATATCGAAGTTGTTATCATATAAAAACATGATCGCTTTCGTTAAAAATAGCCGCAGCGTACATGCACATGGTAAATGAAGAACGCAAAGCGCTGTTTATCTGAATAAATGCTCGGTAGTGTAAAAACTACCGAGTTTTTTTATTCCTTTATATAAGTCAGACCTCGATTTAATTGTTAGTATTTTTATAAAAAAGATGTAATATAACTCGCCGGTTAAAGTTTTTGCCAATATTTCTTTAAAAATTATATATAAATATCTATCTTAATATTTATAACCATTATGATATACTTACTTTTATTATGAAGTCGAAAGAAACAATTTTTATTGGCAAAAATTTTCTCGGGTAAATATGCAAAAGATTTCCAGGTAGTGAATTTTGGCATTGTTTTTGAAAATGCGCTTTAATTATTGCCACTTTAAATTTTGATATATTAGTCTAAATTATAATGAGTTATCAACAAGAAAAAACATTTTTAATGCCAAAATCTACCACCCGGTTTTACGTAGTTGCTACACCAATAGGAAATCTTGAAGATATTACTTATAGAGCAGTAAGAGTTTTATCCGAAGTTGATATGATTCTTTGTGAGGATACTAGAGTTACTATAAATCTTTTGAATAAGTATGGAATTAAAAAGCCAATAATAAGCTATCACTCTCAAAGCAAGCTTTCAAAACTTGATAAAATATTGGAAATGATTGAAGAAGGAAAAACACTTGCTTTGGTTTCTGATGCAGGCACGCCTACTATTTCAGATCCTGGTTCCGTACTCGTTTCAAATATAAGAAAAGCTTTTCCTAATGTAGAAATAATTGCAATACCAGGTGCCAGTGCTTTGGTTTCAGCTCTTTCTATTTCCGGACTTCCTGCATCTGAATTTGTATTTTTAGGTTTTTTACCACATAAAAAGGGAAGAGAAACTTTGTTTAAAGAAATTTCAACAATGGAAAGAACCGTGGTTTTTTATGAATCTCCACACAGAATAATGAAAACACTAGATTCTCTAAAAAAATATATAGGTGAAAGAAAAGTAGTGATTGCAAGAGAAATATCAAAAATCTATGAACAAACAGTTTCTGGCAGTTCAAGTGAAGTGGAAAAATATTTTTTGGATAATAAAGACAAAATCAGAGGGGAATTTGTAGTTCTTGTGAGTGAAAAATAGAAATTGTACTGGAGGTGAGACCTTAAGAATTAAAAAAGGTCTCTCCTCGGAAACATTAAATTAATTCTAGATTTTTATCTAAATTATGCTAATATAGCTTCATGATAAAGATTTCAACAATAACTGGTTTAGGCGTATTGGTGGCCGTGGTGGGAATGGGTTTTTTAGGTTTTCCTATTGAATGGAAAAATTTTATATATGTAGTTTCTGGTATATTAATTGCCGTTTTGTCTGTTCTCATAAGAAATGAATTGGTAGAAGTAATTAAACATCTACATACCGAAGTAATAAAAACTGATACTTTTTCTGAAAGCAATCCTAAAAATCAAGAAAAAGACGAATAATCCAAATAGTTAGACGATTATGGTCCATAATTATTATATTATGTTATAATTATTGTAGCTGTAATTTTATATTGCAAAATATTTTGTTGATATAATTTTTTAATTACAATTTTACATTTTGATTTTTAATTTTTGATTTAATATCATGGATCCTGAACAAATCACATATTTTGGGGAAACAGATTCTCGTGGTAAACGAGTTAGATTTGGTATCAAAGCCAAGGACAGAACCAAGCATATTTATGTCATTGGTAAGACTGGCATGGGTAAGTCCACTCTACTTGAAAATATGGCCATCCAGGACATCCAAAATGGCGAAGGTATGGCTTTTATGGACCCCCATGGTAAAACGGCTGAATTGCTCTTAAATTACGTTCCTCCAGAGAGATTGAATGATGTGGTTTATTTTGCTCCTTTCGATGTAGAAAATCCAATTTCTTTTAATGTGCTTGAAGATGTTGGTGTAGACAAAAGACACTTAGTCGTTTCAGGTCTTATGAGTACTTTTAAAAAAATCTGGGTTGATGCTTGGTCTGCTAGAATGGAATATATTTTGACTAACACACTCCTTGCGCTCATAGAATATCCCGGAGCTACACTTCTTGGTGTAAATAGAATGCTTGCTGATAAAGAATATAGAAAAAGGGTTGTGGATAATGTAAAAGACGTTTCTGTAAAAAGTTTTTGGATTGAAGAATTTGCAAAATATACAGATAGAATGGCCGCAGAAGCTGTGCCCGCGATTCAAAATAAAATAGGACAGTTTACTGCAAATCCTCTCATAAGAAATATTGTTGGCCAGCCAAAATCCTCCTTTGATCTTAGAAAGTTGATGGATGAGAAAAAAATAATAATTATCAATCTTTCAAAAGGAAGAGTAGGTGAGGCAAATGCAAATTTGCTTGGATCAATGATGATTACAAAAATATATCTTGCAGCTATGTCTCGTGCCGATGTATCAGAAAAAAATCTTAAAAATCTACCAAATTTTTATTTATATGTAGACGAATTTCAATCTTTTGCCAACGAATCTTTTGCAGACATTCTCTCAGAAGCTAGAAAATATAAGCTAAATCTTACTATTGCGCACCAATATATAGAACAAATGTCTGAAGAGGTAAGAGCTGCTGTTTTCGGAAACGTTGGTACCATGATCACTTTTCGTGTTGGTGCATATGATGCTGAAGTTCTTGAAAAAGAATTTGCACCACAGTTCACAGCCGAAGATCTGGTAAATCTTGGAATGTTTCAAATGTATATAAAGCTTATGATAGATGGGGTTGGTTCTTCACCTTTTTCTGCGTCATCATTACCTCCATTTTCAGAACCGATAATTTCATATAAAACGGAGATCGTATCAAATTCAAGGAAGAATTTTTCAAAATTACGAGCTGAAGTTGAGGAAATAATTAAAAAATGGATTGAGGATGCAAAAATTTCTATGAAGATAACCACAATTTCTAAACCTGTTTTCAATAATGCAAATAATCAAAAATCTTATCAAACTCCTTTGATGCCAAAAACTTTTGTAGAAAAGGCTGAAATAAAAAAGCTTGATCAGGAAAAAATACCTATTCCTGTCGCTTCTAAACCAACAGAGATTGAAAAATCCAAACCGAGGAAGAATTTTCCCCCAATAGGAAAAGATATAGATGACGACTTTTTGCCCTTGAAAGAATTAGCTAAAAAGCTGGTAGTGGAGCCAAAAACAGAAGAAGTGCAAAATGAAGTTTCTAAAAAACCAGAACCAGTGGCACAGACAGGAAGCCCAACAAGTACCAAACCAAAATTTACAGCAAGTCATACAAAAACCATGAGTGCTGAAAATTTATCAGGTCTTAGATCTGCACTAGCTGCTGTGATGAAAAAAACCGAATCAGTAGCGCCAAAAATCGCTAAGCCAGAAATTCCAAAGGTTGAATCACAAATTAAAATTCACCCCGTCAAATCAGATTCTCACCTGCCTGCGCAGGCAGGTTTGACTGGAGAAGAAGAACCCAAGGTTGAACCAAAAAAAGAAGAGATGAAAAAAGAAAAAGTAGAAGATTCAAAAAATGATACAAAAGAAATTTCAGAAGAAGATTTAAAAAAGGTTTTGGGATTATAAACTAGTTGTAAATTATGAATTATAAATTAAGAATAGATTCACAATCCATAATTCACAATTCACAATTCACAATTCATAAAAAATGTCTAAATGGTTCATAATCGTTCTCATTCTAATATTCATCTCATCTTTTGTTGTTATTTTAATTCGTATTGAAAGTAGAAAAGAAATGGATAGACTTGAGGGCGGGGAATTATCTGCTGACGATTTTGATATTATTGAATAATTATTATACAATATTAGGGAATATAATATAACGACCGTTGTATTATATTCCCTAAGTAATTTAAATAAATTATACTAAATTAATAATTAATCAATGGGAAATCTAGAAAATGAAGTTAAAAAAAGAATAAGAGCAACAAAGATACAGAAAGTTGTATTACAGACTATTGCAACCGCAGGTTTATTAAGCGTGGCTTTATTAGCTCCAAACGCTTTGCAAGCACTTAAAATGTTTAGCCACAATAAGACAAAAAAGAAGAATAAAGAACGTTCAATTAATAATTCCAGGAAACGTTTAATAGATATGGGATTGGTTAAATATTCAGAAAATGGAATGTTATTTTTAACTAATGAAGGTAAAAATAAACTAGAACAATTTGAAAGAATGGAGTTTAAGGTAAAAATACCTAAAAAATGGGATGAAAAATGGAGGGTATTAATTTTTGATATAAAAGAAAGAAAAAGATCAATAAGAGATAAAATAAGAATAACTTTAAATTTTATTGGTTTTATAAAATTACAAAATAGTGTCTGGGTTTATCCATATGATTGCGAAGATCTAATTACTCTTTTGAAGGCCGACTTTGGTATAGGTAGGGAAGTTTTGTATATGATTGTTGATAAGATAGAAAACGACAGATTTTTAAGAAACCATTTTAAATTATAGTTTTTTTCCAAATTTTTCCAAAATATATCACTTAAAGAGAAAATGTTTTTTTGGGTGAGGGGGAATATAATATAACGACCGTTATATTATATTCCCCCCTATAATATTGAATAATTAGAACTAAAATAGATTTTTGAGGATGCGGAGTTTGGCGAAAAACATTGCAATAAACCAATTTGGATATTCACCAAAATTTCTGAACACAATCCAAAGGTGGTTCCATGCCATAGCCATTTTTTTTCTCTGGGATGTGCTTTGTGAATGTTTTGTGTAAGAAGTCGTTATTTCCTTAAGATTTTTCATTTTGCCAAGTTTGCCAAGTTTTAAAAAAAGATCCAGGTCTTCAACACAAGAAAGTCTATTATCATATCCGCCAATTTTATCTACCAAATCTTTTCTAAATATTACAGTTGAATGAGGAATCTGATTTTTTATAAGAATTTTTTTTCTGATGTTTTCATCATCTGTTGCGAAGTCTGTATTTTTTATAAAATTACCTTTTTCATCTACAATTTTTATATTTGAACCAATCAAAACATAATCTGGATTATTTTCTAAAAAATCAAAACTTTTTGAAAGTTTGTCTTTATCAATCCATTCATCATCGCTATCAAGCACAGCGATATATTTTCCTGAGGCTAAAGAAAGCCCCATGTTTCTATTCTTGGATATACCTAAAGCGAGGGAGTTTTTATAGTATCTTATCCTCTCATCTTTGGCCGTAAAAGCCTCTAAAATGGCTCTAGTTCCATCATTTGAGTCATCATCGAGAACTAGCAGCTCCCAGTTAGAAAAACCCTGTTTTTGGGCACTTTCTATGGCCTTAGATATGAAGCCGGCTCGGTTCCTTGTAATTGTTATTATGCTTATTTTGGGATTTATATTTGTATCCATTCTTTTGGTAATACATCCAGTTTATCAGATGTTTTATTAGCCAACCATTTTTTTGGTCCGATGATTATTTTGTTTGGATTTTGGTTAAGCCAGGCACCCCACCAAGCGAAAGAAGAGTTTGCGATGATGTTGTGTTTGCAAATAGACATCAAATACATTTGTTCATAATCTTTTAAAATATCATTTCCTGCAAAAATAACATTTTCAATTTTAAATTCTTTTTTTACCCATTCAGGATCGTCAGAAAAAACACATATTAAAGGATTTTTTACTTTATTTTTTATATACTCCATAGCTCTATTATAGTATTCGATATCACAAGTACCAAATATTTTTATATAATCAGGTCTTAGATAATCTCCACGACGAACATTTAAACATACACTTTCGGATTTTTCTAAAACTTCTTTTATTTTTCTAGCCTCAGTTCCAATTTCTTTTGTAAGGGTGAATTCTTTTAATAAAATAACTCTGTCGTTTTTGAAATATTTTTCACTTTGAAAATATCCGTTTAAATATACGGGTAGATTGAAGTTAAGTAAGGCAAAAGCAATATATGTCTGTGTTTTTTCACTAAATATTTTTAAACTAATTTTTTGTAATATTTTTACAATAGGATTGATAGTTTGTTTTAATTTTATATTTTTTTTTATGTTAAAAATATCTAGCTGATATTTTCTAGGAACATCACCATGAGGTATATTGTAAAAATATTCAGTATTTAAAATTAAATCCGAATCATATTTAATACTTAAATGTCTTGCTGTGGCATATTGAAACATTTGATTACCCATACCACCTTTTAAATTTACAGTTATCATTTTGGAATAAATTAGCTCAAAATATTTTTTAAAGCATCTTTATTATTTTGAATCCAATCATATATATCTTTTATTGTTGTCTCGATATCTTTTTTTGGCGTCCAGTTTGTGAGGTTTTGGATTTTTGATGAATCAGTTATGTATATTTTAAGATCGCCGGGGCGTGTTTCTACAACTCTCGATATATTAACTTTATTATTTGTAATTTTTTCGCACAAATTTGTTAATTCAAGAAGGGATATCGAATTTTTTACACCACCACCGATATTAAATATTTGTCCACTATATTTTTTAAAATCATTAATTTGTATATCAATAATGTTAAATAAATCATCAATATGTATAAAATCACGAACTTGTTTCCCACTACCATTATAGCCAATATAAGATAAATTACCGCCAAAAATATGTTTTGCAATCCAAAGAACTATGAATCCTTGATCAACTTTACCCATCTGCCATGGACCAGAAATAACTCCACACCTATTAATAATAGATTCTATTTCATAGGTATACATGTATTCCTGAACCAGTAATTCAGAAGAGAGTTTTGTTGCGCCATAAAGAGTACGTGCTCCTTCTAGTGTAAAATTTTCCGCAATACCTTTTTCAGAAATTCCTTCTAAATTTTGTTTATTTTCCAAAATGAATCTTGTTTCTAATTCTTTTATATTTAGATTATTTATTTTTTCAATAGGATAAACTCTACTTGTAGAAATAAAAATAATTTTTGCATTATTGTTTCGTACTGATTCAAGACAGTTTATTGTTCCTACAAGATTTGTGTTTAATAGATATGATGGAGAAGAGTTTACACCCGCAAGTACTGATGGTTCAGCAGAACATTCAATCATGAGATCATAAGTAGAAAGGATTTCAAAATCTTCTTTATTTCTAATGTCACCATGAATAAAATCAATACCAGCTTTTTTAAACCTTTCAAGATTAAGTTCAGAACCCCTTCTCTTAAGATTATCAAATGCAACGATAGTATAATCGGGGTATTTTTCTTTTAGTTTGATTGATAAATTTGAACCAACAAAACCAGCTCCACCTGTAATTAGTATTTTCATAATGATTACATGTATTGTTTACACATATCCTCTAGGATGTCATTAATATTATATTTATAATCCCATTTTGGATAATGTTTTTTAAATTTTGATACATCAGAAATATACCAAATATGATCACCAGAACGGTTTGTGTTCGAATATTCAATAATAGCTTTTTCCCCTGTAATTTTTTCTATTTTTTCTATAGCTTCAAGCATTGAAATATTTGAATTTCTTCCACCACCAGCATTGTAAACTTCACCTTGTCTTGGTTTTTGATGGTAGTTCCAAAACATATTTACAAGGTCATAACTATGAATATTGTCCCTTACTTGTTTTCCTTTATATCCAAAAATTGTATATTTTTTACCTATAGCAATACATTTGACCAAGTAAGCTAAAAAACCATGAAGTTGTGTTCCACTGTGGCTTGGTCCTGTAAGGCATCCTCCACGAAATACTCCAGTATTTAAGTTAAAATATTTTCCATATTCTTGCACCATCACGTCAGCTGCAAGTTTTGATGCACCAAATATACTATGTTTTGATTGATCAATATTCATACCTTCATCTATACCATTTTTATAATATGGATGTTTTTTATCAATCTCGTATCTTTTTTCTAGCTCAACAAGAGGAAGTGTGTTTGGAGTATCACCATAAACTTTATTTGTAGAGGTATAAATAAAAGTCGCTTTTGGGGCATGTTGTCTAAAATTTTCAAGCATAACAAGTGTCCCGTTGGCATTTACTGTAAAATCAGTAAAAGGTTCTTTTGCTGCCCAATCATGAGATGGTTGTGCTGCAGTATGAATAATGATGTCAAATTTATACTTTTTGAAAATTTTTTCTATTTTTTTACAGTCTCTTATATCGGCATTTATATGTGTGTATTTTTTGCCGAATTTTTTCTGCAATTCTTTTCTATTCCAGTCTGTGCTAGCTTCTTTTCCAAAGAAATATTGTCTCATGTCGTTGTCTATGCCGATAATCTTATATCCTTTATTTATAAAGAATCTTACCGACTCTGATCCTATTAAACCTGCCGAGCCTGTAATTAAAGCGTACTTCATTTTTTAAGTATTATTTAATTAAATCTTTTAGTAATGATATTTTTTCTGTGTGAATAAAAACAAGATTATCGTAAGAATAAGTTTCTTTTTCCGTGTGTAATTTTAAGTAGCCATCTGTACTAATCTCATAGACAATATAGTTGTGGTTTTCCAAAATTTGAATAGATTTATGACAATTATCTTTCCATTCCTCATCACCGGCAACCTCAATGGTTATTATTGGTTTTATGTTTGTTAAAATATTTTCCATAGCTTTAAGAATCAGATGTTCAGCACCCTCAGCATCAATTTTAATTAGTGTAGGGTTTATATTTTTATTATTGCAATAATCATCTAGTGAAATAGTTTCTGCTATAACTTTTTTTGGAATTGGTAAAAATTTCGCATCTTCCCCAATTCTTTTTTTATATGAATTGAAAGCACTATATTTTGGTCCATAATCAAGAAATTCTATTTTCGTTTTTTTGTCCATCACTGCGTAATTGTTGACAAAAACATTAATTTTATCTTTTACGTTTTCCTTTAAAGTGTTAAAAGTCCTTGGGGTAGGTTCAAAACTATGTACTTGTCCAGTTTCTCCGACAAGTTTATTTGCGAGCATTGTATAATATCCAACGTGAGCACCAATATCAATGAAAATATCTCCTTCTTTTAGAAAATTTAAAAAAAAGTTTGTAAGGTTGGCTTCAAAAAAACCATAATAATATATTGCATTACCCTCAGGAAGATAGAAAGACATCTTGTCTCCCCATAGGGTTTTATAAGAAATCTTAAAGGGCTTCCTATATGCCCAAAATTGCATTATATAATAAGGAAGTGTTCTTATTGGGTCTTTTAATAATCTTTTCAATCTAGATGATTGAAGTTTATAAAGCTCGTATCTTTTGAGTATTTTGCTTTTTAATGCGTCTTTTTGATTTTGGTCCATATTTTTTGGTAATTATTATAATATCTTTATAAGTTACAATACTAGCATATTTTTAAGTATTTTAAATATTGCTTTTATCATTCTTTTTATCTTAAAGTAAATAACATGATTCAACTTAGCATTTACCCAGTTTTTTTTATTACTTAATTTTTCTGTTCTTGCATGGTTAAAATTTATATTAAAATATTTTTCATACAAATTCAGGAAATCTCTAGCTTGTTTTTCTAGACTTAAATTTTCAATAATATATTTTCTTGGTAAAAATCTTAAAAAATTGTTTTCCATATAGTCTATAGTTTTGTCTATTTCATCAAGATCATATATTTTTATTCCACAGTCATCACTAAAATAGGGAGCTACTGTTACATTTTTATATGCAGATTCTTCCTTTGTAAAAAATGAAGATTCTTTTTGCGTCGGCATCCATTGCCCTAAAGATTTGACCTCACATAAAATTATTGGAGTATTTGTTGAAAGAGCATCTTGTAAAGCGATTCCCTGAGTCTCATGTCTTCCAAGCCATATAACATATTTACTTTTTGAGAGCTCCTTTTTATAGTTAGATTCAAGATATGAACCATATTTTATTATGCTGTATTTTAAATTTTTATTTTTTAATATAGTTTCAATTTTAATCAATTCATCCTCATATCTTTGTTTAAAATATATTAGCACCTTATCTTTTTTTTCTATTGATGAAATATATTCTGAAGTATCAATACCTGCAGGCCATAAAGCTTGTGGACATTTATTAAATCCAAAATCTTTCCAAAAATCTGCTGACCATTTTGATGGATAAACATAAACAAAATTCGACATATCTAAATCTGCAGGAATATATCTTGATAAAAGAAATAGATTTGGTCCGATAACTGCTTTAAGTTTTTTTTCTGAGGCCTCTTTTAAAGCAACAAGATCATCATGTATCCATAGTTGAGAGGTAGCATCTAATGCTTTATTTACACAATATGGATAGCCTAAAATATCTAGTCCTTTCATCAAATTACTGGCAACTTTTTGCGGTCCATTTACTCCACCTTCAACTATTGATCTGGAAATTATGTTTAACATTTGATTATAATAAGTCCTTTGTTTTTACGCATAATATTGAAAAAGACATCTCGGGAATATCTCTTACCAGAATTTCACTTGATTCTGTTATTATTTTCCAAAACCAATAAAATTTATTATTTGTTTGCATCTGCATGATTTTTGAACGTAATCCTTTGAGTCCTCCAAAACCGATAACTTTATAGCCACGCTCTTTCATTTCTTTTGGATCCCATCCAGATTTGTGAACTTGAAATGGATTATTGTAAAATTCTCCCTGAGGATAAAAACCATTTGGTGTAAAAATTACTATTTTCTTTTTTGCAATTTTTTGCATTTTTTCTATAAGTAAAATGCCATCTTTTTTTTCAAGATGTTCTATCAGATCAGTAAGTAAAATACAATCAAAAGAATTAGCTGAAAATTTTTTGTCTATATCCATTACATTCATTAAAAAATACTCATTGTGTATTCCTAATTCTTTTGCAGTCTTAATGCTAGGTTCGAAGGCATCTATACCAACAGAATAAAAATTTTTTGAAATAGCTGCAAATGGAGAATCTCCACCACAACCTAAATCAAGCACCGTTTTACAACACTTAAGTGCTTTTTCTAGTTGTGAATGTAAATGATAGTATTCAAAAATATTTCTTAGTAATGGAATCTTTCTGATTTTTTTAACAATTGGGTTTGTTGCCATATATTTAAATATAAGAAGAGTATCGTAATTATTTTTTTATATCAATTTATAATACAAGTTATAGTTTTATTATCAAGTAATTAAAAATCAATAAAAACACCATCGACACTAACATATCCATTCACGCCTTGTTCATTAAGAATTTTATATCCATACATTTCTTTTTTAAAAATAGTTTCTAACATAGTACTGCTTTTCATTGCGACATTCAGCGTATGAAGCCAAATGTCAAAATCATTTTTGTTAACTTTATAAAAACAAGTACTTAGTAATCCATCACTAGTTCGAAACAAGGTATCATTATTATTCCATTTTTTCCAATTAAACTTATCATTTAACCAATATCTACCTGAAATTTTAAAAATATTTTCATATTGAGAAAGGGTTGCAATTTGCAATCCTTTATAAATCATAGTACTTTCTGCTATGCTTTTGTATTTACCATCAATTTTTTTCTTTAATTCTTCAGTACCATTATCATAGATATTAATGTATAAATCTGTTTTTTTTCTTATTTCTTTTTCCCATTCAGAAGAAAGAGTGCTAGCTTCTACATGAAGAATAACGGAATTTGGTATCTTTCTTAGGCTTTCTATTGTTTTTATAGTTTGTTCAAATCTTTCCTGTGCAGTAAAAACAGATCTTTTTTGTGTATAGCTCAATGGATTTGAAGATATGTTTATCACTGAGGTAACAATACATAAATTTTTAAGATTATTTTCCATAGAATTTTTTTAATTCAATAACCTGTTCATCAATAGTTGGTAATTTTGTATCTGATTCAAGACATTTATTAATATTTTGACCAGTTACATATGGCTTAACAATAGTATTTTTTTTATATGTTTTTACAATAATTTTTGCTAAATCATATTTATTATTTATTTTTTCTGTTCCGTATTGGTTTAATACGGGCTGTTTATTCCAGTTATTAATTATATTTTCACATATTTTTGACCATTGAAGTGTTGTGATCCCATTCCAATAATGATCTGTGTATCCGCGAATTGAACCTTTTGATGATAATATCCATTCTAAAAGAGAAAATTTTTGGTCAGTTAATTCATACCCAATTATAGAAGTTCTTATTATTTTTGTATTTTTGAAACTATTTTCTATCAATTCTGATATATAAGCTTTACTTTTGCCGTAATCGTCTGTTGCATCTCTTATATTATTTTTTTGATATTTTTTATTAATTGAGAGATTCCCTGAGAATTCACAGTCAGTTGAAGGATGAATAATTTTTTTATTCAGTGTCTCAAGAAATATTGGTAAATCTATATTTAATTCTTTGTATTTTTCTGGTTGATTTGAATATTTTTGTGGAGTTGCTCCTATACAATTTATAATAAAATCAATATCAGCAGATATTAATTTTTCGTTAAATTTAATATACCCCCATCTCTCAGATAGGGTTAGTGTCTTGTATTTTTGAGGGTACTGTGAAAAATACTTCATAACAGCATTACCTAACATACCATTATGTCCTAAGACCATTAACTTAATCATATTTATGGTTTGAAATAATTATATCTGGACAAAATTTTACCTAGTTCTTCTTTTGATACTGAATGGTCTTCAGAGTCAAATCCTTTATGTGCAGGAAAGGTGTGTCCTTTTGCAGTGTTTTTATAGTGAATAATAAAAACATCCTTTTCTTTTACATACAAAACTCTGTTTGTCTCATATGGTGAAATCATTTGTTCATGTTCTTTTTCTGATATGCGAGGGACTCCTTTTTTCCATTTTAAACCGAATTTTTCTGAATAAATTTCAAAAAGATCTATTAGTTTAAATGCTTTTATGTTTGGAACAATAGTGTACCCTGAGTAATTTGTCGCAATTTCAATACAATCTACAGCTTGTTCAACATCGATCATGAAACGTGTCATTTCTTCAGAGTATAATTTTACAGGGTAATTATTTTTTATTGAATCCCAAATAAGTGGAATAATAGAACCAGTTGAATTTAAAACATTTCCATATACAATGCAAGATAATTTTGTTGTTTCTTTATCAGCATTTAAAATAAATGCTTCACCAGCAACGAACTTCATTGCACCATAAAGAGTAGTAGGGCATCTGCTTTTATCTGTTGAAATAAATATAGCAGATTTGAATTTATTTTTTATAGAGGATTTTCTTGAATTAAAGGCACCATTAATTATAATCTGTAGTGCTTCCTCAGCATTTTGATCAACAGCTTCAATTTGTTTCATTGATGCTGCAAATATGCCAATAGTGTGACCACGCATACTTTCTTCGAGTAAATCATAATTTCTTATATCTCCGACAATACAGTTAATTTTTGGAAATTGTTTTTTTAGACAATAATGTTTTGATTCATCTCGGCTAAAGATTGTTATTTCATTATTATCATAAAATCTTTTGATAAGATGTCTGCCCAAATATCCAGCACCACCAGTTATAAATATTTTTTCATTTTTCATAATTTTGTTTGGTTTTTTAGTCATTAGAATGCGTAAATTATCAGTTATTCAATACTATCATTTATATTTTGACACTACAAATATTAGTAAGTAATTACTTTTTTAGAGAAATGCTTATTATTAAGGGTACTTGGAAAAATCTCTCTTTTTTGTTTTGCAACAAGTGGAACAAAGGCGTAGAATTTTAATCCCTTTTTAATACGTGCCTCATTTGGCAATCCATCTGCTGTGTGACTAAGTTTCGCATTTAATTCTAATAATTTTTTTGCGCCATCTTTATTGACAAGATAACATCCAGCTAAATATAGTGGTCTATAAAAATGAGCAGTTGTCCCATAAGTATATATTTTTTTATATAAGATTTCTCTTAAACCTTCAAACATGCATAAAATGGAAAAGCCAATAAACTTAATAAAATAGATTGGTAATTTTAACCAATAAGTAATGTTTTTTTTGTTTTCCTTCATCATATGAAAAAATAAGAATAACCAAAGTGCAATAGATTTCCAACCAACGGAAGGATAATTAAATGAAATATATTCCCATTTTGTTATCCCAGCATCTCTTTTTGTAAGTTCTTGATCTAGAATTTTTTTGAAGTTTGGTGATAGTTCAACATCATCTTCTAATATGAGTACATAATCGAAATTTTCCTTGAGCATTGTCTCTAGAATTCGTCTGTGGGAAAGGGCACATCCTATTTCTCCTTTTGTTACCGTTTTTCCACCATTAAATTTTTTACTCAACTCTTCATTATAATCATTTTTAAAGTCATATGTATTACCGTCTACTCCTTCTTGTATTGTAAAATCCATATCCAATTTATTTAATTGATTAGACATAAAAATTAATCTCTCAGGACTTTTTTTCATATTAATAACAAAAGTTTTGAATTTCATGTTTAAAGTTTATCAAAATTAGATTAAATCTAACAAATCTTTTTTTATAGCTACAAAGTTAGTCAGTGTCATTATTTCGTAATAATGATTGTATTTTTTGAGGGGGTAGTAGCCATGTTTAAGGATTCTGCATATTTGGTATTGTTCACCTAAAATATCAAAGAAATCTATTAAAGAATACTTTTCTTCTGATGGAGCACCAAATTCAAATTGTATAAGTTTTATATTTCCATTTTTTATCATTTCTTTTGCTCCACTCAATACTTTTAATTCATATCCCTCAACGTCTAACTTTAGCAAATCAATTTGTTTTATATTATTATCAGAACAATATTTATCTAGTGTAATAACATTAATTTCTTCAGAATGTTTTATGTTATTTTTTTCATTACTGACATAAGCAGTTGTATCACCTTTATTATCAAACGTAAGGAATTTTTTTTCCGTTATATCTCCAAGAGCTAAGTTTGTTGGATAAAAACCCCCCTCTTTAATTTTAGATAATTCGGAGTATGATTTTGTAGAAGGCTCAAAAGAATAAACGGTAGATTTTTTTGTATAATATTTTTTGAACAAATTAAACCACTCTCCCATATGTGCTCCTACATCAAAAACTATAGCTTGATCATTTTTTACAATCTTATTTAGTATTTCAATTGCAACTTTTTCACCGCTTGTTTCAACTGTATGTCCTTCGCCAACGTTTAGAACTTTTAATGAAAAATTCAAAACTATTTCAAAAAATGATTGAAAAATTGGTCTTGAAAGAATGTCTCTTATTATATTTTTACCTTTTATCATATTTTATTGTTCGTCATTTATTATTTCAAATAAGTTTATCTCATAATTATTTCTATTTATCATTAAAAAACTAAAAATAAAAGTTATATAATAAATAGCTTTTATTAATATTTTTTTATGTTGAAAGAGTTTATGGTAAATATTGCTATTACCAAAATATTTATTTATTTTTAATTTGTTTTGAGATAAATTAAATTTAAGTATATGGTTAAAAATGGGATTTACACGACCAGTTGCTTCTATATCACCAGGACTAAACCACTGTAATCTACCGACCAGGAAATATTTTATCCTCGCAAAAGTGTTTTCAACATTAGGGGTAGATAAATAAAATACTGAATCTTTTTTCATCAAATTTTTAACACATCTCATAAAATTAAACTGATTTTCTAGATGTTCAATAATTTCAATTGCGAAAATAACATCAAATTTACCCAAATGAGAAAAATCCTGGTTAAGGTTTATTGTTAATAGTTTCGTACCTTTCACCATAAAAACCTCTGGAATAAATTCAACTGAAGTAATATTGTTATAGCCATTAGCTAAAAGTCGCTGTTCAAAAGCACCTGCCCCTGAACCTAAAACCAATACTGAAATATTTTTAATCTTATTTAATTTTTCGAACTCATTAAAAATATTTTCATGTATTCCACCAGTACAAAAGATAGGTATACCATTATAGTTATATTGCCTAATTCTTTCTTCATTTGACTGTTTATGTTGGATTTCTTTAAGTTTCATTTTATTTTATTATTTAGAATAGTGCTTATATTAAATGTTCCAAACTTATTTCTTTGTAATAGCCTTCTAAACCTTTCCCTGTATCTAGTAACTGATATCCTTTTTTGGACATATCATATATTATTGTTTTGGATAGTCCAGCTGACATCAATATGACAAAATTACTTTTATCGAATCCAGATTTATTGATAATTTCTATTATATCTCTTTTAATATCTTCACGATCTTCGTAAGAATTCTTCTCTGCACAAATTACATAATTAAATATTTTATCTCCAAAATATGAGTTGTTCACATCTTTTGAATTATTTTTGTTTGTTACCATTATTATTTTTTTATCACTTATACACGGGAAAATTATATCTTTGAAGTAGTTGTCTCTATAAAAAGCATGTGCATCAAAATATTTTATTTTTTTATTAAAAATTAATTCATAAGTTATTTTTAAAGGAAGCCAACATTGAAAATAATCATGTGTACTGGATTTACTATCATCTTTTAATTTTTTGTTTGTGTGATTTACGGGGAGAGGAATACTTAAGATATATTTTGAATTGTCATTATATGTTTTAACGATCTTTAGTAAATCATTTCTTATCGAATCACTATATACTTGATAGTGTATTGACATGAAGTGTAATAAACCGATTTCTCCATCACCAATTCTAATTACAGATTTACCATTTGTAATTCGTTGTTTAAATTCCTGGTTACTATAAAATTTGCAATCATTATGATAGTTGTCTTGAAAGTATCTATAAACGTATAGAAAAAAATATTTTGTATCCTTGAACAAGTATTTTTTTATTGCATTATATATTTTATTCATGATTGTTTTTATAAAATGTTTTTAATCACAATTTACCATAATATAGCATTTTATCTGTTTTTTACATCTATTGTGTATATCTTTAATAAATAATATATTTGTTGCAGAAAATATTGAGTATGACATAATCTTGAATATATGAAAATAAATTTATCACAAATATTACAAACTTTAAAAAAATGGGAGACAGATTATACCCCATCAATATATTTATCGAGGATATTTGGATATGCTCTGTCTTCAACATATTTTGTTTTTAATTCATTTGATATGAAAAAGACCAGAGAATTTACTAGGAAAAAGAATTATTTTGTTTTTAAAAAAAATGAATTGATAAAAAAACATAATAAATTTTTTGATGATCAGTTTAATAATAAATTTTTAAAAGAAGATATTTATGATTTTAATGGAGTATATTTACCAAAAACTGAAAATATAGGATTAATTAGAAATGTATATTCAGACACTTTAAAAATTTATACAGAAAAAAAGGATAATTACAATTATCATATAGTTGATGAGATGGACAAAACTCTTCCAGAAGGATCTTATTGTTATATTGGGCCAAATGGGGAAGATATTACAATTAAGCCGGGTTACAATGTTATCGATGCAGGTGCATGGATCGGAGATTTTTCTGCCTACGCTTCAAAAAAAGGTGCTCATTCATATGCTTTTGAGCCATCACCTATAAACATTAAGTTTTTAGAAAAAACTGTTAAATATAATAGAGGAAACGGTGGCGTTATCACCATCGTTCCTTATGGATTAGGGGATAGGGAAGAAGATGTAGGATTTATTGAAAATGATGAATATGATAATTCTGGTGGTAGTTCTTTCGATATTCCAAAAGGGAGAGATAGTCACATGCATTTACATGTCACAACAATTGATTCGTGGATTAAAAAAAATAATATCGGAAAAATTGATTTCATTAAAGCTGATATTGAAGGTTATGAGAGAAAAATGCTTAAAGGAGCTGAAAAAACTCTTAAAGAACATGAGCCAATATTGTCAATTTGTACATATCATTATCCTGATGATCCACAAGTTTTAAGAGATATTATTATTAAGGCTAATCCAAAATATAAGATTATACAAAGGAAAAAGAAACTATTTGCCTATGTTTAAAAATCTTTTAAAGAGATATTGTTTTTAAATTATATGTATTTAATAAAGTCATTTTTTGTTATACAGATTTTATTATTTGTATTAAATTAATTCTTGTTTTTTTAAACAAAAGTAACGTTAATGGCCCTAATGAGTATGAAATTAATGTGGCATAAGCAGAACCAACAATTCCATATTTTGGAATCCATATTATATTTAATATTATATTTGTTATCATTGGAATTAGAGATCTGAAAATTAAAATATTTTTGTAATTTTCAGTAATTAAATAATTATCAGTTAAAATTCCCAAAAATGTTCCAATACACGCCCAAACATATATTTGCAAAATTATTGTTCCCTCCACAAAAGCATGACCATAAATTATATTCATTATAAATGGAGCAAATATTGTCACTGGCAATGCAATAATAACGCCAAGTATTAAAAGTGTTAATGAAAGTTTTTTTAATCTAGCGTAGTATAATGCTTCGGAAGTTTTTTTAGCATTAATTATGGCTGGAAAAAGTGATCCTACAATTATTCCTGGAATAAAGTACCAGACTTCCGCTATTCTAACCGCGGAATCATAAATACCTACTGAATGGGCTCCCATCATATTTTTAATAAAAATTTGGTCTATTCTTGAGTAAATTAATACAAATGCACTTGTAAAAATAAGAGGCCAAGAATCTAGCAATAATTTTTTTGCTATATCTTTATTAAATTTCCATTCATATATACTTCCTTCAATTTTTTTCTCATATATGAACCAATAAAAAACTGCGTAAAGTATGGATTCTAGAAGTAAAATAAAAGCCAAATAGATAACACCTTTTCCACCAAGTACCACTAATATTTTTAAGCTATTAAGAATTAGGGTGACAAAGAAAGAGATAATAGATGGATATTTTGATTTTGCTCTGGCTTGAAATTCAAAACTTATTATTTGGAAAGCATTAAAAACAAATGTACCTGATAATATTAAAATAAGTATTTTAGATACATCATTTTCAGCCCATAACAATGCTGAAATAGAAACCAAAATTGCCGTAAATAATCCTGCCACAAGTTTAATAGTAATACCAGATCCAAGAATTTCTCGTTTTTTGTCTGGATTTTTTATTAAATCTCTGTACAAAATATTCTCCATACCTAAGCTTGCTAAGATAGCAAAAATACTTACAAAACTAACTGCATAGCTTAGTTGACCAAAGCTTTCAGGTCCAAGTTTTCTTGCAATAAAGGCAGTGGTAATGAAAGCTATACACATACACAAAATTCTGGAAGCGAATAGCCATCCAGTATTTTTAAAATATTTTTGAAAACCATCGTTTGCCCATTTTTCTTTTATGTAATTCCAAGAAAATATATACATAATTTTATTTTTTGTTTACATAAGCAAACAATTTCATACGTTTATGGATTATTTTATAATTTGGATTGGATTCCAATATAATTTTTTCCAGTACTTCAGGATCATCTATTAAATGATAAGTACAAATAGATAGGGTTGGTTGGAATTTTTTTAATACTTCTTTTGCTCCTAATAACATATTTCTTTCCTGGCCTTCAATGTCGGCCTTAATAAAATCTATTTTTTTAATATTATTTTCTTTGGCCCAATTATCCAATGTTGCTACTTTTATTTGTATATTTCCGTTTATATCAATATTATTTGAGGACACTTGTTCGGCATCATTGAAGTTTACAAGACCTTCTTTATCACAAAGGCCGTATGGAGCTATTTTAATATATTTTTCTGCCTTATTATATTCAATCGTTTTTTCCAGCAATTTGATATTTGACAATGATGGTTCAAAAGCGTAAACAAAAGCTTTCTTTTTGGCACAATAAGCAGAAAAATCTCCAATCCATGCACCAGCGTCTATTACAACATCATTTTTATGGACAGTTATATCCTCACCTGTTGGACTAACATAACAAAATGGTCCCTCTGTAGAATTTTTTTCAACTTCATCAAAAAATTTGTAACTGTAATTGTCGTTTTTTTCTGTATATATAGACAAAACATCTTCATATACAAGACGCAGTACGCGCACGTCATTTATTTTTGGTAAATATATTCCGTTAAAATCATACATGTCATTTTTTAAGAATTTTTTGTTAAATTCATTATTATCTATTTCATCATAAATTTTAGCTGTTTTTTGTGAAAGTCTATAAAAAATATTTTTATTCGTATAAAAATTCAATCTTTCTTCTTTATTGAATGAAAAAATAACAGTATTTACCCATGTCCAAATAAACGAAGCCTGTCTTAAAAAATAGACCCCCCACGAAGAATCACTGGGCAATTTACGTAAAAGCATTTTTAATCGTCGAAATATTTTTTTCATACATTTATTACAATATTTATATAGGAATGCTAGCATTTTTTGATGTAAAAACAAAATTTACTAAATATTTGCTTATGGTTTATTTATGCTATAATTCCAAACATCAAAAATAATAAGTGCGTCGAATATATTTATTAGTTTAAGCTTAAATTGGAATGACTAAGAATAATATAATTAAGTGGGCGATAATGACAGGTCTATGGGGAGTTCTTCTCATACCTTTCTTTGTAGCAAGCAGTATGTTTTTTCCATATATAACCGGAAAAAATTTTGCCTTTAGAATAATAATAGAAATAATCTTTGCACTTTGGGTGTATTTGGCATTTATAGACGCAAAATATAGACCAAAATTTTCTTGGATTTCTGTTTCTGTTGGAATATTTGTTTTTATAATGGCACTTGCTGATATTTTTGCTGTAAATCCCATGAAAGCAATTTGGAGCAATTATGAAAGAATGGATGGTTTTGTTACTCTGTTACACTTAATAATGTACTTGTTTGTATTTGGTTCCGTGATGAGGTCAGAAAAAAATTGGCTTTGGTTCTTCCGTTCATCTGTAATCTCAAGCATGTTGATGATAATGTATGTTATTCAGGAATGGCAAAAAACAGGTTCAGACAGAGTCTCAGTAACACTTGGAAATCCTATCTATGTCGCAGTATATTTTATGTTTAATTTATTCTTTGCACTTATACTTCTATATAAAGATGTAATAGTAAAAAATGACCTGCCTGCCGCGACGCGTCTGCCTGTGCGAGGTACGCAGACAGGCACGGCGCAGGTAGGAAATCACCCCAAATTGTTAGCGGCGATTTGTACTAATTGGCTTACTTATGCATATTCTGTAGCCGTGTTTGTCTGTGCGTTTGGTATTTGGAGAACATCTACAAGAGGAGTGATACTCGGTTTACTTGGAGGTTTGATAACCACATCATTAATAATTGCAATTTTTGAAAAGAAAAATAAATTGATGAGAATGAAAGCCACAGGTTTTCTTGTTTTTATAGTATTGGTTATAGGAGGGTTCATGGCAACGAAAAATACTCAGTTTGTACAAGGTAACGTCACTCTAAAAAGACTTGCGGATATATCCTGGACTCAAGTTGCAGGACAGGGACAAGCTAGACAGTATGTTTGGCCGATGGCTCTAAAAGGTTTCTTGGAAAAACCAATTCTTGGTTGGGGACAAGATGGTTTCAATAATGTATTTAACAAATATTATGATGTTAGAATGTATGCTCAAGAGCAATGGTTTGATAGGGCACATAGTACTCCTTTAGATGTACTTGTTGCAGGTGGAGCACTTGGCTTACTCGCGTATCTTTCTATTTTTGTAGCTTCATTATTTGTAATAATGAAAAAGAAAAATGATTTTGGAATTACGGAAATTGGTTTGATAGTTGGATTACTTGTAGCATATTTTGCGCAAAATCTTTTTGTTTTTGATAACTTAATAAGCTATTTCTTTTTTTATGTAATCCTTGCTTATTTGTATTCAAGAGATACAAAAGAGAAATCTATAGATGGAAGAAAAATTACAGACGATGTTGCAAATTACATTGTAGCTCCGATACTTGCAGTGGTTTTCGGTGTGATGATCTGGTATTGCAATATTAAGCCAATAAATGCAAATCTAAATCTTATAAATGCAATGCAATCACTTAACACAAATCCATCAATATCATTAAATTATTTCAAACAAGTTTTTTCAGCAAACACTTTTGGAAGTTCTGAAGCAAGAGAACAGATAATTAGTATAGCCCCATCTATAGCAAATGCTGGTAGTTTAGACGAAAAAATAAAACAGGAATTTGTTGATCTCGCATATACTCAAATGCAAGAACAAATAAAAGAAACTCCTAATGATGCAAGGTACCAATTTTTCATGGGAGTATTTTTGGATAAGATGAATCAATATCAAATGGCATTACCTTATTTGCAAAAAGCTGTGGAACTTTCCCCAAAAAAATTAACAATAATGTTTGAGCTTGCTAAATGTTATTCATATTTAGGACAAAAAGAAAAAGCTCTTGAATTGGCTAAAAATACTTACGATTTGATGCCAGAATATAATGATGGAAAAATGAATTATATTGCCGCTTTAATACTTAATGATAAAGAGGCACAGGCAAAAGAGCTTATGGGAAGCGCAACGACAACCACTAATGAAAATATTGTAAGAACACATCTTATAAAAGCGTCCGCATTTATACAAAAAGGAGACAAAAATTCTGCAGTCGCTGAAGTACAAAAGGCAATAAATATTACACCTGGATTTAAGACGCAGGGAGACACCATAATCAAAGGCATTTTAAATGGAAGTGTAAAATAGCGTCTAGTCAAATAACTTTAAATCCATATAAATGTTTTACTATACCTATGTTTTATAATACGCGAAGCGGATTTCCTCGTGGCTCTGCCACGATGACCTTGTAGGAAGGTTTGGAAACCTTCGGTTTCCAAGATAGAATAGGAGGATGTCCGTCATTAAAACACACCATAATATCTATCCCGACTTCTGCCACCTCCCTCAAATCTGAAACCAACCCTTTGTAAAATAAGGGGTTTTTGTTTTTTTGGACGTTTTTTGTCATACTAAACAGTATGAATTTTAAAATTCGAACTACCAAAACAATGTCGGGAAAAACGG
>JBDRJU010000011.1:0-27529 GCA_043814645.1 bacterium | reverse complement strand
TTGTTCCAAATCATTTATAACTTCCAGGTGATAATTGATGTCATAATATCCTATGACCACAGGAACAGGCATTTTTATAAGATTATTCACTATAGCTTGGTATTTATTGGTTAATTTTAACATTTCTGACTTAGTGTTTGTGCTGCCATCAATATATGAATTGATTATATTTATATCTGAACCCAAAATAGGTATCAGTTTTTGAGTTTCTGTACGGAAACTGTTTACATAAGCTGTCATATTTTCATTCAGATTTGTACTATCTGTTTTTAATAAATTCAAATCTGTCACTTTTGTTATTCCCGCATAATTTCTTTGAGGAATTTCTCCCATAGCTTTTGCGAGTATTGAATCCATAGTATTTTGGTCCATGGAACCACTTACTGGCTGAGAGGCAATGATGTTTGACAGTAAATTTCGTGAAAATTTATCAGTTTCGCTTAATTTTTCATATTCTTCCAATATTTTTTGATTTCTTTCTATTATAGCTGCATCTATTTTATCATTTGGTTCTTGCTCTGCAGGTGCAGTATTGGCTTTTAGAGGATCTCTATTTTGGGAAATTTCATCTAAGTCTGAAGTTTTATCTCCATCAGAGTCTGCATTTTTTGGATTTGTGCCATAAAGATTTTCTTTCCAGTCTGCCAAACCGTCGTTGTCCGAATCTATTTCTATAAATGATGAGCTTGCATTTGTGTTGGTTGCTAAATCAGGATTTTTATATTTTGTGATATTTGGCTTCCAATAATTGAATATTATAGCTATAAGAATAACAGCAACAGCTATAGATAGAGCTATCAAAAACTTTTTAGATGGAAGGTATTTCCTGTTTATCATTTATCCGAGAAAATTTTTGCTGATGAAAATGTTATTGTTTTATAAACTTCCATTTTTTAAACCCTTACTATATTTTAGTATACAAAATAAGGCTTGATAAAAGCATTTTCAATAACGTCAGCAAAAACTTTAACGGACTAATTATATCATATTAAGCATTAAAGTATAGTTTAAAATAAATTTTTTAAATCAAAAGGCTTTTTATCAGGGAATTACCTCAATTTATGTTTTAATAGGTAATTTTTTGACTAGGAAGTGTAAAAATTACAGAAGTACTAGTTGATTTGTTTGATGTGTTCGTTATATAAACAGTTTTAGTTCCTCCTGTTTCAATAATCGTTCCTGATCCAAAGATTGGTAATCTTGGACATATTTCATATTCTGGTTCAGTACAACCAAATTGAAATTGAGGTATTACAAATGACATTGAATTACTGCTTCTAGATATAATGAGATTGTTAGCTACCTTAAATCCTCCAAATAAGATTATAGAATCGGTAGAAAATCCTGCACCGGAGATAACGGCGGTACTTCCACGAGTTCCTGACGCTGGTTTTATAGAATCTATAGAAAGTTTTGGTGGCGTGTAAATTGTAACGGTAGAAACTCCCGAAATTGTAATTTTTTTACTAGGAAGAGTAAAAGCAAAATCGTTACTAAAACCATTAGTATTTGAAACCTGAATTATTTTTCGTCCGCCAGTTTCAACTGTAGTGTCAATCGTTGGCGATGGGCAATATGCTGACAAACAGTATGTATACTCAGGAATTTTAAAAGATATTGAACTGCTACTTTTTGATGTTACCAAATTATTATCTATTTTTATACCGTCAAAAATTACTGTGCTTGTTGAAACAAAACTGGACCCAATAATAGTAACAGTGTCTCCTCGATTTGCCGAAGATGGACTAATAGAGGTTATTTTTGGCATTTGCGCGTATACAATCGGCTGAATGGCTGTTTTTGAAGAGTCTATGACTTCAACCAATACACTTTTACTTCCCGGAATGCCATATTTGTTATAACAAACAATTGTATATGTTGTTGTTTTGTTTATAGGGTCGATAGATGTTTGACCAGAAGAATCTATCGTTCCTTTAAATATTTTTCCAGACGAATCTTTAGAGGTAATTTCACATCGACCGTCAGCATTGCTCGTATTCCATGCCAAAGTTGTTAATTGCCCGGCTATCACTTTTATTGGATATGCCTCAAACATAATTGTTGGCGCAAAAGAGTCAATTTTATTTGCTATAGGAGGAACCGCAGGAATAGGAGATATTTCCACCACTGTTTTTGAAGAAGAATTTGATGAGGTGGTTGATGAAGAATTATTATTCACAACCTGATTACCAGATGCTTTTTTTGGAACCAAAATATTATTTAAAATTAAATTAAGTTTTTTTCTTGTTGAAGGACCTACAATACCCGTGCCACTTGTAAGTCCTAAAGGCGCCAATATTTCTCTAGCATATTTTTCTTGTAGTTTTTTAACATCATTTGTTGTATTTGATGTGAAAGTTGCGGAAGTGTCTAAAGTAGTATTAAATTCTAAACTAATTATTTTTTTAAGAGCCATAACATCTGTGCCGTATGAGCTCACGGTCAAATTTTTCGTGAAGATAGATACGGATGATATTGTAGTAGGTACCGTTGTTTTTGGAGAAGTTGGGCTTAGGATTATTTCCGTTGCGCTGGCTATTAATGCCAACCCCAATAAGAGAGAAATTAAAAAAAGATTTATTATTTTTTTCATTTTAATATTATTTAAATAGGACTATGTTTGATATTATATAATTAATTAAGAACAAAGTACAAAAAATGCTTTCACCATCTATTTTTTTAGACAGTTAATCTTTTTATCAATCTTTTCCAGTCTTCAAGTTTTAAGTCCTCAGATCTAGCTTTTTCTGATATTTTCAAGTCTTGAAATATATGAAATAAGTCATTTTTATCTACCTGCGCCGTGCTCGTCGCGACAGGCAGGCCAAATTTTTCTTTTAAATTTGCTATAAGCATCTTTCTTTTATGTGCAAAACCAAGTTTAATTACCTCAAAGAATTTTTCTTCATTTATTTCTTCAAAAAACTTTTTTGAAATATTATCTATAAGCAAAATAGCAGAATCTACTTTTGGTTTTGGGCTGAAATTTTCTTTTTCTACCTTCATTATTTTTTTTGCAGTTCCGTAAGCTTTGACAGAAAGTGAAAGTAAACTTTCCTTCTCATCTCTTGCGATTATTCTATCCGCAATCTCTTTCTGGACCATTATTACTAGTTTGTTTGGTTGAATATTGCCTGACAAAAATTTTCTAAATATAAGTCCGGTAATATAGTAAGGAATATTCGCAATTAACTTAAAATTGCTATTTTTTAGTCCGATTTCTGATAAGTCCAATTCTAAAATATCCCCATGAATAAGGGTAAATTGGCCATTCTCAACTTCTTTTATAAATTTTTCTTTCAAATATTCAATAAGCCTGTCATCTTTTTCTACGGCAATTACTTTTGCGCCAGTTTCAAGGATCTTTTCTGTCAGTGCTCCCTGACCTGGACCTATTTCAAGAACTATATCATTGGAAGTAATTTCTCCAGCTTTTACCATAGCAAAAAGTGCCACTTTTGATTTCAAAAAGTTTTGTCCCAATGATTTTTTTGCTTTGATGTATTCTGTATTTTGCATTTGTATTTTCTAAGAAGCTAAAAAGCTACAAGCTACTTCCTGTTTTCTACCATTCAAGATAAACAATTTTTTCTCTATATTCAAAATTTTCTTCTTCCAAATAATCATTATCAAATTCTCCAAGAAAAATTGATGGCAGATTCATTTGCTGTGAACCGTAAATTGTTCTCATTTCTGCGTAAGTTAAGAATAGCTTAATTTTCGCACGGGTCAAAGCTACATAAAAAAGCCTTCTCTCTTCTTCCACCCGCCCGGATGAATCTCCGTTCGGACGGGTTTCTTCTGGAGTTTTTGCCCCCGTTCCCATTCCTTGATGTGGAAAAAGATCTTGCTCAAGTCCTGTTATAAAAACATAATCAAATTCTAAACCTTTTGAAGCATGAACTGTCATAAGTTTCACTGCACTTTCATTTTTCTCTAATGAGTCTTGATCTGTTGCCAATGAAGATTCCTCTAAAAGTTTTTCTATTCCCTCTGGTTTTGGAAAATGATCATATTTAATTGCAAGAGTAGCAAGCTCGCGCATATTTTCCAATCTTTCTTTGTCCTCATCACTTCCCTTTTGTAATTCTAATTCTATTCCTGATTCTCTAATTATAAATTTAATAACTTCCGATGGTCTTACTTTTTCTGTTTCATTTCGAATTTTTGCAAGCAAATTAAAAAAACTATTTACTTTTTCTTTTATTCCATCTGGCAATTTATCTCTTCCTCCTTCAAAAATTTTCAAAATAGTAACCTTACCTATTCCTCTCGCTGGAACATTTATAATTCTTTTCAAATCACTTAAACTTTCTGGGTTTAAACTAGCTCTGAGAAATGACAAAACATCTTTTACTTCTTTTCTATCAAAGAATTTTGTTCCAAGAACTTGGTAAGGAACGCTCTCAGTAAGAAAGGCTTCTTCAAGTACGCGAGATTGAAAATTGGCCCTATAAAGCACGGCTATTTCGCGAGGACTGACACCTTTTGCTATTAATTCTTGTGATTTCCTGGCTATAAATCTGGCTTCCTCCATTTCATTCAAAGCTTTTAGAAAAGAAACTTTTTCCCCTACATCATTTTTTGTAAAAAGATTTTTTTCTTTTCTCAATTTATTATTTTTTATTACTTCATTTGCAACAGCAAGTATTGTTTGAGTTGAACGATAGTTTTCTTCAAGCAAAATTATTTTTGCCTCCGGATAATCTTTTTCGAAACTCAAAATATTTTGAATATCAGCACCACGCCAACTATAAATACTTTGATCTACGTCCCCCACTACACAAATATTTCTATTTTTTTCTGCCAAAAGCTTAGCTGTTATGTACTGAACTTTATTTGTGTCCTGATATTCATCAATGTGAATATATTTCCAAAGATTTTGATATTTTTCTAAAATATTTTTATGATTTTTTAAAATATTGTAAGTTTTTAAAAGTAAATCATCAAAATCTAATGCTTTTTCTTGTGCAAGTTTATTTTCATATAGTGGCCAGACTTTTGCTGTAACAGATTTTAAAGTATACCCATCTTCAGTTCCAACGGAATAATCTTCCGGAGTATTTAAATCTCCTTTTTCTCTTGAAATAATATTTAAAATCTTGCTTGGCTCAAACTGTTTCGGATCAATATCTAAACTTTTTAAGCATTCTTTTATAAGTTTACAAGAATCACTTCTATCCATAATACTAAAGTTTTTTGTAAGACCAATAAGTCTACTATTTTCTTTTATAATATAAACTCCCAATGAATGAAAAGTACTGATAAAAGGTTTGTGATGATAACTGAGTGGAATGTTTAATTTTTTATCACTCGCGATAATTTTTTCTACTCTTTCTCGCATTTCTTTCGCCGCCTTGTTTGTAAAAGTAATAGCCAAAATGTTTTCAGGATGAACACCTTCTTTTATCAAATGCAGTATTCTATGGGCCAAAGTTTTAGTTTTACCTGCTCCTGCACCAGCTATTATCAAAATAGGCCCATCTTTTTGTAAAACGGCCTCTTTTTGTCTATCATTTAGTCCTAAAAGATGAGTCATTGAGTAAATATAACATACGCAAGCTTCTAGCTACTAGCTTTTAGCTAAATTAGAAAGTAAAAGATAATCTGAAAAGGGATTTTTGCTTCGCAAAAATCCCTTTTCAGATTATCTGACAGCTAAAAGCTAATATCTAACAGCTACCCTGTTGATAACTCGGTTGACTACCATTTCTCAAGTAGTATCATTGTATGACATACCGAAAACGATGCAAAAACACTGAAATATGGCTTAGGAGAGCCATTTACACTCAGAAAATACTGAATCCCCTTAATTAAATCGGCTTATTTTAAGAAAAACTACTAAAACTGACCCTAGAAGTGAGTCAAACACTAAGAGTCAATCCATAAAGTCTATATTTTTAGCCATTTATACAAAATGGTCTTTCCTGCTTTTAATGGTTTTTTCATTAAGTTATTCTCTACCTGTTACAGCTAACGCAAGTATTATATCTGCAATATCTAATTTTTTTGTAGGAAATTCTCAAAAAGTTGAGACACAAATAGTTGAAAATAATTCTCAAAATATTCCGCTTCTTCAAAGCGTGGTTAATTTTGATTTGAATGCATCTGTGGGAGGGGGGGATATTATCACAGTTGATAATGAGGCATTGGTATCAGAAAGCGGTCCGTCAGGGACACTTGCTGATATTAGTGATACTGTAAGCACTGGTCAAATTAGCAAATACACTGTAAGAAGGGGAGATACTTTAGAATCCATTGCGAAAATGTATGGAGTTACCACAAATACAATTGTTTGGGCTAATAATATTACTTCAATAAGAATCAAAGTGGACCAAGCTCTTATAATATTGCCAGTTTCTGGAACAATACATACTATTGTAAAGGGTGATAGTCTAAAATCTATTGCTAAAAAATATAAGGCAGATGCAGGAGAAATTTCTCAGTTTAATAGTTTAGATTCAAATTCTAAACTAGCCGTTGGAGATATTATAATAATTCCTGATGGCGAAGGAACGATAAGAGTAAGTGGAACAAAAAAAGCTGGCGCAAGTTCTTATAGAGGAGGTAGTGGTCCAGAATATCCAGGATATTATATAAGACCAGTGGTTGGTGGTGTAAAAACACAAGGTCTGCATGGATATAATGCTATAGATATAGGAATACCTAGAGGAACAACTTTATTTGCATCCGCAGCAGGTCAGATAATAATTGCTAGAGCTTCCGGTTGGAATGGCGGATATGGAAAATATATAGTTATTTCACATTACAATGGGACACAAACCGTATACGGACACTTAAATGAAGTGCTTGTTAATGAAGGAGAAGTCGTTTATCAAAGTCAGGTAATAGGATTAACAGGAAACACAGGACATTCTACAGGACCACATTTACACTTTGAGATTCGTGGGGCTAAGAATCCGTTTTAGTTAATCATTTTAATAACTATTTGTTCCACTATTATTTAATTGATTTGGTATGTGTTTTTTTAAATGTAACCATGCTATTATATTGTTTTAACAATACAATTATTTTAATAAATGAAAAGTTTTTTAGAAAAAATTGAAAACCTAAAAATTAGTTTTGGATATTCGATATTGATGTTTTGTTTTGCTATTTTCTTACGTACTTTTTTAGAAAATTTTACAAATTCAAATAATTCAGGAATGATGCAGGGTTTCACGGATACTTTTATTGGTTATCCATTTTGGTATTTATCAATTATTTTTGGCATAGTTATTATTCTCTCTATCTTTTCTGGTAAACCTATATCAAAAACCATCAAATTAGTTTCTTTTGGATCATTTATTATTCTTTTGCCGCCAACCATAGATGCTATATTTTATCAACATCAAATTATATATAATTATATTATTGGTAGTTGGACTGAAATAACAAAAGAATATTTTACTTTATTTATCAATACCAACTCAATGGGTATAGGAATTAAAATCGAAGTCATTCTTGTACTCACTGGAATTTTTTATTATATCTACTTACAAAAGAAAAATATTTTTAAATCACTATTAGCAACCTGGTTAGTATATACAATCATTTTTATTATGATGATCTTACCCAATATCGTTTACCTTATAGCTGATATTTTTTCTACATTACCTAAACTTTCTTCACTATCTGTTCAAAACTATTTTTTCCCAGTTGATATAGGTAAACAAATTTTAATCTCAAGAACATATTTGTCAGACGCGATTTTTGGAAACGTGAGTTTTGGTATGAGACATAATCTATTTTCCATTATAATGTCTCAAATATCACTCCTTATTTTTACAGTATTTGCAATTTGCTCGGCAGTTTTTCATTTTGGTTTAAATAAAGTAATCCAAATTATTAAGAATTTTAGATGGCTTAGAATTATCCATTATTTTTTGCTTTTATTACTCGGGATTATTATTGGACAAAAAAATATCAATCCATCTTCAACTTTTTCAAATATATATGATTGGTTTTCTGTCTTATCATTATTTATTGGTTTGTTGTTTGCCTGGTTATTTTCTGTTTGGGAAAATGATGAGGAAGACAAAGAAATTGACGCACTTTCTAATCCTGAAAGACCCTTAATAAAAAATAATTTTTCAGTTGATGAATGGAAAAATATAAAGTGGTCATTTTTTATAGCAAGTCTTATTTTTAGCCTTCTTGCCGGATATTCTGCGTTTATAATTACTTTGGTTTTTATTATCGTTTATCACATATATTCTTCAAATCCACTTCGTTTGAAAAGATATCCCGGAATTTCTTCTTTGCTTGTCGGAATAAATGCTTGTTTAGCAATTTTACTTGGATTTTTCTTTGTATCTGGGGTTCAACCTTTTAATATTTTACCAGTAGGAGTTTTGATGGGAATACTTATTTTTTATTCATGTGCTGAAAATATTAAAAATCTTAAAGATATTAAAGGTGATGCCGCTGAAGGCATTTTAACTATTCCAGTTATTTTTGGAGAATCAAAAGGTAAAATTATAACTTGGCTTCTTGTATTTCTCGGTTCTTTTGCTTTTCCTTTTTTAATTTTTCCTAATAATAAAATTTTTCTACTCGTTCCTATTTTAGGAGGATTTTCCTATTTTTTTATAGTTAAAAAGGCGTATAAAGAAAAACCACTCATGCTTTTTTATCTTATCTCTTTTATTTTAATTTTGTTTTTGAGTTTGTAGACACAAAGAGTGGTTTTGCTTCGCAAAACCACTCTTTGTGTTTTCTAAGAAGCCAAAAAGCTAACTCCTACAAGCCAGTTCTTTTGGGTCTATATTGTAAAGCCTCAAGTATATGTGAAGAATTTATTGTTTTACTTCTATCCAGATCAGCTATAGTTCTGCCAAGTTTTATTATTCTGTGATATGCGCGGGCCGATAGATCTAATTTTTTTGCTGAAGTATTTAATATTTCTTTTGCGCTTGTTTCCAAATCAGCGATTTTGTTAATATCTTTTGCACTCATTTCACTATTGGTTTTTATTTTTCTATTTGCCTTAACGAATCTTTCTCCCTGAATTTTTCTGGCTCCTATCACCCTCTCCTTTATTTTAACAGTTTCTTTTTTATCGGTATCTTTCTCGCCTAACTTTTCATAATTAATTTGTGAAACTTCTACCCACATATCTATTCTGTCTATTATAGGACCGGAAATTTTTCTTTGATATCTCAGAAGATCTGTAGGTTTGCAAATACATTCTTTTGTTTTTGAACCAAAATTTCCACATGGACATGGATTCATTGCTGCAATTAAAATAAAATTTGCTGGAAAAGTAACAGTTCCTCTCGATCTAGATATGCTTATTTCACTTTCTTCAAGTGGCTCACGAAGTGTTTCTATTACTTTTCTATCAAATTCAGGGAACTCATCAAGAAAAAGCACACCGCGATGTGCAAGAGTTATTTCTCCTGGTTTTGGAATTGCTCCTCCGCCCACGATAGAAACATACGAAGCAGTATGATGCGGAGCTCTTACGGGTGATTTTGTAATAATATCTTTTTTTAATACTCCAGCCACAGAGTGAATAGATGTAATCTCAAGAATTTCATCAAAAGAAAGGGTTGGTAGAATGTGAGCAAAAGCTTTTGCCAGCATCGTTTTCCCTGTTCCTGGTGGTCCATACATCGCAATATTATGTCCGCCAGCTGCGGCGATTTCTAACCCTCTTTTTGCAGTTTCTTGCCCTTTTATCTCACTAAAATCTATGATTAATTCATCCTCATCCTCTAAAATTATTTCTGTTTGTGGCTGTTGAATAATTTTTATTGGAATAGAATTTTCTTTTTGCTTATTTTGTATTTTTTTAACATTTAGGTGTTCAATAATTTGTTTTAAATTATCTGCTCCATATATTTTAATATCTGAAACAAGTGCGGCTTCTTTTGCGTTATCTTTTGGTAGAAAAACTTCAAGAAATCCGCGAGTTTTTGCTTCTGCAACTATAGGAAGTACACCATTTATTCTTCTCAAGTTTCCATCTAGTGAAAGTTCACCTAGAAAAAGTATTTTTTTAGCATCAAATTGCACTTCACCACTTGCAAGTAAATATGCAAGAGAAATGGCCACATCAAAAATTGGTCCTTCCTTTTTAATGTCTGCAGGAGCAAGAGAAACAACAACTTTTTGATTTAAACTTTTTGGAGAGATAAAACCGCTGTTTTTAATAGAGGCCGATACCCTGTCTCGAGATTCTTCAACTCCCTTGTCAGGAAGTCCAACTATAGTAAAAGAATGAAGACCTTTAGAAAGATCGATCTCAACATCTATTATTTTTGCACCCAGACCTATTGTCTGTGCACTTGAAGTTTTTGCAAAGCTCATTCAATAAGCATTATACATTTAATTTTTTAAAAACAAAATAAAAATATGACACTTACAAAGTGTCATATTTTTATTTACAGATTTTATAAACTTTTTATTTATTTTTTTGAATGTTTTATACAAGTTTTTGCTGAAGGATTTGCTTCAAGTCTTGCTTCTGGAATATCTTCTCCACCGACTTCACATTTTCCATAAGTTCCCTTTTTCATTTTTTCTAACGCATTTTTTATATCATTATATTGTGGTTCAAGTTTACTTAAGAGAGACTCGTTTTCATTAAAATTTTCCATTCCATCTGCAACTTCGTCGGAATCTGCAGTGTCCATATTTAAATCCGTCTCCACAGGTTCCCAATCACCAAGTTTATCTGGATTTTTTCGTGCGATATGACTCATTTCCTCCTCTACTAATTTTAGCTCCTTTTCTAATTTATTTTTAAATTTATTTGTGTCTATCATGTTTACCCGAGAAAATTTTTACCGATGAAAATGTGTTGATGTTAAATGAATAAGTGAGTTTTTTGCTCAGAATTATCTTTAAAAAAGATAATCATTTACCTCTCATTTTCAACACGTCAGTAAAAACTTTAACGGGTTAATTGTAGCAAACTTTATTGATTAAACAAGCGGGATGGTAGGAATAAGTGTTGTTGCCGTTGCAACAAAGTTGCAACGCTTATTTTCACCACCTTGCATGCCTCATTGAGTAACAACCCTTGCACTACTTATTCTCTTTATAATTTCCTTGAGCGTATCAGTGCTCGTAGTAATCACAATGGTGTTCTCATCTATTATTGAATATAGAAATATAATATTTCCAGATACATTTTTTACCACCCGACAATCCTTGTTATTAAATGTGGCATCTTGGAATTTTTTAATTTCTATTGCAAATAAGTTACTAGAAGTTGAATTTTCAGTTTGTAAACCGAATAATTCCTTAAAATTTTGCCAAAGAGTTGTTTCCCAGTAAAGCATTCCCGAAAAAGTTGTATCAAATGAACCAACTTTTAATATAAGGAATCTTTGATTACCATTATAATTGTGTAATCCAAATATATAAGGGCTTTTTAGCGTCCTTTGTATTTCAGATGGAACATTTATTTTTGCCAATTCTAGAAATTTGCTTGATGTTATTAGTTTTTCTCCAACACCTTCTCCTTCTGTTAAGTATATTTTTTTTATTTGTCCAAGTTTTGTTGATGATTGCTCAACCCTTTCTTTAAGGGTAGTGCTTAATCTACCCAAATTTATATCTTTAATATTCATTTTTTCTTCCAAATCAGCCATCATTATCGGTTTAGAAGACACTATTTCTGCAGGAACGGTTTTTTGCCCAGATTGTAATTGAATTAATACCTGAGGTATTAAAAAGGTTAAGACACCGCCAAAAATTAACACCAAACTTATTATCAAAATATTTTTATTTATCCCAGTATTTTTTGCTTCTGCTTCTGTTCTTTTTGCTTGTTCCATCATCTTTCTACTTTCAGCCATTGCTATATTAATGGAAGATATGTGACTGGTTTGAATAGTTTTTTCAACATCACTTTTGTAGGTTCTTATGATAGGCCTATTTTGTTTTTTAGGTTCTTCTGGAGTTGGTATATCCGCTACTTTTATTAATGGTTCTGTTTTTATTTCTGATTCAGAATAATAAGAAACAGCATTAATACCGCGATTTTTTGATTTTTCAGTTGGATTAATAAAAGAATCTAATTGATTTGCAATAGTTTCTTTTGTTTTAAAATCAATATTATTTTGTTCTGCTTTTTTCTCTTCGTCCATAATATATTTTCAAAAACTATTATACTAAAAAACGCTAGTTTTGTCTTTTTTATCTTTTTGACAAAACTAGCGTTTTTTAAGTTAAATTTTTGCTGGTCCTGTCGGTGGAGTTGGCGGATTTTTCTTTTTTATAAAATCAGGATTTGCCGATTTTATAGACAAAGCGATTCTATCTCTTTCATCTATTCCTTTAACTACAACAGGAACTTTGTCCCCAATTTTAAGATAATTTCCAACGTTATCTACTCTGAACGGCGCGATTTCTGAAACGTGCACGAGTCCATCTGTTTCATATCCGATATTTACAAAAGCTCCAAAAGCCTCAACCCTTACAACTGTTCCCTCAAATTTTTCTCCAGGTATATATTCGTGAGTCATGCTTTCAACAATTGTTTTTGCTTTTTGGGCAGTACCATTTTTCCCTGTTAGATAAACCGTTCCATCATCATCTATATCTATTTCTGCGCCAGTTTTTTCTTTTATAGCTTTAATTGTTTTTCCTCCCGACCCTATTACCCCTCCAATTTGATCTGGTTTAATTTTAATCACTAATATTTCCGGAGCATTAGGAGAAATATCTTTTCTAGTTTCTGGAATTGCAGCTGTTATGACATCAAGAATTTGTAATCGAGCTTGTTTTGCTTTTTCAAACGCTATTGCAAGTACTGAAATTGGAATTCCGCTAACTTTTACATCCATTTGTATCGCTGTAACCCCGTCTTTTGTTCCTGCAACTTTAAAATCCATATCCCCATAATGATCTTCTGGTCCCTGAATATCTGTAAGAACTTTATAAGTTCCCATACCATCCGACATTAGCCCCGAAGCAATTCCTGCAACCGGTTTTTTAAGTGGAACTCCACCATCCATAAGCGCAAGTGTAGATCCGCAAACAGAACCCATTGATGTTGAACCGTTTGATGAAAGAGCTTCTGAAACAAGCCTTATTGTATAAGGGAAATCTTCGGTTTTTGGAATCATTGGAAGTAATGCTTTTTCAGCCAAGTTTCCATGTCCGATCATTCTTCTATTTGTTCCACCCATTCTCCCTGTTTCTCCAACAGAGAAAGGAGGAAAATTGTAATGGTGCATAAATCTTTTTGCTTCTTGTTTATCTTCCATCCCTTCTATAACTTGAGCATCGCGTGGTCCTCCAAGTGTAAGAACTGAAAGTATGTGTGTTCCTCCTCTGTAAAATATTCCAGAACCATGAAGTATTGGTGAAACTCCACCGGCTTGTGCGAAAAGTGGTCTGAGTTCGTCAATTTTTCTTCCGTCTGCTCTCTTATCAAATTTCAAAACTTGTTCATGAATCAAATCATCAAGTTTTTCTTCAATATATTTGTCTGCAAATTCAAAATCATCTTCCGAAAGAGTTCCTTCTGCAACCTTCATCCATTCTTCTGTAATTTCGTCTATTTTTGAATGCCCAGGAATTCCGCTCATTACAGTTTTCTCAAATTTACTTTCAATTTTATCTGCAAAAAGTTTTTTTACTGTTTCAGGCATTATTGGAGCAGGAATTTCTATCTTTTTAACTCCAATTTTTGAAATAACTTCGGATTGCCATGTATTTACTTTTTCAATTTCAACTGATGCAAGTTTCAAAGCCTCAATAACAGTAGATTCTTGTGCTTCATCTCCGCCAAGTTCAATCATATTTATATTTCCATCTTTTCCACAAGCAAGAAGATCAAGTTCGTAAGTTTCATTTTCTCTTTCAACATAAGTTGGGTTTGTTTGGAAGCCGTTATTTTTGTGTTTGCTAATCCTCACTGCACTTACTGGTCCCTTGAAAGGAATCTTTGAAACGCCAAGTGCAAGTGAAGCCGCGATAACACCCAAAACATCCGGGTCATCTTGGTCTAAAGAAAGCACAGTAATGATAACCTGAATCTCATTTCTTACCCATTGGTCAAAAAGTGGACGGATTGTTCTATCCGTAATTCTTCCCGAAAGAATTGCTTCATCCGATGGCCTACCTTCTCTTCTTGTGTATCTGCTACCGAGAATTTGTCCTGTTGCATAAAACTTTTCCTCGTAATCTATTGTCAAAGGAAAATATCCCGCATCTAGCTTTTCTCTTTTTGATATGACGACAGTTGCAAGAACTACAGTTGCCCCATATCTTAATATTACTGAACCGCTAGCATTTTCTACTAAATCATTGAACTCGGCACTAAGCTTTTTACCGCCAAGTTCCATTGAGAACGATTGTGTTTTCATCCCGTTAGAGATAGGAACGCTCTCCTTTTTGAGGTTCGCGACCTATCTAATTAAATTTTAAATATTTTGCTTCACACTGACTATATGAGAAGCGTTCCGTTAATTAAATAGATTATATTTTATTTAATAAACTTTTTTGTGAACCCGCGTCAAGATAATTAACTTAACCGCATTATCTCTAACGGGATTCATCCCGTTAGAAGTAGGAAAATTTATTTTCCGTAAGTTCTAATGGGATCATATTTAGAATTTGCTCTTCGAATTTCAGATTACCCGTTTTTGACGGACAAACTGCTTATTCGAAGATCAAATCACAACTAATAACGGCGGAAATTTGCTCCGCAAACTTCCATCCTTATCTTAGCACAAAAAATAAATTTTAAAACTCAACTTGCCCCGTTAATATTCATATGGGATAAGTCTAAAAACAGATAAACTAAAAAGAAAACGTTTAAATAGTCGATGATTTTTAATAATTAAAATTTTGTACTGTGATGCTTTTTGATAAAAGAACAAAAAAAGTAATAAAGTATACTTGGGCTGTAGTAGGTTTCTTGCTAATAGTAAGTATGATTATGGCTTTCTCACCCTCACTTTGGAAGTAAGTTGGCTTGTAGGAAGTAGCTTTTTAGCTTCTTAGACAAATTCAACAAAAGAGGGGTTTCGCAAAGCGAAACCCCTCTTTGTATTTCCTAAAAAGCTAATAATTAGCAGTGTTGATGTCTACACCCATGTCATTGAAGCAAAGATATCAAGCAAATTTCTTTGGGGAGTATTTGAAGGTGTGAGGGGTTACGATGTGTGAGGGGTTACGTCTTATTCGCTTTGGTCTGACAGAAAATAAGGTAACGTAATAGCCTGCTTTTCAGCCTAAAATAGGGGTGTTTTGAATGAAAAACCTATAATTGTAGTCTTTTTTTGATCTCAATATCTTACATCAAACTCTTAATTACAGGCTCCTGCATCACTGCATGACTTCCACCGAAAATTATAAAAATATTATACCCGTCCAACCAATATTTTTCTATTTGATCTAGCATAAATATATTTCTGATAGTTGTTAACCTTCTGGCAATATCGTTAATTTTTGTATCGTAAAACAATGAACTTGAAATTCTTGGTAAATTTTTATCTTCTAAATCAAATTCTTTACCAAAAATTTTACTATGAACCAACTTCATATTTTCAAAAGAAAAATCAAAATCAGGCAAATTTAACAAACTTTCATATCTTTTAATGTTAAAATTTACAAATTCATTAAAATCTTTTCTTACTTTCATTCGTTGCCATTGTCCTATAGCCCTAATCATAAAGAAATAAAATACTTCCTCTTTAGAAAAATCTTTTAACAATTCTTTTGTTGACTCTCCTTCTGTTGGTTCTGGTCTATTAACTTTTACATGTGCTTGTTTTGCCCAAAACACCATAGCTCCAGACTCACCATATTTTTCAATAAACTTTTCCAATGGTATTTCATCATCTATCTTTATATTCCCTTCATAAAATAATATTGATTTTTTACCTGATGTTTTTTGTAAAAACTCTAACCACTTATTTTTTAGTAGTTCAAATTGTGGATTATTTATATCTTTTGTGTGATTAGATCCAAAATAATATAAAATTTGGTCTCTTAATTCAATAAAATAAAAATATGGTAAATCATGTTTAATAGTAGAATACGTTTCAAAAGATAATAAATTTTTATTCATAATATTTTAATTAACGACCTCCTCCCCGAGCTCCGCTGTTTATTCTAACAAAAAATCGCCAAATGGCGATTTTTTGTTTGTATTTTACTTTTGACCTTATGGACTTTACAGACCTTTGGCTATCTTCTTTTTGTCTGACCCACCATATATTTATATGGATTTTTGTCTAAGTCCATAAAATCATCTGCTACTTCTATAAGTTTTGCTGATGTTGATTTACCAAAAGAAACCAATTCTACCTGACATCCCTGAGTTATTTTTAAATATTCAACAAGTGGAATAAAATCTCCATCTCCTGTTACTAATACCACAGCATCAAGCTTTGGTGAAAGTGAAATAGCGTCTATCGCCATTGCCACATCCCAATCTGCTTTTTTTGAACCACCAGCGAAAATCTGCAAATTTTTTGTTTTTGTAGTTATTCCAACTTTACTTAAAGCCTCAAAAAAACTTTTTTCATCACCAGATTCTGTTGTTATAACGTAAGCTGTTGCTCTTATTAAAACTCTGCCATCCAGTGCATCTTTGACTACTTGTCCAAAATTTACTTTGGCACCATATAAATTTTTTGCTGAGTGGTAAATATTTTGCGTATCTATAAAAATTCCTACCCTTTGACTTTTATGTTTAATTACCATTGATTTTCTTAATGAGCAGAGCGAATTTTGAAAATCATGGCCCTGTGAAATATTTTGCTAATGCAAAATCTTATTTCACTTGGACTGCTTGCTCACTATATGTTTATTAAAATATTAATATAAATTACTACCTCGACCTTTCCGAATTATACCACGAATTCAATTCTCCCCCAGTACAACAAACCAAATGAATAGTACAAGATTATTATTCAACGCGATATTCTAGCAGGTTTATCTAGTGTTATGTTGAAAATAGCGGTTTGTTTACGGGGTTGAATTAAAATAAGAAAAAATTCCCGAGAGGGAATTTTTTCTTATTTTAATTCAACTTTTTTCATTATCGCATCGTATCTTTTTGGAGATGTTCTTTGCAAGTATTTCAAATGTTTTCTTCTGTCCGCTACCATTCCCAAAAGTCCTCTTCTTGAGTGATTATCTTTTGTATTTTTCTTCAAATGTTTAGTTAATTCCTCAATTCTTTTAGAAAGTATAGCAATCTGAACCTCTGGAGAGCCAGTATCTGTGGCATGTGTTGCTACTTCTTTTATGACTTTTGATTTTTTGGTCTTTGTTAACATGTTCAATAAGATAGCATAATTATTTGGTTTTTGCAAGATTTGTTTAAAAAGGTGTGTCGCACAATATTGTTTATGTTGATATAATATTATGTATGAATTTATCTGAATTAAAAAGACAATTTCTTGAATATATAGAAATAGAAAAAGGCCGTGCTTTGCGTACAATAATAAATTACGACCATTATTTAACTGTTTTTTTAGAACAAACAAAAGTTACTGATCCTAGAGATATAACAAATGAAAAAGTTCGAGATTTTCGCATGTGGCTCAATCGTCAATCAGCTGGAAACAACCGTGCTACCGGAGATACAATGAAAAAGAAAACGCAAAATTATTATCTTATTGCTCTTCGTACTTTTTTAAAATTTCTTACTAAACGTGGCATCACTTCCCTACAAGCTGACCAAATAGAACTAGCAAAAGTTGGTGAAAGATCAATAGACGTTATTTCACGAGAAGAATTGGACAGACTTTTGAAAGCACCAGATTCTGAAGAAAATCCAGAAAAAAGGGCTCGCGGACACGCTATTTTGGAACTTTTGTTTTCTACAGGCCTGCGTGTTTCTGAACTCTGCTCCCTCTCAAATGATTTGGATATAAAACAAGATGAATTTTCTATTCGTGGAAAAGGCGGAAAAGTGCGCGTTGTTTTTCTTTCACCCGAAGCAAAAATTGCAGTTAAAGAATATTTGGCTTTAAGAAAAGATATGTCCGATGCACTTTTTGTGAAAATTGGCGATGAAGGAAAAATACCAAAAGGTTTTGTTCAAGGGAAAAATGACCCCAGTCAAATAAAAAGACAATTTGACGGGGCAAGTAATTTAAAAGACGAAAGATTAACCAGTAGATCTATTGAAAGAATAGTAAAACGTTATGCTATATTGGCTGGTATTTCTAAAAAAGTTACCCCTCACGTTATTCGCCATTGTTTTGCCACCGATTTACTTTCAAATGGTGCAGATATACGTAGTGTTCAGGCTATGCTGGGTCACGCCAATATCGCTACAACCCAGATATATACTCACGTTACTGACAAACATCTCCGTGATGTTCATAAGAATTTTCATAACAGGAGCAGGAATTAGCTTGTAGCTTCTTAGCTTTTTAGGTAATTCAAAAATCGAGTTTCGCGAAGCGAAATTCGATTTTCTTTTTTTGTATTTTCTACAAGCTAAAAAGCTACTTCTCTACAGCCTGTTTTTTGTTTCTAGGTCTCTTTTCAATAAAATAATAGATCAAAGCTCCTATTATATGAGTAAAAATAATTACAATTATCCAAATAATCTTCATTTTTTCCGGAGAGTGTTTAATTGCATCAACAAGCATTAATATCCAAAAAACAAATGCACCAACAGCAAGAAAAATCCATATTAAGGGAATAAGTAATATGAAAAATACGCCTAATATTGAGTTGTTATGTCCAAATTCATTACATCCAACACAATCCATTATTCTAAAACCATGATTTTGAGCAAAAGATACCATTGGTAGTGAAGCAGTTGCTAAAATTCCAATTATTTTTTTCATATCATCTATAATAATTAATTAATAATTATTTTAAAAAACTAAACCATTCTCCTATTAAAGGCAAAGGTTTTTCTCGTTTTTTAACGACATTTATTATACCCATTACGAACAAAACTACACAAAGTGCTTTAAAAACAAAAATGAATATAAAACCAGGAAAATGTCTAAAAATTTCCAAAACAATCTGTCCAACAAAAGAAAAGATGAACAAAATTAAGCCTTGATTTATGTGATATTTAACGAAATTCGATTTATTTTTTGCAAAAATCAAGGGAATTGGGAAAAATACGTACGCAAGTACCGCCCAAACCTTATCAGTATCTATATTCTTATTTTCTACTTTATTTTTGTGTTCTATATCTTTATTATTAAACTTTTAACAGCTAACATTGTACCATAACATTATGATATAATTCACGACATGAAATTGTTATCTTGGAACGTAAATGGTTTGCGAGCAATATATAAAAAAGGTGCTTTTGACACTGTTTATGAAGTTGATCCAGATATTATCTGTTTACAAGAGACAAAAGCCCATCCAGAACAACTTCCCGATGAAGTTCGTTCCCCTGCTGGATATCATGCATATTTTGATCACTCAAAACTTAAAAAAGGATATAGTGGAGTGGCCATTTTCTCAAAAAATGAGCCAGAAAAGATAGAATATGGCATCGGAATACCTAAATTTGATGACGAAGGACGCACTTTGGTGGCTTATTATAAGGACCTGCCCGCCGCGCCAGGACGCACGGCACAGGCAGGTTTTGTACTCTTAAATGTATATTTCCCAAATGGAGGTGGTGGTCCAGAAAGATTAGCTTACAAGATGCATTATTACGAAGAGTTTTTAAAATTTATTGATAAATTAAAAAAGAGTGGTAAAAATATTGTGTTCTGTGGTGATGTAAATACTGCTCATGAAGAAATTGACCTTTTCCATCCTAAAGAAAATGAAAAGCATACTGGTTTTTTACCGGAAGAAAGAAAATGGATTGATAAATTAATTTCACATGGATATGCTGATACGTTTCGCAGTTTACATGGAGATAAAATTCAATATAGCTGGTGGGATATGAAAACTTACGCAAGAGACAGAGGTATCGGCTGGAGAATTGACTATTTTTTTGTTTCAGAAGCTTTGCAAAATCATGTAAAAAGGGCTGAAATACTAGATAATATAATGGGTTCTGACCACTGCCCTATTTTATTGGAGTTAAAATAGTTGCATTATTATGGATTAAAAAACAGCTTACCGAGGTAAGCTGTGTAGATAATGACAAACAAAATAATGTCTGTTTTTATAGAATCTACATCTATAAAATTTTAAAAAAGAACGGTGTGCGAATGGTTTAAAGTCTGGATACAAAGTATCGTAAATCGCACGGGCAGACTGGAACACTAATCAAAAAGATGACTAATATTCCGACGTTACTGAACTAACTATCAGTCTCGTATAGATATTTAGCGGTGCCAAAGATCTACATGTCAATTATATTCTTTATAATAATTAGTGTCAAATTGAAGAAATAGGTAAGTAAAAAAATATTAGAATTATTTTAGATTTTTAATAAAATCTTTTTCAATATTTTCTAGACTTTGATTAAATATATGAGTAAATAATTTATCAAAAGTTTCATAAAAATAATGGTATTTTAAGTTTCTTAATAACTCAACAGTTTTTTTAAAAGTGTATTTATTCACTAAATATTCCACAAAAAGACACGAGTAGGCATAAGCGGTATAATTAGAATACTTATCCCAACCATATTCTGTTGATATTTTAGATAAATAATTATTTTCTATAAAAAAACCTTTATCTTTATATTTCGACATTTGATCCGCGAGATACATTGCCAAACCCTCATTTAACCAAATTGGTATTGATTTACCTTTAATAATTGAATTTATGCATATATGTGACAGCTCATGTTTCAATATCTTGGAAAAATCATCTCTGGAATGAGAACTGTATTTTTCAAAACTATTTTGATGAATAATATCTAATTCATTATTAGTAGATGTGTTTCCAACCTCCCAATCATGGGTTTTCCTACCTAACTGTTTGTTATAGCTTTTTCTTGTATCATGTAATCTTATTTTTATTGGAAAATCAATAGATATTCCTAGTCTTTTTTCAAGATCTGAAATAACTTTATCTGAAATATTTTTCGTATTTTTGATATTTTTTCCTATAATTTTGACATTGTCCATATTTAATATATTAGCATAACAATAAAATACTGCGACAAAAAAATCGCTACCCTTAAAATACACTGACAGGACTTACTTGTTACAACCAGAGTTGTGACAAGATTTGCAACCACTGTCTCCTTTGCAATACCCTACCGATTTTACCGAAATTCCATCCATAATCCTGGCAGGAATATTTTTTTCACTCCTGTCAAAACTGCGGTTAAAAATTTCGCTCGTGTCTGAAAAGAACTGAGAGACTAAACTTTTCTTCATTTTACCTCCTTTCTCCTAATTGTTCCGGAGAGAAATAGTTTCTGTACTACCAATTTGAGTTCTTTTTCATCATATCCAGTTTTTTTCGATAACATACTGATTGAAAAATTTTCAAATTGTTTGATAAACGAAATAAAATTAAAACCTTTGGAAGTAAGGTAGGCTAATTTGCCTGATACATAAACAATATAACCTACTTTTTCTTTTCTGATTATACAATCCTTATTGAATTCAAACAAGTCATTTGTATTCAATTTAAATTGATAATCTTGCTATGGCAACATAACTACTCTTTTGGGATCAGATATTGGTTCTCTCATATACATATCTTGCCCATTATAAGATCCGGTGAAAATTTTTGCCGACATACGGCAACCACCCTCACACACCATAAGAGCATTACATTTAATACATTTTTTCGGAAGAATTTCTGGCGATGACCATTGCTTCATTTTTTTCCAAACATCTAAAAAATTATTCGGCAAAACATTACCATATAACACATCGGATTGTATGCATGGCCTCATTTCACCCTTAGACGAGATGGCGCATGAAGAAACGGCCGCTGAACAAATTCTGTTTCCAAAAAAACGTACAAATTCTTTTTCTTCTTCTGAATTAAATAAGCATCGTGCTAATGGTTCTAAAACCACAACATCAAGTTTAAGTTTTGAACTAACTCTTATTAGTTCTTTCAGAAAAATCTTACACTCCTCTATTGATAAACATAGAGAAATATTTGATTTACAAGAAGGTACAATAGGTTCAGAACAAAATTTCTTCACCCCAATTTCTTTGATAAATTTTGCAGTTTTCCACACAGAGGATAAATTTATCTTTGATACAGGCATATTGACCGCAACATCAATACCTACATTCAAAAGATTTTTAATTCCTTGTATAGTTTTAGTAAAATCACCCCCAGTACCAGCAATTGAATTATGTAATGTTTCTGTTCCTAGAACAGAAATTAGTGCATGATTCAACCCGCATTTTGCCAAAATTTTTGCACTTTCTTTATTAATAAGAATGCCGTTACTATTCAAACCGACATCCATATTAAGATTATGCAATTTTGAAACCATATCAAACAATAGATTTTTACGTAACATTGGTTCCCCTCCAGTAAGAGTGACTGAACCAACTTTAGCTAAATGAATTTGTTTGATTACATTTAAAAAATTGTTTGTACTGAGTTCCCCGATAGGTGGTTTCTTTTCTTGCCTCCAATAATTGTAACAATGTCGACAATTTTGATTACAAGCCTCCGTCAGTTCAATCTGTACATCTAAAGGTGACGATAATCTATTCATTTTTCCTCCTTATTTTATTTACTGTTTCAATGATTCTTCTGAAATTAACAATGACAAAAAAATGTCAAGATGTCAAGACAATTAAATATTTATATTTTGATACATTTAATTTTTTAAAATAAAATATAGTTGTTTTTATTTTAAGTCAAATGGTAAAAATAGTCATTAAATTAGCCATACTATTACTGTCCTTTAGAATTAAATAACCATGTCAAGTTATCCACAGTTATGTCCTTTACATAATTTCTATAGGACATATAATACATTCAGATTATATATTGTAGTGTTAGATAAATAAAACAATGCAACTTGTCTATTTATCCTCCTTGCACTTCAATAATTTTGTTCTTTAAAGAAGATCTAGCTAATCTTCGAAATGAAAGGTTAATTTGGTTAGTTATTATTACTTTCCTTCCCTAAAATTATCACATTTTTATATTTTTAGATAAAAAGGTAAAACAGGGATAATAATATATGACGAGATTTTCTCTTTCGCAACCGTTTCAAAAAATGCGCTCAGGTTTTTTGAAGCGGTTTTTTATTTTAGGAATAATGAATAGCATCAACGTTTCTCATGAAACATAGAAATATGGCTATAATATTACATTTTCTAGCATAGAAACCTTTGAAATCAGCCTCTTTTTATCAATATAAACAGTAATTACATCAAATTGCCAGTTAGTTTCATCTGAAACGTTCTTTTCTGTCAGATATATTTGTATAGTTTTGGCTAATCTTTGAAGTTTCCATGGGTGAACATTATCTTCGGGTCTGAAACCATTATTATTGCTTGTTTCATCTGAAACACTTGATATTGTTTCGCATGAAACGCTTTTTACCTCTATAAAATGCAACTCACTACCCTTTTTAGCTATTATATCTATTTCCCCACATTTCTTAAGATAATTTCTGTCTACAATATCAAAACCGTGTTTCATAAGAAACCTACAAGCAAGATCTTCTCCCAGATTACCAGTTTTTCTTTTTTTTGTTAGTCCTTTCATGATTTCTTTTAACAGAATAACATGTTTAATCAAATATGAATAATAAACATGTTTCGAGTGTAACAAGAGAAATTTCTAATAAGTAGCTTTTTAGAGATTTCACCCGAAACACATAAAAGTGTTTCTTAGAAACACTTTTATATGAGACAGAAGGGGATTCAAAGACGTATTTGCAAATATCGTAATATTTATAGCCATATTTTGTATAAAAGACCTAAAAATACTAAAAAGTCCAATAGTCTATTAGACTGTCTTTAATTAACATATACACATAGTTATCCACAGTTTCATGTGAAAATACGTTAATATTTAAGGCTAAAATAAGAAAAAATCTTACATTTTTATTAAGTTGTGTTGTTATGTGTCTGTTAAAAAATTAATAGTGTCTTTTTAAGAAATAATGATAGAATACATTGGTTGATTTACAAAAATATTATTTTTAACAAAAATGAATTCATCTATTAAAAAAATTGCTATAGGTATTTTGATTCTTTCAATTATTATTATCACTTCCGTTACTCTTCTTTCCGTTTGGGATATTGTAAATCCATATATGTTATGGAAATCAATATTCACTATTGTTATAGTTGCTATTGCTTCACTAATTGTGATCATTGTTATAAAAGTAACAAAGGAAAATAAATAGGAAAGTATCTCGATTCAAATTTACTTTTAGTTGAATAAAAAAGCAAAAAAGATTATTTTCTTTTTTGCTTTTTTGTGTATAATATCTGTAGTTAAATGCGGGCGTGGTTTAATGGTAGAACTAGTCCTTGCCAAGGATTGGGTCCGGGTTCGATTCCCGGCGCCCGCACAAATGAAAAAACACTGAAAATTTCAGTGTTTTTTCATTTGTCGAGGCAAGAAAGTGCTGGGAGCACTTTCGTCCGAGAATCGAAGCCCGATTGAGATTTTTTATGAGTGGAACGAAATAAAAAAGCCAATTGGGGTACTGACCCTGTAAGGGTCGATATCCCGGCGCCCGCACCAAAAAATAACCCATAAATTATGGTCATTTTACTTGTGCGCCTGGCAGGAATCGAACCCACAACAACAGTTCCGAAGACTGTTGTGATATCCATTTCACCACAGGCGCAGGAATCATTCTGAATAATACCTTTAAACTAGCTAAAAATCAAAAAATATAATAAAATTGTTTCAATGAAAAAAACCATGGAAGAATTCGGGCCAATTCCAAAGGAGGTCTTGGGAGTTTCACAAAAATTAAAAGAAGCAGGTTTTGAAGCATATCTGATAGGGGGTTGTGTTCGTGATATTTTGATAAAAGTGAAACCAAAAGATTGGGATATTACTACAAATGCAAAACCAGAAGAAATTATAAAGATATTTCCCAATACTTTCTATGAAAATATTTATGGAACAGTTGGTGTGGTAAATGAAACGGCTTCAGACGAAACTCTCAAGGTTGTTGAGGTGACTCCTTATAGGCTTGAATCACAATATTCTGACTGCAGAAGGCCGGACTGTGTTACTTTTAGTGATAAACTTGAGGATGATATAAAAAGAAGAGATTTTACAATAAATTCTATTGCTTTAGATATTGGAAAAGAGGGTTCGAACCACGAAAAGTCTGCTGACCTCGTGGCAAGAAAAGATTTTTACAAAGGACATATTATAGATCTTTTTAATGGACAGGAAGATTTAAAAAATAAAATACTTAGAACAGTTGGCGATGCACACGAAAGATTTCAAGAAGATGGGCTTAGAATATTAAGGGCTGTGAGGATAGGGAATTATGTTGGTTTTGAAATTGAAAAAAATACAGAAAAAGCTCTTGCTGAAGAATCAAATTTACTCGCAAATATTTCTAAAGAAAGAATTCGTGAAGAATTTGTAAAAATTATTATGTTTGATGAGCCAATGCAAGGAATAAAATCTTGCCAGAAATTTAATTTACTAAAATATATAATTCCAGAATTAGAAAAAACTATTGGAATAGATCAAGGAGGGGCTCATAAATATGATGTCTGGGAGCATTCTCTTAGGGCCTTGCAACATGCTGCGGATAAAAATTTATCTTTAGAAGTTAGGCTTGCGGCACTGCTTCACGATATTGGAAAACCAAAATCAAAAAGAGACCTGCCTGCCACGACGCGTCTGCCTGTGCGAGGCACGCAGACAGGCATGGCGCAGGCAGGAGGAGTTAAGAATAAACCTACTTTTTATGGACATGAAGTTATTGGAGCAAGAATGACTGAAAAAATTTTGCAGGATTTGAAATTTTCTTCAAAAATTATTGAAAAAGTAACTAAGCTTGTAAGAATTCATATGTTTTTTGCCGATACAGAATTAATAAGTTTGTCCGCAGTAAGAAGAATTGTTGCAAGAGTTGGAAAAGATAATGTTTGGGATCTTATGGATTTGCGAGCTTGCGACAGAATAGGGATGGGTAGACCAAAAGAAGACCCCTATAGATTAAGAAAATATCATGCAATGATAGATGAAGCGATGAGAGACCCTATTTCTGTGGGGATGCTAAATATTGATGGTAAAAAAATTATGGAGGTGACTGGAGAAATTCCTGGGCCAAAAATTGGTTTTATTTTACACGCTTTACTTGAAGAAGTTCTCGATGATCCCAAAAGAAATACAGAAGAATATTTAAATAAAAGAGCAATTGAACTTATAAAACTTCCGGAAAAAAAGTTGCGAGAAATGGGTGAAGAAGGAAAGAAAAAAAAGGAAGAAGAAAATGAAGAAGAAGTAAAAATAATAAGGAAGAGTCATAAAGTAAAATAATTTTATATTTATGAAAGAATCGTTTGAAAAAATAACTAACAATAAAGAAAAACTTCATAATTTAGAAGAAACTGGTCAATACTTGTTCCACGGATCACCAACTGGAAATATAGAAATATTAGAACCAAGACAAAGCGAACATTTTCCTGATAAAAATAAACCTATAAAGGATGGTGAACCAGCCGTATCTACTACTCCATATTCAGATATTGCTATTTTTAGGTCAATTATAAATAGAGAAAACATTCATGGAAGCAGTGGGTTTGGTATTGATGATGATAAACTAAAATTCAGTATATCTTCGGAAAAAGTTTTAGAAGAAGTGGTAGGTAAAGTCGGATACGTTTACGTGTTTGATAGAAAAGATTTTGAACCATATAGCAGAGAAGGAGAGGCTACAGAAAAATCTATGGAATGGAGATCATATAAAAATGTTAAACCAATAGAAATAATTGAAGTTAATTTTGATGATTTACCAGAAAGAGAAAATATAGAAATTACAGAGAAAAAATAATTTGCTTGCTCACTCCGACAAATAAAAAAGAGGCTTAACAGCCCTTTTTTATTTGTCGGAGTGCCGGGATTCGAACCCGGATCGCATGCTCCCAAAGCACGAATGCTACCGTTACACTACACTCCGATATTAACAAAAAGATATTAACATAAAATATCAAAATAGGCGAGAAATAATTAAATTCTAGAATGAAGCGCAATGAAATATCTCAAAAGGCGTTAAATAGTTGAGTCTTTTCCTCGGTCGACGATTTAGAAGTTTTGCCACCCGATCGACATTTTCTTGTTTTACTGTAGCAAAGGAACTTCTCTTTGGAACTTTAAATTACGAAACTCCCTTTTTCTCTCATTTTGATATAAAATAACAACAGGCTCTGAAAGAGCCTGTTGTTATGAAAACGTTCATCAAACCATACGATGATATTGTAACAAAAGTTAAGTTCTTCTCAAAACAATTAAAATTAAAATTCAGCAAAAGCGTAGGTCGACCATTAGCAATCAAGGGAGAGGAAATAACAGCTCTCGCGCTGTTCAAACAGAAAAACGGAATACCGACAAAAAAATCAATCTGGAAAATATTCGATCTTAAAAAAATTTGTTCATACAAAACTCTAGTTGTGAATATGAATAAGTTTAGCATTTACGCTCTACTCATTCTAAAAGTAATGCTCAAATGGAATCAAAAACAAAGTCA
>JBDRJU010000010.1:0-7751 GCA_043814645.1 bacterium | reverse complement strand
TACCATTTTCTATCGCACTCATATATCCTCTATCCATATCAAGCGCTCGGCAAATGTCGCCTTGCGACATTTTCTTTCGGGTTCTTATCTTTTTGATGTTTTCTCCTAATTTCTGACTTATCAACATAATTATAGCATACGCGCTCTTGCATTTCCAAACAATCTTGAACTATAATTCAAGTGGTGACGGCGAAGCAAAACCAAAAATTTCCTTTCCATTTCTTTTTCCGCTTCGCGGCGGAGGGGTGGGGGGAGGAGGCGCGAGAAAAATGCAAGGAAAATTTTTGGTTTTTGCTCCCGCGAGTCCGCGAGCGTGTCCGAGGCGCGCATCATTCTGCATCAGGATTCAATTCAAAATACATTCGAACTTCGTTCAATACACCCCGCCAAAATTCGAAATCAGTTTTTAGCGGCTAACTGGGGTCGCGCCGACGGCGCGACACTAATGCATTCCCCCCGCCGAATCCAGAATCCAAAAGGGTTTTCCACGCTCCGCGTGGCTCGTCGTTTGCCAATACAAAATTATGAATAATCAAACCAAAAAGTTTTTCATTTATACTCGCAAGTCTACGGACGACAAAGACAGACAAGTCCGCAGTATTGGCGACCAATTAGCGGAACTGAAAAGTTTAGCATTGAAAGAACAACTGGAAGTGGTTGATGTCTTTGTCGAAAAGCAGACCGCCAAAATACCCGGCCGTCCTGTGTTTAACGAAATGGTAGAGCGAATGGAAAAAGGCGAAGCATCTGGTATTTTGGCGTGGCATCCCGATAGACTTGCTCGCAACTCGGTAGATGGTGGAAAAATTATCTACCTCGTTGATACTGGTGTAATTTCAGAAATGAAATTCCCAACTTTTTGGTTTGATCCGACACCGCAAGGCAAATTCATGCTCTCAATCGCTTTTTCGCAATCCAAGTATTATGTAGATAATTTGAGCGAAAATATAAAACGAGGTCATCGCAACAAAGTGAAAGACGGAATATGGCCTCAAATGTCTCCGCTTGGATATGTAAATGTAAAAGGTAAAGGTATTGAGCCAGACAAGGTTATTGCTCCACTTATCAAAAAGACATTTGAGGCATATTCAACTGGAAATTTCACTTTGCGAGAACTTCACGACAAATTTAACGAACTTGGATTGAGTAGAAAGAATGGAAAGGTGCTTTCCGTTTCCAACTACCAACAAATTTTGAGAAATCCGATATTTACTGGCTTAATGAGATATAACGGTGAAATATACGAAGGAAAGCACAAACCGATTATCACAAAGAAACTTTTTGATTCCGTTCAAGAAGTGATGATGAACAAGAGCAAACCGAAATCGCCAAAATTGAAACCTTGTGTGTATAGAGGATTTTTCCGTTGCGGAGAATGTGGTTGCTTCATTACCACCGAAACTCAAAAAGGACATAACTATTTGCGATGTACCAAACGGAAAAATCCTTGTTTGCAAAAATATGTCCGTGAAGAAATCATCACTTCTCAAGTCAGAACGGAAATTCAAAAAGCTTCTTTGCCACTCGATTGGGCAAATTGGATGATTGTCGAAAATGAAAAAGACCGACAATTAGAAAATCAATCGAGTGAGATTTTTTCTCAAAAAACAAAAGATGAAATTTCTCTTTTGGATTCAAAAGTTGAAAAGTTGATGAACTTATATTTAGAAAACATTCTATCATTGGAAGAATATCGTGATTCTAAAAATAAGTTGGTAAATCAAAAACAACTTTTAAAAGAGAAATTATCAGCTTTTGAGAAAAAATCCAATAATCGGTTCGAACTTACCGAAAATTTTCTAAAAGCTAATATTCATATGGTTGAATTGGCTAACGAGAAAACAAATGAAGAAAATCTTCATTTGTTTAAAAAAGTCGGTTCGAACTTTGAAATCAAAGACCGAACCGTACTTTTTGAGCCACGCTCTGCGTGGCGAACCCTTTTGGATTCAGGATTTTTTGGGGGGAATTCAGAACAGACGGCACTTCGTGCCGACCATATTTTTGCTTCCGAACCCGATTTCGTTTTTTGGCGGAGAGGGCGAGATTCGAACTCGCGAGGCCCTTACGAGCCTTCCAGTTTTCAAGACTGGCTCATTCAACCACTCTGACACCTCTCCTTAAACAAGCATTAATTTAACCTATTTTTTGCTTTAGAGCAACCTTTTGAAATATTATTATATTTTTTATGCTATAATTGCTCTATTATTAGAATAATTAATAAAAATCATGGGAAACGAAAGAAATAATTCAAGAAAAGAAGCTAAGAAAAAGCCAAAGGCTAAGAAATAAGAAAAGTTAAAAAACCGCTTTCAAGCGGTTTTTTAACTTTTCTTATTTTATAATTTCTTTGCTCTTTTTTTCTTTAAAATAAAGATAAGTTATATAAATTATTTCTAATACACCCACATCATTTAAAACACCAAGAACAATAAACATAACCAAATGATTATGTTTGGCTGCTTTCCACAACGCTATCAGTTTCCAGACAATTGACCATATTAATAATAAAATTAACCAAGGATTAGCACTCATATATGATGCTATTGCACCGCTTAAAACTTGCGTATTCATACAGCAATTATATCAAAAACAATATTTTACTCAACTTATTAGTTTTAATATTTTATTTATTGATGTATGATTAAGAGTATGAAATATTTGGGTATAGATTATGGAGAGAAGAGAGTTGGAATAGCCATTTCTGATGTTGAAGGAAAAGTGGCTTTCCCTAAAATAGTATTGGAAAATAACACTGAATTAACACAAAAAATTTCAGATTTATGTAAAGAATTTGAAGTTGGTGTTATTGTTATAGGTGAGTCAAAAGACTATAAAGGAGAAGATAATAAAATAAGTCCCAAAATAATATCTTTTAAAAGAGAATTGTCTTCTGCTATTAAATTACCAATTTCTTTGGAGCCAGAATTTATGTCATCAATGCAAGTAGAAAAAACCTTTGGTAAAACAGATATGCTCGATGCTTCTGCTGCCGCGATAATATTACAAACATTTATGGATAAAGAAAAAAATCGACAAAGTACAAAACAAAAAGCTGTTGAAAATGAAAAAATATCTGCCCAAGATGGATCCGCCTCTGGAGGAAAGATTAATTACGATGATTTTAAAAAAGTGGAAATGAAAGTTGGAAAAATACTTTCTGTCGAAGCCGTCATTGGTTCTAATAAACTTTACAAACTATCTGTAGATTTCCTTGAAAGTGAACCAAGACAAATTGTTTCGGGAATTGCACATTATTTTCCTGATTCACAAAAACTTCTCGGTAAAAAGGTTGCATTTGTAACAAATCTAGAACCAAGACCACTTATGGGGCTTCTAAGTAATGGAATGATACTTGCGGTGAAATCTGAAGATAGTCTTGTTCTTATGGAAGTGCCAGATTTTGTAAAAGAGGGAACAATACTAAATTAAATATTAAAAATCAAAATGATTAATGATTTACTAAACATTCTTGATCCAATGATAATAATAAAGACTGTAGGTCTTATAGGAATTTTTATTATTATTTTTGCAGAATCTGGATTATTCTTTTGTTTTTTCTTTCCCGGAGATTCTTTACTTTTTACCGCAGGATTTTTAGCCTCACAAAATTATTTGGATATAAGCACTCTCGTTATAGGATGTTTTATCTGTGCAGTTTTGGGAGATAATGTTGGATATTGGTTTGGTAAGAAAGTTGGACCAAAAATATTTTGTAAAGAAGATTCTATCTTTTTTCATAAAAAACACATAGAAAGAGCACAAAATTATTATGAAAAATATGGTAATAAAACAATATTTTTAGCCAGATTTGTTGCGATCGTTAGAACCTTTGCACCCATAGTGGCTGGAGTAGGAAAGATGAAATATAAAGACTTTATCATTTACAATATTATCAGTGGTTTTATATGGACTTTCGGTTTGATTTTTTTAGGCTATTTTTTGGCACAAATTATTCCAGGTGTAGATAAATATATTTTGCCAATAATTTTGGTTATCATAGTCGTATCTGTTTTACCCGTCATTTTTGAAGTATCAAAATCTAAAAATAAAAATAATCCAAATTGTGATTTATAAGGTTATTTCCGAAAGATTGATTTTTTGATATAATTGATACCAGTATTTTATGAAGGTCAATTTTTTGAAAAAATTATTCTATTTACCAAATTACCTGTCTTTACCAGTTGCTGGTATAGAAATATGTAATAGATCTATAAAGTATATTGAATTTTTTAATAAAAAGGGCGTATTCTCTATTAAAAATTTTGGTGAAGTTTTACTTTCACCAAATATTGTAAGAGATGGCGATATATTAAACAGAAATGCTCTAATTAAAGCACTTACTGAGGTAAAGAATCATATTTCTACCGATTTTGTAAAAGTTTCTATACCAGAAGAAAAAACTTATATTTTTGATGTTCAAATACCTAAAGAAGCCAAGTCTAATATTAGAGAGACTTTGGAATTTAAAATAGAAGAAAATGCCCCACTCAAATTAGGAGAGTCTTATTTTGAGTATGAAATTGTTGATGATAAAAAATCTGGAAAAGATATAACCCTTAATGTATCCGTTATACCCAGAAGAGTAATCTCTGAGTATGCAGAAATATTTGATCAGATTGGTATTTATCCGCTTTCATATGAAATAGAATCAAAAATGATTGCCGACTCTGTTATACAAAAAGGAGACGAAAGAAATTCTATTATTATAAATATAAAAGATGATTCCACAGTACTTGTAGCAGTTATAGATGGTTTTGTAAGGATTACTTCTTCAGTATCAGTAGGAGAAAGTGCAATAAGAGAAAGTTTGTTAAAGACAGGTTTATTTTCAGACGAACTAGTTGTTGGTAAATTTTTTGAAAATGATTTTTCTTTTGAAACGACGTATACAAAAGAGTCTTATGCATCACTGGTAAATGTTTTTTCAGTTTTAAAAGATGAGGTTGAGAAATTTAACGAATACATTATAAATAAATTTTCTAATACAAAAACATCTCCCATAAAGAGTATGGATAAAATCATTTTATGTGGCAGAAGCGTGCTATTACCAGGTTTAGCTAAACATATAAATCAAAATATAAATGCGGAAGTAGTATTCGCCAATACATGGTCAAATGTTTTTGATATTAAAGAACATACATCTAATATGAAATTTTATGATTCTTTAAGTTTTGTCACACCCATAGGTTTAATTGTCTCATCTTCTAAATAAATGCTTAATTTTTTACCACAAAAGAATAAAAATCAAATTATTTTAGAATATTTACTCAGAGTTATGTCATTTTTGTTATTATTTGTTTTTGCTTCAAGTTTAATACTGATTTCACTCTTTGTTCCTTCGTTTTTCTTTGTTAAATATAAGAGTGATACCATTAACGATCAATTAGAATTAGCTAAACAAAAAAATATAAATATAGGCGAAGATTCAGCTGTATTTATTAAGAATGTGAATAGATTAGCCGCTGTTCTTTCAGATATCAACACTTTAACATATAGCGATATTATAAATAAAGTTATGTCTTTAAAAAATAAAGACATCAAAATATCTTCCATTATTATTACAGTTGAAAATACGACCGGTATTAGAAAAATTTTAATAAACGGTATTGCAAATACAAGAGATAGTCTAACCACCTTTGAAAAGGAAGTGAAGATTGGCGGTACTTTTAAAGATGTATTATTTCCAGTGTCAAATTTTATAAAAAACTCTGATTCAAGTTTTTCTGTCACATTAACTTTATAAAACAAACAATATGCCCAAAAAACAAACCAAAATACTAGTAATTGCCCTCTTATTGATAGACATTATATCTATAGGTGCATTTGTTTTTCTGTTTTCCTTTACACAAAGTTTAATTACAGAGTCAATAAAAAAAGAAAATGAAATCAAAAAAGAATTAAAAAAGCAAGAAACTCAGAGCTTAATGAAAGATAGTTTTGCTCTTGGAGAAATGTATCAAGAAAAACTAGTGAGCTATATGATTCCACAAGGAGGGGTTGTCGATTTTATAAAGACATTGGAACAGTTAGTTTCAAATAGTGGACTTAAATCTGACATAAAAACCGTTTCTATCGAGATTTATGATAAAGGTGGTTCAATAGGTACCGAACTCATAAGAATAAACATGGATGTAATAGGAGAGTGGAAGAATATTCAATTTTTCTTAACATCTTTGGAAAGTTATCCTTTGAAGATAGATATAAAAAAAGTATCTTTTAATAAGTTTTCTGACTACACAATAAAGGGCAAAAGCATTCCTCAATGGTCTGGAAGTTTTGATTTCACTGTAATAAAAATAAAAGATACAAAATAAAATATGAATAATATTCCTAAAATTAAATTATCATTAGACAATTCTTTATCGAAGCCGATACCTTTGTCTGGAGGAATAGTAAATCCAAAAAGAGATTGGAATATTTTAATAATTTTATTTCTTGTTTTTATCGTATCTTCTATGGGATTTGATTATTATATGTATCAACAAATTGTAAGTGGAGATATGTATGTGAGCGTAGCGAGAACAGAAATTGTTATTGAAAATTTAAAATCCGATGATTTAAAGAAAATTTTAGATAATTTTGAAACAAAAAAATCTAAAATAACGACTCTAAAATTGGAAAATTTAGTTGACCCTTCTTTGTAAAATCAAAAATAAAAAAGTAAAAAGTAAAAATAAAATTAAGAAAAAGTGAAATTAAGATGAAAGTTTGATTTATTCTATAAATTCTAGTATTGTGTATCAGATTATCCATATTGCCTTCGTAGTTCAATGGATAGAACAGAGCTCTTCTAAGGCTTTGATGTAGGTTCGATTCCTGCCGAAGGCACAATTTAATCACCGCTTAAGGCGGTTTTTAAATTGTGCCTTCGAGCAAGCAAGATTACTTGCTTGCGTGCAGAAATCGAAAAACCTTGAGTATATCGTACGGAACGTAGTGAGTACGATACGAAAGGTATACAGCTCCTGTAAGGAGAGATAAGTGTACTCACGATACTGCCGAAGCTTTGAGTTTGGGATGGGACCCAAAGGAAAAGCCGTTTATCTTCGTTTTTAAAATTGGTTTGGGACCACAATTTTTAAATCGTGCATTTTTGTCCAGTTTTTTATTTGTTTTTCCGATTTTTTCATGTATATTACATGAGTTGGGCGATTAGCTCAGTTGGTAGAGCGCTTCATTTACACTGAAGATGTCACAGGTTCGAGTCCTGTATCGCCCACCGCAGTTATCCACTTTTTGCCATAAAAAATATCCAAATGGATGGGTTTGGCTATCTTGATGAATTAGCCTGACAAAGCATGTTTAAAATGCTCTTGTCTTTTTTGCCAAGTTCATATACCTGTGCTATACAGAACACCATGACATTATCACTCAAAGCCATTGCAGATTACAAAGCAATATATGAGAAAGAATTTAATGAAAAGATTTCAGATGCTGAAGCCAAAGAAAGTGCCGAAAGGGTAATGAGAATATTTATGCTTATAAATAAGCACTCTGATCCAAAATATGACAAAAAGCCAGAAGTTGATAAAAAACAGACCCACTTGTACAATAATCATCAGTAGTATATAATGCGGGTGTGCCTGTGGGCGTAAGCCCCTTCTCGGCTAAGGATTACCTAAGCTGAAGGCAGGCATAACAAAACAGCCCTCTTAATTGAGAGCTTTTTTGTTACCATGCTGGGGTGGACTACTATCGTTCAAGGCTATGCACAAGGTCTTGCGTAGTTTTATGAACTGGTATACACT
>JBDRJU010000009.1:0-9489 GCA_043814645.1 bacterium | reverse complement strand
ATTTTAAAAATACCAAGATAGTTATATAATTTAACACAAATGAATCTGCAAAAAAACCTTATAAAAAAAATATCATTTTTACTTATAGTTTCTATATTATCAATAAATTTGTCTTTTTTAACTGTTCCTAAAAAAGCAGAGGCTTGGGGGGTTACTTTTGATCCTTCAAATCTGGGCCAGATGACTTGGGAGTTTGGAGAAAAAATATTAACGGCATCACTTGCGGCAACAGCGAAATCTTTGGCAAGACGACTCATATCTAATGTGACGCAAGAAACAGTAAATTGGATAAATAGCGGTATGAATGGCAACCCTGCATATGTAGCCGACTTTAATACATTTATGACCGGAGAAAACGGAGTATTAGATCAAGTTGTTGGAGATTTTATTAAAGATAGTAGTTTAAGCTTCCTTTGTGACCCGTTTAGACTTCAAGTAAAATTAGCTCTCAGCTTACAATATAGTGCCAATTTAACTAACATATTAGGTTGTACTCTTTCTAAAGTTGAACAAAATATACGTTATGCACCAATAGGTGTTAGCGGAAGCGTAACAATAAACGGAGCTAACATTACTGGACAAAGTAATTTTACAAGTCAGGGTGGGTGGGATTCTTGGCTTAATACGACATTACATCCTCAAAATAATCCGGTTGGTGCATATCTTATTGCTAAAGGCGAGATGGATGCACAAATACAAACTTCAAAAGAAATGAAAACGATAGACATTGCCTCCGGACAAGGTGCGTTATCTTTCCGAAGATGTATTGATACTTACATAGATGCAAAGGGTAATAGAATTGGAAGCTCTGAGGAATATATGGATATGCCTGGTAGTAGACCTACTCCACCAAATCCTTCATCTCCTCTTTCTCTTACAAACCCTGTGACTGGTTCGTCTTTTCTTTCTGCGTCACCTGGTATTCATATCAACAAAAACTGTACTGTAAAAACGCCGGGCTCTGTTATCACCGGAATGCTTACGCAAAAAGCCACAACTGATGTAGAACAAAACGAGCTTACAGCAGCTTTATCTGATGGTATAGATACTATATTTTCTACCCTTGTTGATGCTCTTCTTTCAAAAGCAATTAGTCAATTAAAAAAAGGGGTGTTGGATCCAGATCTAGACAGTTATTATGCTTATAATGCTGCTGTAAATAAAGCGTGGCTAGCCTCAATAAACAATAATTACTCCAAATTAAACGATGTAAATAAAAATTGGACATATTGGAGAAATACTGACAATTGGACCAAGACTGACGGTACTGTTATTACATTAAACATTCCAACTTCCACACTTCCGAACATACCTCCAGTTATATTTAGCACAGGAACAATTATTTACTCTCATGATCCAGACATAGACATAGAACCGGACATACCTCCTGGGTGGAATTTCATTCTTCCCACTTCTACTATATCCATTCTCCCCCCCGGTTGGACCCATAGTACTACCTCTGAAGGATATATTATTCCTAATAATATTAATGCAGGATATAATGAACCATATACTGGTGGATATAGTGCACTAGGTCAAGCCAAAAATAATTCAACTATTCTTATAAATTCTCTGGCAAAATCGGAACTGTCATATCAGAATAATTATAAAATTGCACAAAATGTCCTAACAAAAGGCAGGAATGTTTTTGCAACATCAAGCACGTGTAATATGAATTATGGTAGAACCGATTCTGTCCTTAGATCATTACTTATAAGAACAAATGTAATAACAAACATAGATGGAATATCCAATTCAGACAGAACAATCGCGTCTATTCCTTGGAATCTAGAGGTAATAAAAACTGCTTTAAAAAACTCTGACGCTCATTTAGTCATATTAAATAAAGCTTCTTCTGATGTAAGTGGTGCAGGAAATATTACAAAAATAACAGACGCTATGATTCCAGTGAATTCAACGTCTTTTAACACAGACTCTCAAGAAAAAATGGTAGGAAATATAAAAACGTGGCTTCGCGGAGTACAAGGTATGTATAATTCTTCTTTGTGTCCAATAGATTTAACTAAAGTATTACAAATAACTTCTGCAACGAGCACGGCCAACTAGGTGATAGAAAATAGCTTTTTAGCTTACTAGTAAATGTAATAAATTTCCTAAAAAAACTAAACGGCTATGAACTAAGAGACTAACTATGTTTTACCTTTATTTAATTTCTTGCAAGTGTTATAATTTGTTCGTTAAATGAAAAGATTTTTTACAAAAAAATCAGTTGTACTTATTCTTGCTACCATTCTATTGTTTGGTTTTTTCAATGTTAATACCGCACATGCTGCATGGGGTTTGGATTGGATTGGTAAAACAATCGGTGATGCGGCCGTTAATGTAGCTGGAGGTGTAATAGGGATTGCAACAACAATTGTAGCTGGTCTTATTGAATTCATTGCTATACCACTGGCTTCAATTTATTTGGCTATTGCTGGTAATATTCTAGATTTTTCCGTACAGTATACAATGTATGGTGAAGGTTTTACAACAATGACCGCCGTCATACAAAGTGTTTGGACTTTAATAAGAGACACGGCAAATATTACTTTTATATTTATACTCCTGTATGCTGCTATACAACAAATTATAACCAGTACTACAAAAAAAGATATTTTGGTGTCTGTTATTATTTCAGCAGTTTTAATTAATTTTAGTTTATTTACCACAAAAATAATTATAGACGCAAATAATTTAGTAGCTACTGCTTTATATAATCAAATAACTTTAACAACAAATACCTCTAATAATGCAACCAAAAATCTAATAACAAAAATTACGAATACTTTTGGTGGTACTTCCTCTCAGATTGATTTAAGTGGAAGGATTATGGACGGTTTAGGTCTTACAACAATGTTTGATGTTAAAGGTGCTGGTAATGATACCGAAATATCATCTATAGTAGGCATCGGTGGGCTAATAAATTCTGTCTTTAGATTAGTATTGTTTATAATAACCTCTTATGTATTTATGTTACTTGCCGCGGTCCTTATTGGTAGATTTGCAATGTTAATTTTCTTAATGATAACTTCTCCTATAGGATTTGTTGGAAAAGTTGTTCCAGGTTTAGGAGAAGCTTCTAAGCATTGGTGGAAAAATCTTTTTGATCAAGCCTTGATAGCTCCAATACTTATGTTCTTCATGTTACTAACAATCAAACTTTCTCAAGTCATAGCAACTCAACCAACAACAAACCCCATAATACTCATATTCAATTTTTATCTTATAGTATTTCTTTTGATCAAAGCGGTAAGTATAGTAAAGAACCTAAGTGGGCCTATAGGTAGTATGGCTGACAAAATTGCTTCTGTAGCGGGAGGTCTTGCTCTTGGAGCGACTACTGGAGGAACAGCATTACTTGCAAGACAGACCATTGGAAGAGGAGCAAATGCTCTTGCAAATAGTACAGTAGGAAAAAGACTTGAAGCCTATGGTAGAGAAAAAGGTTTTGGTAGTGGGGTTGTAAAAACTATTTCTGGAGGGATTAAAGGAACAGCATCGAGCACGTTTGATGTCAGGAGTACAGCTACTGGAAAAGCAGGTGTTGGACAATTGGGTGGAATGGTAGATAAAAGATTTGCACAAGCAGGTGGCACTTATGGAAAAGGGCAGACTGGTTATGCGGGTATGCAAGCTTCAATAGCTGATAAAGCTTTAAAAGAAGCTAAAGAGGGAGAAAAATCAGCTAAAGAATACGAGCAGAAAGTTGTTGATACTACTCTCACTCCACAATTGAAAGAAGTATATGAAAAAGAAAAAGAAAAAGAAATATCAGAATTAAAGAATCAACAAACAAACTTAAACAAAGAAAAAGGAGGATTAGATACACAAAAGACTGAGTTAGAAAAGGAACTAAAAAGAACAACTGATGTAGTTAGAGAAAAAGAAATTAAAGAAAAAATAGAACAAATTAATAAACAAACAACAGAAATAACAAACAAAACAACCGAAACGGGTGAAAAAATAAAATCCACTACAGCAGCCAAAGAATCACCAAAAACAGGCGATATAGCTGGAATGTTTTCAGCCGCAGAAGCCAAAATTGCTGCATTTAATAAAATGGAGAAAGATTTCGCGGGTAAAACATTGAATGATGAAGAAAAGAAACTGATAGAAAAAGTAGAAAAGGAAGCAGATGAAGCTGGAGAATTTTTGCAGAAAAATCAAATACCTAAAAACCTTACTAAAAAAATTGAAACGATTAAAAGATTGAAAAAAGTTAGAGAAAATATGGCTAATAACTTTAGAAAGACCTCTATGCTTAATACGCTTCAAAGAAGTGAGAATAGAGAAATAGCAGCGAAAATTATGAGAGACAAGCCAAAAGAAAAAACTGAAAGAGAAAAAGAACTTGAAGCAATTGGTAAAGCAGAAGCGGCAGAAAGAATAAGACTGGAAAAAGAATCCGGAACAAGCCAAGACAAAAAAGAGGAAGCTCTGAAAACAAAATAATAAATAAAAAAATATGCAAGACGACAAAGATTTTAAAGATTATATAGAAACATTGCCTCCTGAAATAAAACAGGCTATTTATTCCATTGATTATCCCCAAAAACTACAAGAGATTGTTAGAAATAATAAATTGATGATAGATCAAGCAGGAAAACTTGAAGCTGAAACTACATTGGTAATGGCTGGGATAGAGCCCTTAGATCAATATGTAAACAATCTTATAAAAAATGTTGGTTTATCAAGTATCCAAGCATCTGTTGTTGCTCATGATGTAAACGAGTCAGTATTTAAGGGTATTAGAGAATCTTTAAGAAAAATAAATGACCAGATACTAGAGGAAGAGAAAATTATTAATGAAAAAATAAATAATCCTGCAAAAGAAGATGTAATTGCTGGAATAGAAAATCCTGAAAAAATAAAAGGAAGTGAATCTATTTCTCTCAGTTCTTTAAAATCAAACAATCCATATCCAAACATTCATCCGGAAATGGCAAAAGAGGGAATAGAGATAAGAGTAAATAATCTTCCTGAAATTGCTCCAAAAATCATGCTACCCACCATATCTTCTCTAACATCTAAGCCAGTAGAACCGTTTCATAAAAATATCTCTCCAGTTAACAATATAGTTGAGGCAAAATTAACTAGTACTATAGTCATACCCAAAAAAAATATTATAGTTGAAGAAAAAACAAAATTACCAGAAAAATCTAAACCTTCAAGTGATCCATATAGGGAGGCGGTATTATAAGCGTTTGGTATATTATGATAAAATAGGTTTATAAAATAAATAAGTGTGGTAAATATAATTTACTTAACCCCAGTGAAATAAAAAATATTAATTTTTTATTTTGCTGAAGCAAAATATTTCACGGGGTGATGATTTTTATAGTCGCTTCGCTTATTAAAAATCAATCATGCAATTCCAAGTCCCACAATTTATAGAAATAGAAGACAAAATTTTTGGCCCTTTGACCTTAAAACAATTCTTGTATTTGACTGGAGGAGCTGGAGCCTGTATCGCTCTTTATATTTATATTCCTTTTAAATTACTGGCGGTTCTTCTCATCATTCCTATCGCGGGTTTTTCTCTTGCGCTTGCTTTCTATAAAATAAATAACAAGCCGTTTATTGATATAGTGCAGTCATTTTTTTATTATTCTATCGGAGATAAATTATATTTATGGAAAAAAGCCGAGAAAAAACCAATTTCTCAACTTGTAGGACAAATGCAAAAAACAAAATCATTAATCTCTGTTCCAAAAATGTCTGAAAGTAAACTTAAAGACTTAACTTGGAGTTTAGATATAAAAGAAAGCTTGAATCCTGTCACTAGAGAAGAAGGAAAAAATTAAAAAGCAAAAAGTAAAATTAAAAAATAAATGCAAGATAAAGATATAAAAAAAAGAAGTTATATTTTTGCATTAAACATAATAAAACTAGTAGACGTAGTTTCACAAAAAAGTCTTTCTTTTACAATCATATCAAAACAACTTATAAGAAGTGCCACCAGTATAGGTGCAAATATTATAGAGGCTCAGGCTGGAAGCAGTAAGAAAGATTTTACAAATTTTTTAAACTATGCACTAAAATCAGCTAACGAAACTGTTTTTTGGCTTAATATTTTAAACGATTCTAATAAATTACCAGAGCAAAACATTGAATCATTGATAAAAGAGGCTACAGAATTAGCAAATATCCTCGGATCTAGTATAATTACATTGCGAGGTAAAAAATGATTTTTACTTTTTTAATTTTGATTTTTTAATTTAAAAAAATGGCAGTTTCAAAAGCAACACAAGAATTTGTCCCCATTAGAGAAATTCGTGATGGGGTAATTATATTAAAAGATGGTTCAATGAGAGCTGTTGTTATGGCTTCATCTATAAATTTTGCCTTAAAATCAACAGAGGAACAACAAGGTGTTATAATGCAATTTCAAAATTTCTTAAATGGGTTGGACTTTTCTGTCCAAATATCAATACAATCTAGGGAACTAGATATCAGACCTTATATATCTATGCTTGAAGGAAGATATAGAAACGAGGTAGGGGATTTGATGAAAATACAAATAAAAGAATATATGCAATTCGTAAAAAATTTTGTGGATCAGACAAGTATAATGACAAAAACATTTTTTGTTGTAATACCTTTTTCTCCGGGAATTATTGGTTCATCGGGAAATCCGCTAGACCAATTAATGAATAAGCAACAAACTAGCGGTATGAGTAAAACAAATCATTTTGAGGAAAGCAGGACACAATTGGAGCAGAGGGTTGGCGCAATTTCTCAAGGGTTATCAAGATGTGGTATCAAAACCATTCAGCTTGGAACAGAAGAAATTGTCGAACTATTTTATAAGATATTTAATCCTGGAGATATGGAAAAACCAATAATGCCAGCATAGGCAGGAAGTAGGAGTTAGCTTATTAGCTTCTTAGGGAATACAATTAATGCATTTCCTAAAAAGCTAAGAAGCTACAAGCTAATCAGCTAACAAAAAAATGGGAATCCTAGACTTTTTACAACCAAAAAAGAAAGACGAGCAATTGACTTCATTCTTGCCACAAGAAATATATGAGGCTGGTATTTTGGAATTAAAAGATATTATTGCGCCATCTGCATTAAAAATTTCCCCAAAACAATTAAATTTGGGTGAAAAAATCGTTAGAACTTTTTTTGTCATTTCATACCCTCGTTTCTTGTCAGAAAGTTGGTTTTCTCCAGTTATAAATCTTGATAAAGTTTTTAATATTTCAATTTTTATTCATCCTATTGATACGGCTAAAGTTTTGAGACAATTTCAAAAAAAAGTGGCTGAAGTACAAAGCCAAATAAATACTAGAGAAAAAAAGGGGTTGGTTAGAGACCCAATGCTTGATACTGCGTATCAAGACCTTGAATCTTTGAGAGACAACCTCATGCAGGCCCAAGAAAAACTTTTTGATGTAGGAATTTATATCACATTATATGGTGATAACGAGGATGAATTAGATAAGATAGAATCAGAAATAAAATCCATTCTTGAATCCAAGCTTATTTATGTAAAACCCGCTCTTTTTCAACAAGAACAAGGCTTTAAAAGCACACTACCAATAGCAACTGATCTTATTGATGTGCATTCCAAGCTCAATTCTTCACCCCTTTCTAGTATTTTTCCATTCGTTTCTTTCGACCTCACATCGGACAAGGGTATTCTTTATGGTATAAACAGGCACAATGCAAGTTTGGTTATTTTTGATAGATTTTCTTTGGAAAACTATAATTCTGTTACTTTTGCAAAATCTGGTTCTGGTAAATCATACTGTACAAAATTAGAAATTCTAAGAAGTCTTATGTTTGATACAGATGTTATTGTTATTGACCCAGAAAAAGAATATCAATTCCTAGCAGAAGCAACAGGAGGAAAATCTTTTAACATTTCTCTTAATTCAACAAGCCATATAAATCCTTTTGATTTACCTGTACCGTCTGAAGATGAATCTTCTGCAGACGTTTTAAGAAGTAATATTATAAATCTTGTGGGACTTTTCAGAATAATGCTTAGTGGACTCACACCGGAAGAAGACGCTATCATAGACAGAGCCATTTCTGAAACTTATGCACTTAAAGACATTACTCCAGATTCTGATTTTTCAAATGTTGAGCCACCGCTTCTTTCTGATTTTGAGCTTGTGCTTTCTGGAATGAAAGGCGCTGAATCTATAGTCCAAAGACTTTCAAAATACACTAGAGGAACTTGGGCGGGATTTTTAAACAAACCAACAAATATCAATATAAATTATAAATTTATAGTTTTTTCTATCAGAGATATGGAGGAGGAACTAAAAACCGTAGCTATGTATATTATTACTCACTATATATGGAACGCTGTAAAAAGAAATAGAAAGAAAAGACTCTTGGTTGTAGATGAGGCATGGATAATGATGAAATCTGAAGATGCTGCTTCTTTCTTGTTCTCAATGGCAAAAAGAGGAAGAAAATATTTCTTGGGACTAGCCACAATCACTCAGGATGTGGAAGACTTCCTAAAATCTCCTTATGGTCTTCCTATTGTTACAAACTCTTCTATATTGGTACTTTTGAAACAGTCTCCTACAGTTGTAGATAATCTTCAAAAAGTATTTAATCTTACTGATGAGGAAAAATATCTTTTACTTGAGTCAAACATAGGGGAGGGAATGTTCTTTGTGGGATTAAAACATGTGGCTATTAAAATTATTGCTTCCTATACTGAAGACCAAATTATCACATCAGATCCATCACAACTTTTAAACATTCAAAGGGCCAAGGAAGAGTTAAAAATGGCCCAGGGAGTATAAGCTAGGTGGTAGAGGGTAGCTTATTAGCTTCTTAGGATTCCTAAATTTATATTAGTTCTAATTTCTAAAAAGCTAAGAAGCTACAAGCTAATTCCTAATAAATAAAATAGCTTCTCATAAATTGTTTATGGGACTATTCCGCAACAAAATCCTATGATATAATTCACCACAAGATGTCAGGTTTTTTAAAAAAAATAATTCAAATCTCTTTAATATTATTAGCTTTTTTCTTTATTGTTAATATTGCTTTAGCTCAGTCAGTTTCTAATTCAATATCATCGATTGATCTGAATATTTTTCCATCGAGCCCTCGGGCAGGAGATAGCGTTGTGATAACATTATCAAGTGAATTACTAGATTTAGATTCATCAAAAATAATTTGGTATATAGATGGTATAGCAAGAAAAGAAACAGCAAGTAAAAGTATTATAATAAAAACTAAAAGTGGCGGTCAAAAAACAGCAGTTAGGGTTGTAGTTGAAACTTCCGATGGAATAATAAAGGAAACATCGAGAGAAATTTCTCCTGCTGGTGTAGATTTGATAATAGAGCCACTGTCATATACTCTACCTTTTTATAAAGGTAAACCAAATTTTTTGGCTGAAGGTGTAGTAAAAATAATCGCAGTACCTGATATTACGATTAATGGTGTGAAAATACCAGCTAGAGATTTGAATTTTAAGTGGAGTCGGGGAGATAATATTTTGGGTGAAAA
>JBDRJU010000008.1:0-4085 GCA_043814645.1 bacterium | reverse complement strand
TCATTAAGAGTAACTGTTCAATGATATATATTCGGTGGAGGAGAAAATGAAGAAGAGTAACTGGATTGCCATCATTGCTCTTGTTGCTCTGGTCGCAGGCGAGGCTATTGCTGCCCCCGGAATGCAGAAGGTGGAATACCTGTCTGATTCAATCGCACAGAAGGACGGAAAGGTGATCAAACTTCTCGGTGGTTCAAGCTGGGTGTTGTCGTCACCGACTCTTGCGCTAGTGACTGACGACATCATCATTGTGTTTCAGGATGTCGTGTTGAAAAACAAGAAGACGGTAAAGGTAGCCATCGCCTACGTCGATGGTGACGAGATCATTGCGACTCATGCTGGCGGGACATACGCCACAAGCACCGGGTTCCTGACTGCCGTAGTCGAGTCACTGGGAGATGGTGCCGTCCTCAAGTTGGCGGACGGTTCACTCTTGTCCATTCCGCAGTATGACCGATACGACACGGGTTGGTGGTTGCCGCCATACAAAGCGCTGCTGACCGGCAATCGGATGTACCTCTGGAATCTGAAGAAAGGCAAGCGTGTCTGGGTCCAGATGAAGTAGAAACCACCAAACCAAGCACTGCACGGTACGGCGTACCGCCGCCCGTGAGGGGCGACGTTAGAGGTAAATAAAAATGGATCCAATAGCATTTAGTTTACATATTCAAGACTTAGAAAATAAATGCAATTTGCCTCAAGGCTTTATGCATTCGCTACCAAATGAAAATGACTGGAGCTTTATCATTAAGACCTATGCTATTTTTGAAGCCTTGCTGTCTGAATTGATTGCTAAAATATCTGTTAAACCGGAATTGCGATCTTTTTTTCTGAAGCTCGATATGTGTTCGAATCCTATTGGTAAATTAGCTTTGTTAAAAAAGTTATCGCTACTAGAGGAACCTGAATGTAAATTCATACGTGCTTTATCTGATTTACGAAATATTTACGCGCACAATATTAAAAAGATTTCAGCCTCCATAGAAGATACCATCGTTTCATTCCCATCTGATAAACAAAAAAAGATAGTTCAAGATTTGAGTTTTAGTTTGCACAAAAAAGATGATTTCGAAAAAAATAAAAAACAATGCATTTGGGTTGCGTCAGTTATGTTGTTGTGTCAAATAAATGAAAGAACGTATAAGAAAACTCTATAACAAATCAATCGAGCGGACAATCCTCGCCGCTAAATCGGATTCGGGAAGGCTCGTCACGCCGCTGATTTTTATGTTATAGGAAAAAATGAAAAATGAATATAACTCCTAATATTCTCAAAAACAAGTTTGAAATGAGTGCGAAAGATATAAATACGTGGATATTAAATAAAGACTGGGCTTTCGATATAGATTTCGATAACGGGAAAATTAGCTTATTTCGTGAAAGAAACAAAAATGAATATACCTGTAGATTTGCTCCAAAAGGCATTGAAGTTTGTTACTTGGCACAAGACCCCGTTGAAAGAGAAAAAGAAGTAGGCGGTTCGAAACAAACAAAAAAAGTATATTTTATTAATAAAAATTTAAGAATTATTGATTTAAATTTACAGGGTCCAACTAACAGAGTAAATGATATAAAAAAATCATTTAAAGGCCTCGAAAAATTAGTAGGCGGAAAAAGAAGCAAAGAAAACTATAAGGATAGTTGTTTATTTGCAAAACACGCAATAGAGGCAGGATTTGATGGCATTTATTATTCTGTACACCCAGATGAAAAACACACTAGTGAGTTTCAGGAGAAAGTTATTGAAACAATTAAAAAAACAAGCCCCCACTTTGAGTTTAATAACGCTATGGGCCCTAAAGAACGACTTGTGATTTTTAAAAATAATAAAGAGATAATAAGCTTTGCTAAAGATAAATATCAAGACCAAATAAAGTTTGAAAAATAAATTATGGCAAAAATAATTGCTTTTAAGAAATGGCACATATCTCTAGATGACAACAAGGGAGTCACTTTGGACCTTCCCTATCCTGAAAAATTTGAAAATAACGAAGAAAAAGAAAAGTACGAAAAGGCAAAAAATATGGAAGCCCCTACACTCCTCATAGAGAATAAATTTCTATTTGGAGAATGGCTATTTGAATTAAATAACTATGAAAGAACACTGGATGATGAAAAGATTAAATTAATACTGTTGGAAGCCATAGATAAAGAAAGAAAAAAATTTGAACGATTAAAGAAAAAATTCTCAACTCAATATTCTACCGATGAGATTAAAAGAAAAAGTATCCCTGAAGAAGTTCGCATCTTTGTATGGAGACGAGATGGTGGTCGCTGTGTAGAATGCAATAGCCAAGAAAATTTAGAGTTTGACCATATAATTCCTGTGAGCCAAGGAGGCTCTAGCACTGCCAGAAATATTCAACTGTTATGTGAAAAATGTAATCGACAAAAAAGCAATAAAATATAAAGAGGATTTTATGAAATGCTCAATATGTGGCGAAGAACAAGTATCTACTTGCGAAAGACCTATTACTCTTGGTGGTCTAGGAGAAGCAAAAACTCAACCAATTTGTGATGATTGTTATGCTAAAATGTTAGAAAATGAGGAGGGATAACAATGTTCAAAGATTATTCTTTTGAAATTGAACAGATTAAGGAATCGCTTTCTTCTATAAAAGATAAGATCGATAAAATAGAAAAACTTATAGTAGGCACATCAGATGATATTAATTTTGTGAAAAGTCATTTTGGATTAGAGCATAATTTTAGAAAAGGAAAACGAACAAAATATGATATAACACGGTTAATCCATTGGATTTTACTAAAGAATAAAGACATAAAAGATGAACAAGTATTTAATCAAATAATTGATTTTATAGCTACAATGGATGATAAAAAATTCAACTTCACACTCCATAATGATGATAAAAATAAAAAAGCTAAAGAAGAATATAATATATGGAGAGATGAAATTAAGAATGAATGGTTGGAAGAGATTAAATGGGTAAGAGAAGAAATTGAGGCAGATAAAGTGGGAAATAAATAAAATTTATAACAACTCAATCCAGCGGATAATCCTCGCCGCTTCTTCAGCTGGAGGCTCGGTTTGCCGCTCATTTTATGTTAAATGAAAAATAAAAATGACAATAATCTGGAGGACCAAATGCCTAACAAGACAAAAAATTTGATATATCAAGCTTTACCCGCTTTGATTAATGGCGCAGAATCAATTTCATGGAATAGGTTTAATAATTTTCTCCTATTCAATTCCATTCTAATATTAGCATGGGCAACTATTTATGCGAATATCAATGAAGAAATCACTACCAACCACTCTTTTTTATTAGGCGGTATTTGTATATTAGGTCTCGCCATAAGCTTCATTTGGTGTGCATTAGGTTTCCGGGGCAGAAGTAACGTTGACTTATTTCTTAAAATAGGGAAAGCTATTGAGTCGAATTATCCAGAGGGTCATAAACCAATCACGGAGGCGGCAAAATTGAGAGATACGCAGCCTTTCTCATGGAGCGGATCAACTTATATACTCACTATAACCCCTCTCTTAATAGCATTGCTCTATACATTATTTTTGTGGTTCTCAATTCCAAAATTAATAATCAAAACAATTTTTTTAACAGTATCAATTATACTCATTATTGTTTTTATTTGTCTTACACTGGGATATATCAAGAGAAGGCATTCGAAGAAGTGTTGAAAATTGTCCCTGAAGACGGTCCGAGTAAATATTATTTGGAGAAAAGCAAATAAAATTCAAAAGTCAAAATGCAAAATGCCCTTAGAGATTGAAAACAATCTCAAGGACTTTAGTCCCGGAAATTCTCTGAATTTCTCGGGGCAAAATTACAAAGCAAAATTCAAAATCTCAAAAGATTATAAAAAAATTTATATTTAATGTTTGATTTAAGAGCTAGAACTTCTTTGACGCATATAAAATTATCTGCTACCATGAACTAATTAAGACTAACTGTTCAATGATGTATGTTATATGAATAAAAAGATTAAAAATAAATTAATAAATTTACCCATAGCATTGTTATTACTGCTTGGCGGAATTTTGACATTTATAATCACCCAGCAAGGGATAGATGATTTATTCTCTACGATTATTTATATAGCTTTTG
>JBDRJU010000007.1:0-14205 GCA_043814645.1 bacterium | reverse complement strand
TCGATGGTTCTTTCTCCCATTTGAAAGCAAAATTATCCGTTCATCGCGGACTGAGAAAAGACCGAAGATACAAAATTATTTCGGAGATTTTGAAGGGAAAAGAGAAAAGATAGCAACCCGTTTCTTTCTTTAAACCATGATATCTGTTGGGTAACAGACAAAAAATGCAAGAAATTCTTCAATACAACATGGTCTGAAATCTCTTTTTCCCAATTGGCAGAAAAATTCTGATGTAAAACTTCCTCTAAAAAGGTCTATTGGTACCGTGTGTGTACTATCAGGACATTTTTTTACAGCGAATGTTTCAGTGTGATTATTAATATCAAAGTGTTTTTTCTGTTCAATAAGATTGATTAGATCTTTGATATTCCAAATCCCAGTCGTTATAGTGTACTGACGACGTTTTCCACCTGTAAAACCAAGAGCTTCAAGAAATTTTGATCTGTTAATTTTTGCAAAATCAGCGTCGAGTAAATCTACCAATAATCCCGACTCGATCAGACTTTGAAGATTTTGTTTTGAAACATCTTGCTGTTGGATCAGATTCAAAATCTGATTCGCTTGCGCCAATGTTGACTTTTCCATAAAACAATCCCTCCATTTATTAAATTTGCAATTCGTTTTTTCACGGTTGCATAACGTTCTAAAGTATTATAACAAAATATAATTAAAAGTCATATTTAAAAATTAGTGCTTTGAAATTAATTATAGATAATAAACAACTTTACACTCTAGTACCATAAACTTGTTGAAGGACAAGTTTAACTACGGGGCAGGCTTTAAAATTTTTGACATTACCTTTTTTTAATCTTAATATGTATACATATTTAATAGTTTAGATTTTAATTTATTTAATTTATGAATTACATAATTGTAGGTCTCGGCAATCCGGGCCAAGAATATGAGAACACAAGACACAACACAGGTAGAATTGCTGTTGAGTCTTTGGCAAAAAAAATAGGTTTGGATATTGATGAATGGAAAGAAGATAAGAAAATTAGATCTGAAGTTGCTAAAGCTAAGATAGGGAAGAACACTGTACTTTTGGTAAAGCCGAATACTTTTATGAACAAATCTGGGGACGCAGTTAAGTTTTTAATAAAAAGTAAGAAGGCAGCCGAGACGCTAGTCATAGTTCATGATGATCTTGATCTTCCATTTGGAAAAATAAAAATATCATTCAATAAAAGTGCTGGTGGACATAAAGGAGTTCAGTCAGTCATTAAAGCAATAAAGACCGAAGTTTTTATAAGAATGAGAATTGGTATTTCACCAATAACTCCAAGTGGTAAGATGAAAAAACCTTCAGGAGAAAAAGATGTCATTGCCTTAATTCTTGGAAAAGTTAAGCCCAATGAACTTGATGGCTGGAAAAAAATCATGAAAAAAGCTGCTGATGGCCTTGAATCAATTGTTACGGAGGGAAGAGATGTGGCAACAATGAAAATAAACTCGTCCTGTTAGAGATCGCGAGGTCTCGCAGCGTGAATTCATCTCTGACAGGATAGTTTGTAAAATTTACTAAGAGAAAAATCCTCCGATTATTAACATTAAATAAGAATAAAATTTACTTGAGGTTCGACCTCAAGTATTAAGTTTTTCACCACACTAATACTTCCGTGAATTACAAAAAGGTAAGTTTTGTAACTCTAAGTAATACTTATAGAACCAAAAAAATTGACTATTTTGCGTATTTATGTTAGCTTGAGTGTAGATTTGTTCTTAAAATAATTTTTTAAGGAGGTATAAAATATGCCAAGAGGGAATAAAGGAAACAAAAGGATTCCTGCAAACTGTTATTTAAAACTAATTGCTTTTATTAAAACAAAAGAAGGTAATGAGTTTACTTCAAATGAATTGGTCAGTATGACCGGAATAAAGAGGGGGACTGTAAATTCTTTTTTATTGCGTAGATTTTTGAGAAATGAATTATTACGCTTTAAAAAAGGAAAATCATATTTTTATAAGCAGATTAAAAGCGATATCAGGATTTCGGCTTCAAAAGGCCAAGTTGCAGACGGTGTGTGGATAGCTTTTCATAAAAAAGAAAAAATTTTTATAAAAGAGCTACACCAGACTGTTAAGGATCTTATGGATGAAACTGAGAATTTTAGCATTCGCACTATCTATAAGACTATCTCATTTTTGTTTTTGCGAGGTTATATCGAAAAAAGTAAAAAACCATTTGGAAATAAATGGTATTCTTTAAAAAAGGAGTATTGGAACACTGAACGGCCACTGATTATAAATTAAATAGTATGAACTGCCCGGACCACCTATCCCGGGCAGTTTTTTATTAATAAAATAATAAAGAGGACAAAATATGCCCTCTTTATTTATTTTTTCTTCCGATTAAATTTTACGCCCGATCACTGATTATGCTTCCTGTTCCATCCATGCCATAATGTCTGACTTTTCGTTTCTGTAAGAATTAAATGGGCAACTTTTTCTTGTGTTTCGGCAAAATACTCTGCCACGGTAATGCCCATTACTAGGATTATTCTTAAAAACATAAAAGTCAAAAGCCACACTATTCAAGGCACTTGGATTTTTTCTTATTCCTGCCATAGTTCTACCTCCTTTGTGAAAAGTCTTTTATAACTATATGAAAATATCATTACTTTTCTGAGACACATCTCTCGAGAATATATGTCGAATTATGTTATTTGTCAAATACTAAGAATAAATAACTATTGTTATGAAATAATTTAGGAATATAATAGAAAGCAATGCATATAGAAAATTTTTTAACACATAAGGTTCGCAGAAAAAACTCGAAATCAGGATATGGTATTTTTGCTATTAAACCAATTAAAAAAGGGGAAACAGTGGCAATTTTTGGTGGTTTAGTAATTTCAGCAAAAGAAATGGATAAAGCCGACACCCAAAGTCTACAAATAGCTGATAATTTTTTTTTGAAAAAGATAACAAAAAACAAGAAAGTAGATGAAGCAGAATATATCAATCATAGTTGCAATCCCAATTGTGGTATAAAAGGCCAAATAATATTAGAAACTATGTGTGACATTAAGTCTGGCGAAGAAATAACTTTTGATTATGCAATGACAGATGCTTATTTTTCGAAAATAGAAAAATTTATTTGTACGTGTGGTTCAAAGAATTGTAGAAAATTAATTACGCCAAATGATTGGAAAATAAAGAAATTGCAGAAAAAATACAAAGGATATTTTTCGTATTATATTGAAAAAAAAATAATGAATTAATTAAGTGTAAATTTTCAGACAACTTCTGCTTTTTAATATTTTTTGTTATACTTGTAGGATGCCTGTAGAGTTAGCTCAATATATTACTGATTACGGATATCTTGCAATTTTCGGACTAGTTTTTTTGCAAGAAATTGGAGTTCCAAATCCCGTGCCAAATGAAATAGTTTTACTATTTTCAGGATATCTTGCATGGTCAGGTATTTTAAGTTTCCCATTAATATTTTTAACAGCAGTTTTTGCCGATTTTCTAGGTACATCTTTGCTTTATGTAGTTTTTTATTTTTTCGGAGATTATATTTTGAAAAACAAACCTTCCTGGATTCCTATTTCTTGTGAGAGAATTAAAAAATTATCTGAAAAAATATCAAAAGAAGATAAATGGGGACTTTATCTCGGACGTTTAATTCCTTATATTCGAGGTTATGTTTCAGTGGCTGCAGGATTATTGGAAATAAAACCAAAAGTATTTTTGACCACGGTTTTTCTTTCAGCTATAACTTGGAGCGGAGGATATGTAATTTTGGGAAGAATACTTGGTCCTTATTGGAAAAATGTTATTGATAAAATTGGTGGTTTTCAGAATATTATAATTATAACTGTGATTGTAATTATTTATATTTTAATTCGTAAAAATATAGTAGAGCCTAATTCTGATAAAAAAGAGACAAATAGTAATTTATAATAATCACTTGGAAGCCTGGCTTCCAAGTGATTTTTTTTATGATATAGTACCGGCTAGATATTGTTGTTTAATTTTTTTAAAGGAGGCCCAAAATGAATATTTTGTTTGGTTTCTTGTTTGGAGCTCTGGTGACAACTATAATCTTTATAGTTGTTGTTATTCCCAGAATTAAGAGAAATATGGCAAACCATTGTGAATACGCGACGTTTGAAGACAGGTGTTATTAAAAAGGAGAAATAAAAATGTCATGGTATCAAATTGAAGAAAAAAGAAGGGAAATAACAGTACATGCATTGTCACAATTGAGCAAAATAAGTAAAGAAAAAGAGCGAAGCAAAAGGATGAAGATACGAAATAAGAAAAAGTTACTAAGTTTAACAAATTTCCGAATTGTTAATGGAAGGTTAATAAATCACAACAAACTTATTTAAAAAGGAGGTGGTACCATGCCTTTTGGAGACACTGATGTAATTCAAGTGGAGGTAAAAGCCAGAAAAGAAGCGGTTAAACTTCTCTTGGCTGTCTCTAAGAAACAAAAAAGCGTTATAGGTGTTCGGGAATGGCTTGAGAAGAAATATCCCGAGCTGGTTCCAAAACAGACATAGACAAAGAAATGGTAATACAATTATTACCATAAACACACCAAACAGAATAAAAAGTTTTGTTTGGTGTGTTTTTTATTTTTTAAAATTAAATAAAAAGAGGGGTGGCCGAAGGCCACCCCTCTTTTGTATTTTTCTTGAGCTTAATTATTTGACGAAATTTAATCCCATTTTTTGATTTTTTGGTTCAAAAACATTTATTTTGAAAGTATAGCTTTTACCCAAACTTATTTTTTCTTTCATTTTAGCTTCTGAGCCAAAGTCTGAAATGTGTACAAGTCCTGAAACTCCTTCTTCTATACTTGCAAGGGCTCCGTATTTATTAAATTTGATAATAACAGCTTGAATTTCATCTCCTTTCTTATATTTCTTTTCTGCTTCATCCCAAGGATTTGGTTTTAAAGCTTTTATAGACAACGAAACTTTTCCATCTTTTACATCAATAACTTTTACATTTACTTTATCTCCGATTTTAAACATTGTTTTTGGATCTTCTACCAAAGCCCAATCAATTTCTGAAATGTGAACAAGCCCCTCCAATCCGTCTTCAAGTTTTACGAATACACCAAAATCTACGGCACCAGTAATTTCTCCCGAAAGTACATCTCCAATTTTATATTTATCAGCTTTCTTTTGATTTTCCTTTTTCTCAAGATTTTTTTCTGAGAAAATAAGTTTTCCTTCTTTAGGTACAGCAGTAATGATAGCTAAAGAGATTTTTTGTCCAACAAGCTTTTTTAGTTCATCTAATATTTTATCTTTATCTCCGGCTTCTACTTTAGGATAATGTTCAGATTTGAGTTGAGAGGCTGGAAGGAATCCGATAATACCTTGCCATGAGACTATAAGTCCTCCCTTGTTTGCTTCCTGCACTGGAAGTTCAAAGACCGTTTTATCTCTAATAGCTTTTTCTGCCTCATCCCAAATAAGAGCTTGTCTTGCTTCCTTGAGAGAAAGTTCAACATAACCATCTTTATTTATATGATCTACTATTTTTGCCGAAATGACATCACCAATATTTAATTTCTTGATAATATCTCTTGCTGTAATAAATTCTTTTCCGTAAATAATACCTGTTCCGTAAGGCTGTAAGTCTACATAAACTTTTGATTTTTCTATTTCAATAACTTTTCCTTCAATAACTTCTCCAGCCATTGGAGGATTTTTTGTATCATTGAAAAATTTAGCCATCAAACTATTGTTTTTGGCTTTTGTTTTTTCGTCTTCTACTTTAACTACTTTTTCTTTTACCATTATATTAAGAATTATTAAATTCTTTACGCTCTCCTCGGCTCGAAAATTAGAAAGAATACTTCCTAATTTTACTCGCTCTACGTCGGCGTTAATAAAAAAACGCCTTCAAGGCGCGTATATTTTTGACAAAAAGTTTCGCGTTATTTTACTCTTCTACGCGAGGTTAGCTTTCTGTGCAACCTTGTAATGCCAATAGGGTACTATAATTGGTTTGCAAAGTAAACCCCTACACCTATTCCAATAGTATAAATATCGTAAATATTGTGTGTTAAACAAAGTATAATCAAATAAAAATAATCGATTAAAATAGGTGTAGGAGTAAAGATCTAATATAAAAAAAAGACTCCTCAACATATCTAGGAATATATTGAAGAGTCTTTATGAACAAATCTAAAATCATAGTTTTGGAACAATAAAACAACGTTTGTCTTTAGCTTTAAGGACGCGATTAACAATCCCATAGTCGCACATATCTATATACATCATACCAAAGTTTCGACGTACATATAAAATAAAAATCTGATTCTTCCCCTTGAGTAAGAAGAAAGTTCCTTTATTGTCAAGAAACCATTCCACATACTTTTCACTAAACTGTTTGATTTGACTTTGTGTAAGACAAAGACGGTTAATGTTTTTTCCAAAACTTTTGAAGATGTCCCTAAGTGTACCGTTTTTGATTATCTCAAGAACTTCCACTTCTGTTTTCTCGGTTGGTTTATCTGGAACATTAAATCCGTATGATGCTGACACAAAAACAAAATCAAATTTATCTCTAGCTGTTATGATGAGCTCTTTACTTTCAATTGGATCAAGAACGATTTTTTCACCAGCTGAGATACACTTGAGATAGTTATTTTTCATAACCACATCCTCCTTTTTTCAATTTAGTTTAACAAATAGCGGCTTGTTTATCAGTCTGTGAATTCTATGAAAGAACAGTTTACATCACGATAAACTTAATTAGTTAAAATGTCAAGAATTATGATAAGAATTATAAATTATCAGATCGTTTTTTGTCATATTTTTGTTTTTTAATCGTTGATTATTAATTCATTTTTGATATAATGAAAACATGATAATAACTTACCTAGGGGTGGAGTTTTTTAAAGTCCAATTTGGCGATACCACTATCGCTTTTAATCCAATTTCTAAAGATTCAAAATTTAAATCGACAAGATTTTTTGCTGACATAGCTCTTGTAAGTTTAAATCATCCAGATATGAACGGTACAGAAAATCTTTCTTACAACGGTAAAGACCCTTTTGTTATTTCTGGTCCTGGAGAATATGAAGTTAAAGATGTTTTTATAAAAGGATTTGCTTCAAAATCAATGTACGGAGGTAAAGAAAAAATAAATACAATATATTCAGTTACATTAGAAAATATGAACATTTGTTTTTTAGGCGCTCTTTCAGACATAAATCTTTCAACTGAAGTAAAAGAGGCGCTTGGAGATGTTGATATTTTATTTGTACCTATTGGTGATGAAGGTGTTTTAGATGCAGTAAAAACAGAAAAACTTTCAGTAGAAATAGAACCAAAAATAATTATCCCCATGCACTTCGGAGATGTTGGAGTAAAAGATGCTCTTAAAAAATATCTAAAGGAAGCTGGTGAAGATAATGTTAAGCCAGTAGACAAACTTACTTTAAAGAGAAAAGATTTAGAGGGAAAAATGGGTGATGTGGTTGTGATTTCAGCGGTTTAATTCACCCTGTTAAATGACTTTAAATCTTTATTTGTATTGATAAAGATTTAAAGTTAAGATTTGGGGCTGGAGTTCAAAGGTGAGAATAATCAAATATGCAATCATGTTTATAGGTATAAAAAGTTAATTTATTAGAAACTAAATCTAATTTAACAGGGTAAATGAAGTTTATAGACAAAGCGAGAAAATGGCCAGTTGAAAAGAAAAGGATGTTTTCTATTGTATTAGCAATTTTTTTTACATTTTTAATTATAATTTTTAATTCCGGTATTAATTTAATATGGAAAGACGAAACCCAAAATATTACTTTTAGTAAAAATGGTCCGATCAATTCAATACAAAAATCATTCTCAGAAATTCTTAATAAGGCAAAACCTATGTTAGAACAAGTTTTTAGCAGTTCAACAGAAGCATCATCTATTATGTCTGGACAAACAGAAGGAACGGGGGAAATAATAGATCAGACTAATTCAACATCTTCCAGTTTCAGCACAACTTCAAATGTAGTAGAATGATAAAAATCAAAGTTTAAAAATCAAATATTAAAAAACAATGAGTAAAGAAAAAGAAATAAGCGGAGAACATAAAGCTCTCTCAAACAGAAATATAACAACAGAGATGAAAGAATCTTATTTGGATTATGCTATGTCTGTTATTACACAAAGAGCTCTTCCAGATATTCGTGATGGATTAAAACCGGTTCACAGAAGAATACTTTTTGCCATGCATCAAATGGGGCTTACATCTGGAGCGAAAACAAGGAAGTCTGCCGCAGTAGTTGGAGAAGTTTTGGGTAATTATCATCCTCATGGAGATGCCTCAGTTTATGATGCAATGGTGAAGCTTGCGCAAGATTTTTCTCATAGATATCCAATGATTATTGGTCAAGGAAACTTTGGAAACATTGATGGAGATTCTGCTGCCGCCATGAGATATACGGAGGCAAAAATGTCCAAAATTGCAGGTGAAATGCTTAGAGATTTAGATAAAGAAACTGTAAATTGGAGACCAAACTATGACAATACTAAAAAGGAACCAGAAGTTCTTCCGTCTGCCGTACCAAATCTTCTTTTAAATGGGACTCTTGGAATTGCTGTTGGTATGGCTACAAATATCCCACCTCACAATTTAGGTGAAGTTGTGGATGCAACATTACATTTAGCAGATAATCCTGGAGCTACAACAGAAGATTTGTTACAATTTATAAAAGGCCCAGATTTTCCAACAGGTGGAACAATTTATAATCAATCAGATATAAACCATGCTTATTCTACGGGTAGAGGCGGAGTTGTTACGAGAGGGCATGCTGAAATAGTTGAAGACAAAAAGGGAGCATATCAAATTATTATTACATCTATTCCTTATAGAATAAATAAAGCAGAACTTATTATTGCTATAGCGAATCTTGTTCGTGATAAAAAAATAGAAGGTATAAAAGGTTTGAGAGACGAATCAGCAAAAGATATTAGAATTGCAATTGATTTGAAAAACGGTGCTCAACCTCAAAGTGTTTTAAATTATTTATATAAGCACAGCCAACTTGAAGAAACATTTCACTTCAACCTTGTTGCCCTCGTAGGTGGAGTTCCAAAAACACTTTCATTAAAAACATTTTTGGACGAATTTATTGAACATAGAAAAATAGTTATAAAGAAAAGAACAGAATTTGATTTGAAAAAAGCAGAGGCCCGTGAACACATTTTGCTTGGTTTGAAAAAAGCACTAGATCATATTGATGAGATTATTAAACTTATAAAGAAATCAAAAGATGTAGATGATGCAAGGACTCAGCTCATGAAAGAATTTAAGTTTTCTGAAATTCAGGCGAATGCAATTCTTGAAATGAAGCTTCAAAAGCTCGCAGGACTTGAAAGAAAGAAAGTTGAAGATGAACTCAAAGCTATTCAAGCTCTTATAGAAGATTTGAAAGATATTCTTTCTAAAACAAAGAGAATTTTGAAAATTGTCAAAGATGAACTTATTGAAATTAAAACCAAATACGGTGATGAAAGAAGAACAAAAGTAGTAAAAGGCGGTATAAAATCATTTTCTGAAGAAGATTTGATTGCCGATGAACCAAGCATGCTTGTCCTTACTGCTGGTGGTTATGTAAAAAGAACAAACCCAGATGAATACAGAAAACAAAGAAGAGGTGGAGTAGGTGTGGTAGATCTTGATACAAAAGATGAAGATTTTATTACTCATTTTCTCACAGCCACAACTCATAATGACATTTTATTTTTTACAGACAAAGGAAAGGCTTATCAGATAAAAATGTATGAGTTGCCTGAAGGAAAAAGAGCTACAAAAGGTAAAGCTATTGTAAATTATCTCTCTATTACAGGTGATGAAAAAATAACTTCAGTACTTGCAATGCCAAAAGAATTAAAAAATCTTAAATTATCACTTGTTTTGGTTACAAAAAATGGTACAGCAAAAAGAGTGGATGCAGATGCATTCAAAGATGTCAGAAGAAATGGTCTGATCGCAATTACACTCGATACCGGAGATGAACTAAGATCAGCTTTGTTTATGTCGGAGGGCGATCAAGTAATTCTTTCAACTTCAGGTGGACAAGCTATAAGATTTAAAGATAAAGACGTTAGAGTTATGGGAAGAAATGCTTCCGGAGTTCGCGGAATGAAACTTGATAAAGGAGATTTTATAGTTGGTACTGATGTAGTGAAGAAAGAAATGAAAAATCCAGAATTTTTAGTTATCAGTGCAAACGGTTATGGAAAGAAAACTCCTATAGATGAATATAAAGTACAAGGAAGAGGTGGTTCCGGAATTATCACGATGAAAGTCACAGATAAAACAGGTAAAATAATCGCTTCAAAAGTTGTTACCGAAGAAGAAGATGAAATTGCGGCTATTTCCAAAAAGAGCCAAGTAATTAGAGTTGAAATTAAAGAAATTCCAAGCCTGGGACGACAAACACAAGGTGTAAGAATCATGAAGTTGAGAGAAGGGGATTCCATTGCATCAATAACTTGTATTTAAGATATTAAAATTCAAAAAACAGGTTTCGCTTCGCGAAACCTGTTTTTTTGTTTTTCCACTTTTGACTTTATAGACTTTAAATTTAGATAAGGTTATAATATCTATTGTAAATTAATTAAGTTGAATGGAGGTGAGTAATGAGAGCCACCCCAGTGAAATAAAATTTCGTAGAAATTTTATCCGCTTAACGCGGATATTTCACAGGGTGATGATTTTCTAAAGCTCATTGTCATTCGCTAAGAAAATCATCATGTTTTCAGATCCGGAAAAAAATATTGAACAGTTTGACTTGGGTAAAGGTAATTATGTTGCAGATTTTGGAGCCGGCTTCGGTTTCTATTCTTTTTCCGCAGCAGAAGCAGTCGGTGAGACAGGCAAAGTCTATGCTATTGATGTTCAAAAAGACTTGCTTGAGAAATTAAAAAACGAAGCTAGAAATATTAGACATTTAAACAATGTAGATATAGTCTGGGCAGACCTTGAACATTTAGGAGGAACGCGACTACGAGAAAATTCAATGGATGCTATTATTGTTGCAAACGTTTTTTTCCAGTTGGAGAAAAAAGATAATGCTTGTCTTGAAATGAAAAGAATTTTAAAATCAGGGGGAAGAGTGCTTTTTATTGATTGGGCCAGTTCATTTGGTGGTATAGGTCCACAACCACAAGATGTGTTTACAGAAGAAATGGCTAAAAAACTTTTCTCAAAGCATGGTTTAAAAGAAGACAGAACAATAGGCGCTGGCGCTCAACATTACGGAATAATTTTTCTAACCCTGTGAAATATCAGTGAAAAAGTAGTATATATATGATACAATCCATGGAGTCAAATGTTATGTTTTTATCCAGCTTTTATTAAAACAATAATTTCACTGGGTAAGATTTGAGATTAAAAGCTATCTCAAATCTTATTTCACGGGGTGATGATTTTTATAGTCATTTCATTCCTTAAAAATCAATCATGAATCAAGATCAAAATAAATTTAAAGTAGTTCTCACAGGCGTTTTTGTTTTTTTTATTCTTATAGGTTTGATAGCTTTTTCTACTTATAAATCAAATAGTCCAACATCTAGTAATGTGGAAATAAATGTATGGGGTACTATAGATAAATCAGTCTTCAATAATTATATTAGTAAATATCAACAAGATAAAAAAATACAATTTAAATTAGCATATACATATAAGAGTTTAGATACTATAGATAGTCAGCTTGTAGAGGCAATTGCTACAGGAAAAGCACCAGACGCGATTTTGATACCACAAACACTTGAAAAAAGATATTCGGACAAAGTTTATATGATAACTTCTATTCCCGAAAGAACTTTTAAAGACACTTTTGTTCAAGAATCTGATCTGTATATACAACCAACCGGAATATTTGCTCTACCTTTCTTTGTAGATCCGCTCGTGATGTATTGGAATAGAGATATATTTTCAAGCGCTGGTATCGCAGTACCGCCAACAAAATGGACTGAATTTCCATTACTTGCAGAAAAGCTATCTCAAAGTGACGGTAATGCAAACATTATAAAAAGTATGGCCCCTCTTGGAGAATTTAAAAATATTGATAATGCAAAGGCACTTCTAAGCACTCTTATTATGCAAGCCGGTAGCCCGATTGTCTCTATAGAAAATGGTAGGTTTAAATCAAAACTTAACTATAAATCATCCTCAGATATTATGATACCAACTGTTTCCGCATTGCAATTTTTTACAGATTATTCAAATCCAAAGAAATCTGTTTATTCTTGGAATAGATCTTTGCCTAGATCTAAACAATTTTTCTTGAGTGAAGATTTGGCAATATATTTTGGTTTTGCTTCTGAGTACAATGATATAAAAGAGAAGAACCCAAATTTAAATTTTGATGTTGCTATGATGCCACAAATTTTAGACGCTAAAGCAAAAATAACATACGGAGAACTTTATGGTTTTGCAATTTTAAAAAGTTCTCGAAATGTTACCGCCACGTTCAGTTTACTCTCATTACTTATAGGATCAGACTCCATTTCATCATTAATACAAATCATGGATGTATCTCCAGTAAGACGAGATATTATCTCAATAGGTTCGCCTGATCCAGTAAAAACAGTTTTCTTTAATTCAGCTCTTATATCTCGTGGTTGGATAGATCCGGATTCAAGTAAAACAGACCAAATATTTCAAGATATGGTTGAAAATATCACTACCGGTAAAACGGATTTACAAGGGTCTGTTTCAAAAGCGAGCATGGAAATTGATAATTTGCTACAATAATAATGATGGAAAATAAAAATAAATTTTTAGCAATAGGATTATCACTCATAATATTTTTGCCACTAATAGTTTGGGCAGTAGATGATCCCTGTGCATCGTCAAATGGTCTAATTCCATCTGATGAATGTATAAAAGCAAATGGTTTTAGTGCATTTTCCACTATGATTAATACTATCATTAATTGGTTTATCAGCATATCTGCAACTGTGGCTGCTATTACATTTTCAATAGCAGGTGCTCAAATGTTACTAAATCCTGATAATCCAGGTAAAAGACAGGATGCAATAGAGATGTTTAAGAAAACAGTCATAGGATTGCTTATAATTCTTGGAGCATGGTTAGTGATTCATACTGTTATTTCAACATTAGTTAAATCAGATAAAGCTTTGCGTTTTTTTAATTAATTTATTAGTTATAATTTAATCATTCGAGTTAGATAAAAATATGAAAAATAATATTATAAAAATATCCACAATTACAATTTCTTTTTTGATATTAGTTGCACCTGTGTTTGTCTTTGCACAAATAACGAATCCATTAGGAAGGGATAACATGAATATACCTGAACTTATTTCAAGTCTTTTGGGTCATGTGGTAAAAATAGGAGGAATAGTAGCTACATTTGCCTTTATTTGGGCTGGGTTTCTTTATGTTAAAGCACAAGGTAATCCAACCGAGCTTGAGAAGGCTAAAACTGTTTTTATCAATACTTGTATTGGAGTAGCAGTACTTTTAGGAGCTCAGCTTATCGCAAGTATTATTAAAGGTACGGTAGATAGTCTAAGATAAACATTAATAGCTTTAAATTTTATAAATAGAACCTGTCCCGTTAGAAGTTTCACAAAGTTAAACAAGAATTGTCAAATTATTTTTAAAAAATGAATATAAATATAAAACAAAAATTAAATAATAAAAACTTTCTAACCGGGATGAAAAAATTATTTACTTTTATTTCACCAATATCCACTTATTTTATTTTATTTGGCATATCTTTTGCCGCGACAAGCAATTGCAACATGATCAACGTTCATAATTTTAAAGATCTTGTAACAAACATAATAAGCTGTTTTCTTAATCCAATTGTAATTTTACTTGTAAGTTTCTCCATAGTTATTTTTATTTGGGGAGTTTTTAAGTTTATTAAAGCAGAGGGGGATGATAAACAAGCGGGCAGGGAATTTATGTTTTGGGGTATTGTTGGAATTTTTGTGATAGTGTCGCTCTGGGGTCTTGTAAGCATACTTCAAAGTACTTTTACCTTGAATGGTAATGATATAACCCCTCGACAAATAAATCTATAAGTCGATTTTTAATAATTTAAATTATATAGGATCTACGCAAACACTCCACATATCCCCAATCTGATAGCTCGCGCTTTTTGTTCATACCAACTTATTCCAGTCTTTAATCTCTCAAACTCTAATTTTACGAATGCGACAAAACAAGCAAAGATGTGTGTGAGTTGTGACCTCT
>JBDRJU010000006.1:0-11774 GCA_043814645.1 bacterium | reverse complement strand
ACTATATTTACTCAATTCTAGCGTATTGTCTTCGCTAGATTAATTGGTTATAAATATTTACTTTTTGATTTACCTCAGAAAACTGAGGTGTTTTGTGTTGGGTAGAGAAAAGAAGAGAAAAGGAGTTTTGTAATTCACAGTAGTTATAGGTATTTATGTAATCTCAAAAAATAGGAAAGCTTTTTCTGCCAAAGCTCTTTTTGTTTTATCTATAATTTTTTCTTTATGGATTACTGCAAATCTGATTTCTTGGATTAGTTCTAATAGTATAAGCATAATGTTTTTTTGGTCTCTACTCAGCATATTAGATGGTTTATTGTATATAAGTTGTTTTTTCTTACTTTATTCATTTGGATCAAATGAAGATATTCCGCTTAAGATAAAGTATCTATTTGGATTTTTAACCTTACCTATAATTATTTTAACTCCGACCGTTTATAATCTTAAAGGTTTTGATTTGATAAACTGTACGGCTATTGATATGTCATTTTTAAAATATATTTTTTCCCTTAAAATTGTTACAACAATTTTGATTATTATATTAGCTTTTTATAAATATTTAAAAACAAAAGAAAAAGAGGCGAAAAAACAAGTATTACTGATTTCTATAAGCGTGGCTTTATTTCTCATTTCTATTTTTGGAACAGGATATATTGCTGATACAACTGGTAAATACATAATAGAAGTATATGGTGTTTTTACGATGACTATTTTTATGGCCTTTCTTGCTTATCTTATTGTCAAATTCAAAGCTTTTGATATTAAACTTCTTGGAGCACAGGCACTAGTGTGGTCTTTTGTTATACTTATTGGTTCACAATTTTTCTTCATTCAGAATAATACAAATAAAATTCTTACCGCTATAACTTTAATTATTTCTGGTGTAGCGGGTTTCATGATTGTTCGAAGTGTTAAAAAAGAAGATGCTCTAAATGAGCAATTTGAGGTGGCAAATATTGGACAAAAAAATCTTATTCACATTATGAATCACCAGATTAAAGGATATTTGACTATTGCTAAAAATATTTTTGCTGAACTTCTTACGGACGACTATGGTAAGGTGCCAGAAGAGGCAAAGGATCTAATTGCAAAAGGTTTGGAGAGTACTGATAAAGGTCAAAAATATGTTTCGGATATTTTAAGAGGGGACAGTGCTGAAAGCGGAACTCTTTCTTATGATATGAAGGTGATCGATTTTAAGAATATTGTATCCGAAGTTGTTGCAAAAAAACAAGAAGTTATTGAGAAAAAAGGATTGAAATTAAATCTTGATATTAGTGAAGGTAATTACGCTATAGTTGGAGATATACTTCATCTTGGTGAAGCTATCAGAAATCTTATTGATAATTCTATTACACACCGGCAGGCAGTATTGGAATTAATTTATCAATCAAAGGTAAAACAGCGTTATTAAAAATAAAAGATACCGGAATAGGAATCAAAGAAGAAGATAAAACAAAATTATTTAAAGCTGGTGGTGTTGGTAAGGATTCCATAAAAATAAATGTTAACAGTTCTGGTTATGGGTTAGTCTTTGTAAAAGGTGTAATAGAAAAACATTGTGGAAAGGTATGGTTTGAATCTGCTGGTGTTGGCAAGGGAACAACTTTCTTTGTTGAGTTGCCGGTGAAATAGAATGAAGTTATAAAGTAAATTCAAATACAAAAAAGCAAGATGGTCGGGCTTCGCGACCATCTTGCTTTTTCTCCAATAATGTGGTAAATTCTGTTTATTAGAAATTATTAACTAAGTATCCCAGTTAAATAAAAAATATTTTAACGGGACAAGAACATATATGGGAAATTTTAATCGAGGAGGTGGAGGAGGATTTGGCGGAGGCGGTAGAGGAGGCGGAAGCCGATTTGGCGGTGGAGATCGAGGTGGAAGAGGTGGTTTTAGACGTGAAGACAGATGTCCAGTCACCATGACCCAAGTCACATGTGATGAATGTAAGAAGTCTTGTGAGGTGCCTTTTCGCCCTACAGCAGGCAAGCCCGTATATTGTAATGACTGTTTTAGAAGCCAAGGAGGCGGAAGAGATGACAGAGGAAGACCTGCCTACCGCGACGAGCACGGCGCAGGCAGGGATTTTGGAGGTGATAGGCCAGCCCCAAGACCTAGTTTTGGAGGTAATACAAGTAATGGAGGGGGAAATGATACAAAGAAGCAATTAGAACTATTGAATTCAAAGATGGATAAGCTTATCGCATCTATTGAAGTCCTTGCTCTTACAAAATCAAATCCAAAAACTGAAGTCGTAAAAAGTATGACAGTAACTTTACCAAAAAAGGAAGCAAAGAAAAAATCTATTAAAAAATAAACTACTTGGAAGCAAGGCTTCCAAGTAAGAGAAAATAAATACAAAAAGACGGGTTTCGCGAAGCGAAACCCGTCTTTTTGTAATATAAATTTATGTTATAATCTTTGTCTATGACTAAACAAAAATTTTTTGCCGTCGTACTTTTTTCTGTCATCATCGGCGGATTAATACTTTTGTATTCAGGTGTTTTTAATTTCCATGCTCCAGATCTAAGAACTTATAAAGGTTGGATGCCCGCGCTTATTGGTACCGCTGCACTTGTAGATAGCGTAAATCCTTGTGCATTTTCTGTTTTGTTTTTGTCAGCAACTTTTTTATTTGGTCTAGGTAAATCAAGGAGAGATGTTTTTAAAGCCGGTGCCGTCTATATTTTTGGAATATTTTTGACTTATATATTAATTGGTTTGGGAGTTTTAAAAGTTTTAAGTTTGTTTAATATACCAAACTTACTTTCGAAAGCGGGTGCCATTGCGATTATTGCTTTTGGAACAGTCGGACTTCTTAACGAATTCATTCCAAATTTTCCGATTAAACTTAAAATTCCAAAATTTGCTTATGGAAATATTGCTATGCTTATGGAAAAAGCCACTTTACCAGCAGCATTACTACTCGGTTTTGTTGTAGGACTTTTTGAATTTCCTTGTACAGGGGGGCCATATCTATTTGTACTTGGCCTTTTGCATGATCAGGGCAATTACTTAAAAGGATTAGTATATTTATTGTTTTATAATTTTGTATTTGTACTTCCACTTATTGTTATTTTGGCGATATCTGCAAATAAAAAGGTACTTCAGGCCGTTGATGGTGTCAGAAGAGCCGAAACCAAACAAGCTAGAATATGGTTAGCTCTCATTATGATATTTTTGGGTTCATTAGTTTTTATGATAAACTAGGAATTAGTTATAAAGTTTAAAAGTTATAAAGTAAAAACAAAGAAAATGAAAAAAGAATTAAATTATGAAGATATAGTAAAAAAGGTTGAGGAGATGAAAAAAGGGAAAAACCTAGATCTTTCTACTGAAGAAGATTTGGCGATAGCCATTATGAATCTTATCAGTCTTGAAGAGCACTTTTTCTTTACAGGTTCAAAAACTGAGAGACCAGAATATTTTGATATGTTGCAAGAAATACGCACAATAAGAACTAGGCTATTGGCAAAGATGATAGATAAAACCGAGGGAGAAACATGGTGTATATCAAAACATTTACTCGCTACCTCCATGAGGCTTATTGAAGTTGGAACAAAACTTCAATCTGATGGTAAAAAAGAAGAAGCAAGAGAAAGTTTCAAAATGGCCTATGAAATGTTCAATATGTTTTTTGCCTTAAGACTAAAAATTCTTCATGCTTGTGAACCGGAAAATCCTGAAGATAAAAATAAACCAATGACGATTAATGATATTATGAAAAGATTAGTCGATTGTTGTGATGAGAAATAGGAACAGCTTGTAGGAATTAGCTCATTGGCTTTTTAGGAAAATATAAAATTTTTAACAAATTAAAATGCAAAAAGTTAGCAAACAAAATAAAATTATTATAGGTTGTACCGCTATTTTTTCCATAGCGGTTATTATTTTTGCCATTATAAGCAATAATGGTAAGGATAATGTTACAGAAAACAAAGGTCCTGGTCTATATGATGCATTCGCCCAATGTTTAGCTGATAAAGGCGCTGTAATGTATGGAGCTGAATGGTGTGTTCATTGTAAGGAACAAAAGGTAATGTTTGGTGATTCGTTTAAATATATTAAATATGTGGAGTGCCCTGATAATACACAACTTTGTATTGACAATGGAGTACAAAGATATCCAACATGGCTTATAGGTACAAGTACTAAACTAGAAGGTTTTGATAAAAACAAAACCATAAAAGAACTTTCAGATGCTACGGGATGTTCACTTCCTTAACATAAAATTTATTCACCCGTTAAAGTTTTTACTAACGCATTATGCAATATGTATATGTACTACAAAGTAAGAAAGATAGTGAAATGTATACTGGTTGCACAAAAGATTTGCCAGCAAGATTGATATTGCATAATGCCAAAAAAGTTACGTCGACGAAGAAACACGCGCCATTTGCACTTATATACTATGAAGCGTATATTGATAGCAAAGACGCTTTTAATAGAGAAAAATATATGAAAACACGGTACGGTAGAAATCATATCAAAAAGGTCCTCAGTAACTTTTTTATTAGTAAAAATTTTCTCGGGTAAATGAAAAAAACAATTATATCTACAATAATAATTTTGATAACACTGATTTTAATAGCGTTGGTTTTTGATTGGGGAAGAAGGGAAGTTAAAGCCCCCGAAATAGATTTAAACGCCTCCACAACTGAAAATATTTTACAAAATTCTACTTCAACTTTAAATATGCCTATTGTGGTAAATAATATTAAAGATAATCAAGAAGTATCAAGTCCTATAAAAATTGAGGGAAAAGCTCGAGGAAATTGGTTTTTTGAAGCTTCTTTTCCAATTCAACTTGTAGATGCAAGTGGAAATATAATTTCTTCTACAATAGCTACAGCTCAAAGTGATTGGATGACAACAGACTTTGTTAATTTCACTGCAACCTTAGAATACAATAAAGCTTCTAGCGCAGGGCCTGCCTTAATTGTTTTGAGTAAGGATAATCCATCTGATAATCCAGATTTTGATCAGTCTATTTTTGTTCCTGTAGTACTTAAATAGCTTGTAGGAATTAGCTTCTTAGCTTTTTAGATAAATACTGAAATATAATGCAGAAAAAAAAACACAGTAACACATCTTGGGGAAATGTTGCTTCTTGGTATGACGATTTACTTAAGAAAGACAATACTTATCAAAGCGAAGTAATTTTACCAAGTTTAATTCGACTGATGGAGATTAAAAATACTGATAATGTATTAGACCTTGCTTGTGGGCAAGGAATGTTTGCACGTGAATTTGCAAAGCTTGGAGCTAAAGTCATAGGCGTTGATATATCAGATGAACTTATAAAAATAGCCCAAAAACAAAATGTAAAAAATATAAATTATGTAGTTTCTTCTGCCAACAATCTATCTTTTATAAAAAATGAAAGTTTAGATAAAATTTCAATAATTTTAGCTCTTCAAAATATAAGTAATTTGTCCGGAGTTATAAAAGAATGTAATCGTGTATTAAAACCAAAAGGCAAATTGTACATTGTGCTTAATCATCCAGCTTTTCGTGTTCCTCAAAAAAGTGATTGGGGTTATGATGATAAAAAGAAAGCCCAATACAGACGAGTGGAGCAATATTTATCAGAAATTATGATAAATATAGATATGAATCCTGGTGAAAAAATTAAAAAAAATAAAAAATACACAGTTTCTTTTCATAGATCGCTGCAGGCATATTTTAACACTTTATATACTTATGGTTTTTTGATCGGAAGACTAGAAGAATGGATTTCTAATAAAAAAAGTCAAAATGGCCCGAGACAAAAAGTTGAAGATATAGCCAGAAAAGAGATACCAATGTTTATGTGTATAGAAGCGGTAAAAGTTTAAGAAAAGTGATAATATATAGCTATGTCCATCAATATATTAAATTTTAGAAAATCAACCCTCTTTATCTTGTACATATTGGGTTTTATTTTTGCTTTTACTTCAGCGATTCCAACTTATGTAAATTCTAGCTTCCTAAAGAGTTTAACCAGTGAACAGGCTATTGGTATTTTTTATGCAATTGGTTCAGTTTTTTCTTTAATTTCTCTCATATTTATTCCAAAAGTGTTGAAGAAATATGGAAATTACAAAGTCACATTATTTTTGACAATTTTATATTTTTTGAATTTCCTAGGATTAGCTTTTATACAAAACATTTTTCCTGTCCTATTTTGTTTTATGATATCAGGTGCTATGGCAACAGCCATATATTTTAACATTGACGTTTTTATAGAACACAATTCATTAAATGAAAAAACTGGTGGTATCAGAAGCGTTTATCTTACTTGTATAAATCTTGCATGGCTTCTTTCCCCTTGGATTGCAGGAATAATCGTTGGCGAATCTTCTTATAGAAAAATATATTTTGTTGCTGCACTCATAACCTTACCTATAATTTTAATTGTTTCATCAAATCTTAAAAATTTTAAAGACCCAGAATACAAGGTTTTTAATATATTAGAAACAATCAGAAGTATTAATAATAAGAATATAAAAAATATTATAATTTCTAGTTTTCTATTGCAGTTATTTTTCTCTTGGATGGTTATTTATACACCAATTTATTTGAATGAATATCTAGGATTTAGTTGGGGAACTATCGGTATTATTTTTTCGGTGATGCTTCTACCTTTTGTCTTGATACAGATTCCTTTGGGGTATCTTGCGGATAAAAAAATAGGAGAGAAAGAAATTCTTACAATAGGTTTTATTATTATGGCGATATTTACTGTCATAATACCACTTATTCATGACAACAATATTGTTCTTTGGGCTCTAGTATTGTTTATGACAAGAATCGGTGCGGCCATGGTTGAAATAATGAATGATACATATTTCTTTAAGCAAGTAAGCGACAAAAATTTGAATGTAATCAATTTATATAGAACAGTTGGTCCGTTAGCTTATATCATTTCCCCGATCTCTGCCACAATTATTATATTTTTTGTTCCAATGGTAAATATTTTTTATATTCTCGGATTGCTAATGATTTTTGGATTGAGGTATAGTTTAGCAATTGAAGACACGAAGTAGCAGGAAGTAGTTTGTAGCTTATTAGCTTTTTAGGAAAATACAAAGAGGGGTTTCGTGAAGCGAAACCCCTCTTTGTATTTTTTCCTGTATTCCTAATAAGCTACTGTTCTAAAAAGCTACAAGCTATTCATTACACTCCTATTACTACCGGTATAACCATCGGTTTTTTAGCTGTTTCTTGGAACAAATACCTACTGATGTTATCTGTAATTGCGTCTTTCAGTACATCAAAGTTTATTGGGTTCCCAACAGCTCCTTCTTCTACTGTTTTTTTGATTATAAATCTTGTGTGTTTTAACAAATCTTGTGATTCTTTTAGATATACGAAACCTCTTGAAATAATATCAGGTGATTTTTTTAATTTACCAGTATTTACATCAATACTTGCGATAATAACAAACATACCATCTTGCGCTAACATTTGTCTGTCTCTTATAACAACTTCTTGTACATCTCCAACAGAGAATCCATCAACCATAACTATTCCAGCCGGTGCTTTCTCTTTCAAAACTCTTATTTTTGTTCCATTGTCTGTTATTTCAACAATACTTCCATTATCTGGAACCACAACATTCTCTCGTGGAGTTCCTTTATTTATTGAAAGTTCAGCATGCATCTTAAGCATATAATGATGTCCGTGAATTGGCATAAAGAATTTATAAGGAATTTGATTGTGTATCCATTCAAGTTCTGCTCTTTTGCCATGACCACCAGCGTGGACATCAGTATCGGAATAAGTAATTATTTTTGAGTCATGTCTGAATAAGTTATCTTTTAATCCAGCCACAGATCTCTCATTTCCTGGAATTACAGAAGAAGATAAAATAATTGAATCTGTTTTATTTAACTTTATATATTTATGGGAGTTATTTGCCATTCTCATGAGAGCAGCAAATTCTTCTCCTTGAGCTCCTGTGGAAAGTATCATTAATTTGTGAGGAGGGTAATCTAGCATTTCCTCAACTGGAATAATATGTTTAGTATCGCCAAGTTTTAAGAATTTAATTATTTCTATATTATTTTTCATACTTCTGCCTTCTATCACCAATTTTTTACCATATTTTTCTGACATTTTTATAAAATGTAAAATACGCTCAACTTGAGATGAAAAAGTCGCAATAATTACTCTTCCTGGAACATTTTTTACTACCTTATCTATAGTTTCAATAACTAAATCTTCAGATATACCCCAACCAGGTTTTTCTACTCCTGTAGAATCCATCATCAAAAGGAGAATCTTTCTATTTTGAAGTATTTTATATTGTTCAAACTCTTTATCTTTTGGAACTCCATTTGTATTATCAACTCTTACGTCCCCGGTACTTATTATGTCTCCGAGGGGCGTCTCAATGATTATTCCTGTAGAATCTGGAATAGAGTGGGTGATACCAAAAAATCTAATTTTTAAGTTTTTTGTAATAGGTAAAAAATCAGTATTTTTATCTATCATTTTTATATTTAGTTCCGGTAGATGAGGGAATTCAGTCTGTCTCTTTTTTATAAGTAATGCTCCGAATTCTCTCGTATATATTGGAGGATTACCCAAAGTTTCCATGATAAAAGGTATCGCCCCTATATGGTCCAAGTGCCCGTGAGTAATTACTAAACCTCTTATTTTTCCTTTTCGTTGCTCAAGATATTTTGTGTTTGGTAAAATATAATCTATACCGGGGGTTTCTTCTGTTTTAAATTGTATACCAGCATCTATTATTATAATATCGTCGCCGTATTCTATAGCTGTCATATTTTTACCAACTTCTTCAGCTCCACCGAGCGGAATAATCCTTACGTTTCCTTCAGATAAGGACGGAATTATTTGTTCTTTTTTGGTTGCGAATTCTGAAGTTACTTTTCTGACACCATGTTTTTTGGGGTTATTTCTGTGATTATTATTTTGATTATTGTTATTATGAAATTGTCCTTTCCTTACAAAGACAAGATTTTTCTTTGGAGCAACCGGTGCATTTAAATTTTCGGCAACAAAAGATTTGGTTCCTGAATTTATATTACTTGTGGTAGCGGAAAAAGACCTGCTATTTAAGTTGGTTTGTATATTTGAATGATAAGTTTCTGGAGAATCACTTCTTTTTGGAACAAACCTTCTTTCATTTCCGCTATGCTGATTTTGTTGATTGTTAATCATTTACCCGAAAAAATTTTTACTGATAAAAAGTTATAAGCGACTAAACTTTATAACCTATTGAATTTTATTTTTGATAATATTTTTAAAATAACTTTTTTTGCATTATGCAATATTATTATTTAAATCTGTTTTTTTATTAATTATACATTATTTTACATCTTAATCGCTCAAAGGAATATTGGTATTGCATAATGCATCAGTAAAACTTTAACGGGTGAATATTTTCCAAAGATTGTTTGTTTCTATATACCAATTATTTATATCTAAGAATCTTTCGAAAGGTAAGGTTATTGTATCGAGTGAGAAACCTTTTATCTTGCCTGGCATTATGTAAATAAATTCAGGTGAATATAAAAATACGGCCGGAACATCTTTTTTAATCTCTTCAGAAAAAGTTTTATATTTATCAATTCTTGAAGAAATATCTAAAGTTTTTCTAGCATCTTCTAAAAGTTTATCTACTTTCGTATTTGTATACATGGCAATGTTTAGACCGGGATCATTTCTTTGGGATGAGTGCCAAAAAGCAAAGAAATCCATATCTCTACCTATAACCTCTCCATAAAGAAGGGCTTCGAATTTTCTAGGTCTAATAATATTTTGTTGCAGATCTCCAAAATCGAACTGTTTAATTTCAACTTGAGCGCCGATTTTCTCCCAATCGCTTTTTACTAATTCGGCTGTTTTAACAAGGTCATCACTATTTAATGTAGATATTGTAATAGAAAGTTTAATTGTTTTTGTTTTATTAATTTTTTTACTCATTATTCCCGTGCTAGAACTTAATGTCCATCCTGCTTTAGTGAGTATTTTAATTGCTGATTCTATGTCAGGACCAGTGTTGTCGGTGGTATTATTCATAAGACCTGCCGGTATAGGTCCATAAATAGATTTACCATAACCAGACAAAACATCATTTACAATTTTATTTCTATCTACAGCTAGGTCTAAAGCCTGTCTAACTTCTTTATATGATAGAGCCTCTGACTGATTTTGATTGAAGAAAACTGCAAAGACTCTTGGAAGAGGGGATATATTTATTTTTGAATCTTTCTGTTTTTTTATATCAACAATTTTGTCTGGAGATATAGAATTTATAGATTCTATATCTTTATTATTATATGCATCTATCAAAGTTTTTTCATCTTTATAAAAATTTATTATAAGTTGTTCCACAAAAGGTTTTCCAGTTATATATTTATCAAAAGCATTTAACTCATAATAGGTAGGAATAATAAGCATGTTTTTCTTTAAATTTTCCATTTTAGTTATTTTGTAAGGCCCTGAACCTATTGGCTCAACATTATATTGGCTTAGGGGGAATTGATCTGAACTCAAGTTGTCCCATAAATGCTTAGGCAATATTCCTATAGTTAAATTTTCTAAGAAAGGAGAGTATGGCTTTTTTAAAATAAATTTAATTTGTTTCTCATCGATTTTTTCGACTTTGACATCATAGAACCCGGGTCGTTTAGGACTTTTTATGGTGCTATCTTGAATTTTATTTATTGTGAATTCAACATCGTCGGTTGTAACTTTTTCTCCATCTTGAAAATAAATATTATCTTTTAATATAAAAGTATAAGTTAATCCATCAGGAGATATATTATAACTTTGGGCTAAATTAGGTATTAAAGCATTATCCTCAGATGATTTTAGCAAACCCGAATAAACAAGAGATGTTAAATCATGATCTACATCAGATATGGCAAGTACAGGATTTACAAATCTTGGTGATCCGATAATCCCTTCTTTAAGATATCCGCCATTTGTTGGAACTTGTATTGAAACCAAATTATTAACTCTGTTTAGCATGATTAGTCCCGAAGATACAAAGAGTATGCATAAAAAATAAAAGAACAATTTTTCAGATATACTGAAATCTTTTATTATTTGTGAGAGATTTCTTAGAAATTCAACCCCCCATTTTGTATTGAGTATTTGTTTAATCTTTTTTTTCATCCGGTAGTGAAATTTCAAATTGATTTATATCGATACAAAACCAATTGTTAAATTTATATTTTATTTATAAAAAATTAATTTTGACATAAAGTAGCATCCCATAAAAACAAAGCAATAATTTGAAATTCTAACACAGGATTTTACGAGTTAAAGAGAATGCTAGTTACTTTATATTGTATCAATGACTAGATAATCTGGCAACTTTTTTTAGGCTAATTATTTTATTATAATAGCCAATAGGGAAAGTAAAGCAAAAAGTATACCAAGTATCATGGTTAAATTAAAAATAACTTTTTCAAAACCTCTTCTTGTATGATATCCAGCATTCCAATTGTCAGCACCCCCAAAAGCACCACCTGAGCTGGCTTCTGATTGTTGTATTAAAATACAAGCTATTATAAATACAGCTAGGATTATCTGTATATATGGTAAATATGTGGATAAATCTGTCATTGCAAAACAGTGTAGCAAAATTAAAGAAAATATCAAGCAGATTGGAGTATTTTCCAATCCCTAAATTACATCCAAATCATATCATACCTTTCTGTTAATTTCTTTGAATAATTTCTGTCTTTCGACAAAGACTTTTTCAGCTAATTCAAAGTGTGTAATCTTTTTTGTTTCCACCGTCAATGTCT
>JBDRJU010000005.1:0-4507 GCA_043814645.1 bacterium | reverse complement strand
GAGTAACGATTGCCGTTTGCGATGAGAAAAGTTGTATAAGTGTTTAAATTAAATTTATATTTCATAGTGAATCCTTATTAACAGGACTCTTCTAGTTTAGCATGAATTCTTGCGAGGTGGGGATTTGCGTAGGTCCTATATTAATACTTCACTGGCCACATCTACGCTATAGCGTAGATGTGGCCAGTGAAAATTTTGAATTTCCCAATTCCACCATGGTGGAATTGTATAAATACTAAAATAAAAGAGCGGCACCTTCGGTGCCGCTCTTTTTTACTTTATAACTTTCAACTTTTAAACTTTTAAACTTTATAACTTATTTTAAAATCGCATCCAATATCGTATTTATCATTTCAACAGGCAAAGCTCCACTTAGAACGACTTCTTTTTTAGTTGAAGAAATTATTATATTCTGAGCTAAACCATTCTTTGCTACAAAATCCTGTATTGTGTTTTCTGCATCACTAGATAATTTATCTTTCAAAACAAGAACATTGTAAGGTGTTCCTTGTGCTCCGGCTTTTACACCATCTTGAAAATCAGCTTCAACTGTAGCTGCATACTTTCCACTAGCTAAACACGTATTAAACTTTGTCACATCAACTCCTGATGATTTTGCAAATTCCGGAAGTTTAGTAGCATCAAGACCGTTGTTTCCGGGAGTATTTGCGTAAATTGTATCTAACATTTTCCAAAATGCAGTATTTCCACCAAGTTCATTTGCGCATTCTGTAGCTTCGGCTTCTTTTCTAGCTTTTGAATGTAATGAATCTAGAGGGAAATGTCTGTAAACCCAAGCCACTTTTCCATCTTTTCCATAATTATCTATAACAGTTTGCATTGTAGTCTGAAATCTCTTACAGAAAGAACATTCTGTATCTGAAAATTCTACTATTGTTACAGGTGCATCTGGATTACCTAAAATATGATCTTCTTTTGAAACTGGTTTTATTGATATTCCTGATTGTTTAACTGTATTATCAGTATTTACATTTGGTGTATCGCTTTTATTTGATAAATATATTCCTGTAGCTATTGCAAACCCAGCCAAAAGTATGGCGGCAGGAATTACTAAATTATTTTTTTGTTGATGCATAATTTTTTACGATTTTGTTTTACTAATAAAATATGAGATGATTATATCACATTAATTTAAATAGTTAAGATGAATATATTTAATTCAATAATTTTAGGTATTATACAAGGCCTGGCAGAATTTCTACCAATCTCTTCTTCAGGACATTTGATAATTGCCCGCGATCTTTTCGGTTGGCAAGGTAGTACTGACTTGGCTTTTGATGCTGTACTGCAGCTCGCAACAATACTTGCTCTTATTGTCTATTTTCATAAGGATATTTGGCATTTAATAAAAGCAACTTTTCAGATGGCTAGAGGTATTACTGTTGATGTAAAAGATAAAATCATGATATGGGGAATTATGGTAGGAACAATACCTGCAGTTATCATTGGTTTAATTTTGCAAAAATACATGGAAACAACTTTTCGTAGTGCTATTTTAGTATGTGTAATATTAATTATTGGAAGTGGGATTATGTTTCTTGCAGAAAAGTTCGCCACAAAAAATAAAGAACTTACGGTCAAAAAAAGTTTGTTTGTAGGATTTTTTCAGTGTCTTGCACTAGTGCCGGGATTTTCTCGTTCAGGAGCTACAATATCTGGTGGACTTTTTATGGGCTTAAATAGGGAAGAGGCAACGAGATTCAGCTTTTTACTTTCAATACCAATTATTTTAGGTTCAGGTCTAAAAGAATTTATAAGTCTTGCACACAACGGTGTTCTAGCTACAAATAATTTAGATCTATTTTTCGGATCTCTCACGGCATTCGTTGTAGGTATTTTTGCTATAGAATTTCTAATGAAATTTCTCAAAAAATATCCTTTGGATATATTTATATACTATCGTCTAATATTAGCAGTCAGTGTTTTATCTATTTTGTTTCTTAGATAAAACCAAACCTTAATTTTACAAATTTAAAGCCTTTGACTTTAAATACGAAAATAACACAACGACCGTTGTTTTATTTTCACATGGTCTGAAAATAAAGATTTTTCCTTATTTTTTCTACTTGCAAAAACTTTGTTTTTTGTGTAGTATATTGAGCTATGGAATTTGCAGTAATAAAAACAGGTGGAAAACAATATAAAGTTTCTAAAGGTGATTCTATAAAGATAGAAAAGCTTTCAGATACAGCCAAAGTTGGCGATAAAGTCGCTTTTGAGGAAGTATTATTGGTAGACAATGGCACAGATACAACTATCGGAACACCTTTTATTAAAGGAGCTAAAGTAGAAGCAACTATAGAAGAGATAGGAAAGCTTCCAACAGTCACTGTCATACATTACAAACAAAAAAGCAGATACTTCACAAAAAACGGACACAGACAACCATATTTCAAAGTAGCAATCACTTCAATCAAGTAAGAAAAGTAAAAAAATCGCTGAAGAGCGATTTTTTTACGCCAGGTTTTCTTTACGGTAGAAGTGTCCGCCGCCGCGGACTTCAGAACACAACTCGCTTCACTCAGCTGATTACAGCTTCGCGAATCGATCTCCGTTAAAAAAAGTCGCAACTATTAAGTTTTATTTAAAAAAAATTATTGTTATAATCAATTCAATGAAACACAGATCCCATAAATATATATTCGTTATTGGCGGAGTTATGTCCGGAGTCGGAAAGGGTATTGCAACTTCATCTATTGGAGCACTTTTACAATCAAAAGGTTTTGTTGTAAATCTTCAAAAAGTTGACCCATATTTGAACGTAGATGCAGGTACTATGAATCCGGTAGAACACGGGGAAGTATTCGTACTTGATTCCGGACTTGAAACAGATCAAGACATGGGAAATTACGAAAGATTCTTAAATAGAAGCCTTACTGGAGATGACTATATTACCTCAGGAATGGTCTATAAACATGTCATAGAGGCCGAGAGAGCACTAAAATACGGTGGAAAGTGCGTAGAGGCAATTCCACATATAAGGGATGAGATTATCCATCGTTTCTTGAAATCCGCTAAATCAAACAAGTCTGATATTACGGTTGTTGAAATTGGAGGAACGGTTGGAGACCACCAAAACATAATGTTTATAGAAGCCGCTCGCGTGATGAAAGTGATGCATCCAAACGATGTTGCTTTCATTATGGTCAGTTATATGCCGGTTCCTTCAAAACTCGGCGAGATGAAGTCCAAGCCAACACAAAATGCAATTAGACAACTTTATTCATATGGAATTAATCCAGATATTATTATTGCAAGAAGTGAGGTTCCGATGGATCACAAAAGAAAGGAAAAAATTGCTATCGCTTGCAGTTTGCCGGTGGAACAAATAATTTCTGCTCCAGATATTGAAAGTGTTTTTGATGTTCCAATTAATTTTGAAAAAGACAACATTAGTAATATTTTGATAAAACTTTTACATTTGCGAAAAAAGCAAAATGAAATAGGAATAGGTGAGTGGATTGCTTTTGCAAATAAAGTAAAAAGTACAAAAGATACTATTGATATAGCTATTGTTGGAAAATATTTTAATACCGGAGATTTTGTCCTTACAGATGCCTATGTTTCCGTACTTGAAGCGATTAAATATTCTTCATATAAACTAGGCAAAAAAGCTGTGATACATACTGTAAATTCTCGTGATTATGAAGGCGAGCATAAGCATAAAAACTTCAAAGCCTTAAAAAAGTTTGACGGCATCATCGTTCCTGGAGGTTTCGGAGAATCGGGGATAGAAGGGAAGCTTGCTGTTATCCAATATGTAAGAAAAAATAAAATACCTTATTTTGGACTTTGTTATGGTATGCAACTTATGGTCATAGAATATGCAAGAAACGTTTTGGGTCTTAAAGATGCAAATACAGCAGAAATTAATCCGTCTTCTAAAAATCTAGTTATAGATATAATGCCAGATCAAAAGAAAAAACTTGAAGAATGTAATTATGGTGGAAGTATGCGACTCGGAGCTTATGACGCTCACTTGGAAAAGGGAACTATCGCACATAGCAGTTATGGAAAAGATTTGATACAAGAAAGACATAGACACCGATATGAAGTTAATACTGAATATATAGAACAAATCACAGATGCAGGATTAATCTTTTCCGGTAAATCTCCAAGCGGTGTGCTTATGGAAATAGCGGAGCTTCCTAAAAAAGTTCACCCATTTTTCTTGGGCACGCAATTTCATCCGGAGTTTTTAGCAAGACCGCTTGCACCACATCCACTTTTTACTGCTTTCATAAGAGCTTGTATTGATAGAAAGAAATAGTTTAAAAATTTAAATCTATACGAAAATAAAACAACGACCGTTGTTTTATTTGCATATAGCATTATACTTAACAATTCCTCATAATAATGTACACTATTATTAATTGTTCTTTAAAAATAGTGAGGACTTTTATCTTTAATAGAGATAAAAAATTAAATATCAGCTAATAGCTGAAAGGAAGGTGAGATGTGAAAACAGAAAAAGTTGAAAAAACTT
>JBDRJU010000004.1:0-3830 GCA_043814645.1 bacterium | reverse complement strand
AGATTAAGAAAAGTGATATTGACGAGATAGAAAACAAGTTAAATAACAGACCCAGAAAGAGACTTAATTATTTAACTCCTTATGAAGTTTTTGTTAAAAAAATGAATCCGAAAAACTTCCCGGTTCAGAGTTTAATCTAAGGAAAGAGATATTGATTTCTCAATGTGGAATAATGGCGACACTCTACCAAATTTATATGATTATGATGCTCTATACGTTGGTGGTGGAAATACATACCGATTAGTATCTGTGTTAGAAAATACGGGGATGTTACGTGCTGTAAAAGAATACATAGACGCTGGCGGAATCTATTTTGGCGGTAGTGCTGGAGCCGTAATTGCTGGAAAAAGTCTGCGAACAGTAGAAGAAGAGAATCTGGGAAATTGTACAGATCATATTGGTATGGATTTAATGAGGGATATTTCTGTATTTCCACATTTTTTAGATAATGATGAGCAGAGGAACAGGATTATCGCTATCAATAAAAATAATAATTTAAAGATTGTTGCGCTTCCCGAAGGTTCGGGTCTTGTTGTCGGTGATGGTACTATAAATGTTTATGGTAACGCATATGTATATGAGCATGAAAAGAAAACTCTTATTTATAAATCTCGGGAAACTCTCAAATAACTCTGGACATACGTCACGATTGCGCTATGGGTTAGAAGTATTGGGCAAAAATGCCGATGTTTCAATTCTCTCCCTAACGGGTGAGGTTGATCAAATTTCTATAGAGAGATACAGTAAAGTTCAATTTTATAATCTACCGATTGAGTTCCGTGGTTGGAGTGTGGTCGATCTGGATCACCTGCTAGGACAGATACATGAAAAGATTAACCTTTGCAATCCAGATATTGTTATCTTGTGTATAGAGATTTGGGACTTAATCGTTGGGTTACAAAAGGAATTAGCTGGTAAGATAGCATTTTGTGCGGTATGTCACGCCGTTCCATTTCTGGGTTCTCCGCTACACCCGACAAAATCCTTTGAATCAGAGGTGAAGAAAGTTCTTAGCGAACGAGTAGCAGAATATAGAAGAAATTACATCTTTGAACATTACAAAGAATTTCCTGAAGTCATTAACTCCAATATACTCATAGCAAATAACGCTACGGTTTCTTATTATTTTAAAAATTATTTCCCAAAATCAACATTTTGGGAACAAAGACCACACGTTACGATTGATTCTCATCAAGATTACATGATCTTAAAATCCGAATACGATTTTTGCTATATGGCGAGAATGGAAAAAGGAAAAGGACTGGAATATTTAGATCAAATACTCATTGAGATATCGACACGTTTAGGAAGAAAGATTAAAGTTGCCATTATGGGAAGGGCTGATGATAAGTATTCTAAGTGCAAACTCAGACATTTAATTCAAGCTGCGAATGAATTTTATTCTGTTACTTTTTTTGGTTGGACTGATGATAAGACTAAGGCTTATGTACTGCGTAAAAGTGGTTGTTTTATTTACCCTTCAATTTATGATAATTTTCCGACAGTGGTGAACGAAGCCCTTGCGTATGGTTTGCCGGTAGTATTATGGGATACTATTTTTTATAGAGCCAACTATCGTGATGTAAAATCTATATCGGCAACCCCATTATTTAATATTAAAACTTTTGCTTCAATGGCTGTAGATTTATTAAAAAGAAGGGCTAAATTAGGCCATTATTCTTTAGAATATGTTAAGAATAATGGTGATTCGGATTTGGTGGCAAAAGATGATCTTAAACTATTTGAGAATATAATTAAATATTATGAAAACATTAAACAATAATTTTGAAAAATATTTTCCAAAAGAAAATACTATAGTTATGTTACATGCGCATGCTGATGATGAATCTTTTTTATCTGCTGGTATTATAAACGAGTTTATAATGCGAAATTATAGTATCTTGTTGATTTATTTGGCCACTAGCCTTGTTGTGGGAGAGGAGAAAACAAGCATTAGACAAAAAGAACTCTTCCAAGCTTTAGAGTTACTAGGTGTAAAAAATGTAGAGTTTCTTAAATATTGTGAACCTAAATATGCAGAAAATGGTAAACCTCTTCATCAACAAGCAATCCAAGAAGTATCAGATGAAATAAAAAGAGTTATTCAAAAAAAAGGAATAAAAAACTATATACTTTTTTCCTACGACAAAAATGGTGGTTATGGAAATAAGGATCATTTGATAGTGCATAAGGCAGGAAGATTGTTGTTTAAAAATTCGCCAACCCTACGTTCTTTGTTTGAAGTTACTATTCCTAGAGAAATATATTTAGATTGGTTCTCGAAAAAAGAAGGTGAGAATTCTAAAAAATATTTACCGAAACTGAATTATTGGTCTACGGAATTCGGACTAGAGAAAAAAGAGATTAATTATTTATACTCATTAAATTTTATTCAGGTCGATAAAAAAAGAAATGCGTTAAGTAAGCACGAATCACAAATAAAAAAAGATGAATTCCCTCTGGCTCTTAGAGATAATGACTTTCAGAAATTATTCGGTAAGGAATATTTTGTTTGTGTAGGCAGATCTCTTGTTTGAGTATTTACCAATGTTCTCTGTCGAAGCCACAAAGTTTCAAGCCACCACCAAACGCTGAGAGGAAGCGCCTCGTCTCGCCGTGAGGACAGAGAAATGAACAACGCTAAAGAACCACAAATGATATAATGAAAATGTTCATTTTGTAGTCTGAAACGGCGAAGCAAAACCAAAAATTTCCTTTCCATTTTTTGTCGGCTTCTTACAGAAGCTGTCCACTCATTGGGCTTTTTACTTCGCTCCGCTCGTAAAAACCCTCAATGAGTCTTGCGCTTGGGTCCCAATCCCAAGCTCACCCGTTCGCGCACAAATCCCCGCCGTTTTTAGGAGATATTATAAAACGGTGGGGACTGCCCCCTAGATATAGAACAATTCAAAATTTTTCTTTGGTGGCAAATTCTTTGAAATTAATTAATTGAAGCCTCGTAAATCTGATTGGAATATGGTGGACACCAGCTTTGATTACCAAAATAAAATCGATATAGTTTTATGGCACATCTATATTGAGAATTTGGGTCTTCAAGCTGAGCTGTTAAATCATACTGCACTCGCTGGGTATTACGACCGACATTTCCATAAGCGTAAGTGAAACAGTTTACGTTCCACGGTGGGCAACCGCCAGAGTTTAATGGGTCTTTTGGTAAGCTACTGATATATGGAGCGAGGGCTGTGGCTAATGCGTTCCAACTGTTATCATTATAACTGTAACGATACCCATTACAATCCCAACCACACCCTGATGGAGGATAATATCCATTAGCATCATAGTAAAGTTCTAGTGCGGTTTGTATTTGTCTTAAATCTGCGATGCGTCTTGTGTCACGGGCTTTCATTCTTGCACTATTTAAACTCGCTAAAACAACACTGGAAAGAATCCCGATGATTGCAATAACCACCAAAAGTTCAATTAAGGTAAATCCTTGACTTTTAAAATTTATTTTTCTTGTGATCATATTAAGTTAACGCTTTCCTTCCGGCCCCGCTACATTAATAATTTGATCAGCGGGCGGAGGCGAGGGGGAACGAACGACACCAAAAAACAAAAACAGCGAAACAACAATCGCCAGCGTCACAAACCCAATCAAAACATAACTTGCCTGTTTTTCGTCTTTAACGAGCCCACCAGAATACTTGATAACCCATTGCACAATTTTCGGCGTTGATGTTTGAAAAGAATGAGCAGTTTGTTGAAACTCCTCACCCTCAAACACTATTTTTGACGGCTCATTATTTTGGTTCATATTTTTTTAAAAATTGTGTTGTGGTTTTAGTTTTTCACAACTGCTTCTATTCTAC
>JBDRJU010000003.1:0-14060 GCA_043814645.1 bacterium | reverse complement strand
GAGCTGTTACGCTATCTTTAAAGGATGGCTGCCTCTAAGCCAACCTCCTTACTGTCTGAGAAAAATTACCACCTTAAGTGTACTTAACATAGATTTTGGGACCTTAAATTTAGATGCGGGCTGTTTCCCTTTTGACCATGGGGCTTAGCCTCCACAGTCTAACTGCCTAACAATTTACTTCTCGGTATTCGGAGTTTGATAGGTCTTGCGATATTTCTATCTGTCAAGACCTTCCAGTGCTCTACCCCCGGAAGGTATATTAGACGCTAGCCCTAAAGCTATTTCGGAGAGAACCAGCTATTACCAGGCTCGATTAGCTTTTCACTTCATATCTCAAGTCATCCGATAGTATTGCACGGCTAAACGGTTCGGACCTCCCCTCTGATTTCTCAAAGGTTCATCCTGCTCAAGATAAGCTCGCTCTGGTTTCGGGTCTGATGTGTAAAATAAACGCACTATTCATACTCGGTTTCCCTATGGCTCCACCCGGTAAAGGGCTTAGCCTACTTCACACATCAACTCGTTGGCTCATTCTTCAATAGGCACGCCGTGACGGACATCACATTACAAACGATATTTACAAAATAAAAATTAAAAAATAAATAACAAAAAATCTCGCATCAGAAAATGACACAAGTTTTTTGGTTTTAGAGTTTTAACTTTCAAGATGCAAACATCACATGCATTGTGATGCCCGCTCCGACTCCTTGTAGGCATACGGTTTCAGGTCTATTTCACTGCCCTCATCGGGCTGCTTTTCACCTTTCCCTCACGGTACTAGTTCACTATCGATCTCTAACAATATTTAGCCTTACCGGTTAGTTCCGGCAGATTCCCTCAAGCTTTTCGTGTCCTGAGGTACTCAAGAATAATAACGGAAAAGATATTTTATTTTCACTTACGGGACTATTACCCACTAGGGTTCTGCTTCCCAGCAGATTCTGTTAACAAAATATTTTATAACTTTTCTCATCTATAAATAAATGACGTCATCATCTTACTACACCGATCACAAACTTTATGTACAAATTTCGTACTTAAAAATGGAGGTGAGGTCATTTTAATAACCTCACCTCAACAAAAAAAGAAGTTTTGAATAATTTGAATCTTTTAATGCTACGATGAAATTTTTCCTTAATTGAGAAATAAATTCTCTGTGAAGGTTTATGCCCTTCATCATAATTCGGAAAAAATTCCATTTTTAAATACAAAATTGTGCGCACAAAGTTTGTGATCGGTTTGGGCTGTTTCCTTTTCGCTCGCCGCTACTAGGGAAATATCGCTACTTACGTAGCATTGTTTTCTATTCCTCCAGGTACTGAAATGTTTTACTTCCCTGGGTGTGCATCTTACATCAAGTGCAAGATATCCAACAAAGTTGGATGGGTTTCCCCATTCGGAGATCTCTGGATCAAAGGTTGCTAAGCACCTCCCCAAAGCTTATCGCAGCTTAACTACGTCCTTCATCGCTTATTAGAGTCAAGGCATCCACCGTACGCCCTTAAATTTCCCATTAGGAAATTTAAAAACCACAATCTTTAATAGTTTACGTTATAAACTAATAAATTTGTTTTAACCTGTTATATGGAATCAATTCCGTATAACAGTCTTATCAAAATTAATTGATAAAATTTTTTAAATCATATCAACTTCTCTCCAAGAAAAATTGATTGATTCACCTGCCTGTCTACAATATCTATAAAAGACCCAATCCACTTCACGTGGAAAATTGGTGATACTGCGACAGAATGAAGATTTAAATTTTAATTATTCTTTTTAAAAAAAAGAATTGCTAAAATCTTAATCTTATTTTTCAAGTTTCAATCTTTCCGTAAAAAAAACCGCTTAATGGCGGTTCGTAGAGACAACATTAAAAATGCCGACTATACTTTCCGCTGTAATAATTGGTTTTTTGTAAACATATCTGTGTAAGAAAGAGTATATAGGAAAGCAAGATAAAGTCAAGGATTTTTAAGGGTAAAAACGACTTTATATGCAAAAAGCAAAAAAACTAGGTATTTCCTAGCTTTTTGGCGATCCTTGTGTGCATTTATGAGGGCTAAATTACTCTAAAATTCCATCCAAATTCATATCATAAAGCATTTTTTCCTGAATAGATATATATTTGATTATTTCATCTGGTTTCATCCATATTTTAATTTCTCTATCTGCATCCTCTGCTGTATCTGTACAATGAATCAAATTTCTAATAGCTCTTCTTTCTGCATCAGCTAAACTATAAGAATCTAAAGTAAAATCCCCCCTTATTGTTCCAACATCTGATGACAACGGTTCTGTGGTTCCAACAAGTTTTTTGATTATACCAACAGATTTATTTCCTTCTGCTAATATAAGAACAACTGGCCCTGAAGTCATAAAAGTTGTAAGTCTACCAATTATTTCTCTACCGTATTCAAGTGCAGATTTTGTTATTTTATCTCCGCGGGCCTTTCTGTCATTTACTATTCTAGTTCCCTTCTCTAAAAACCAAGTGTCATCTTTATTATAATGTTTTATACATTGATCAGCGGTTGGTATAATCATTTTCATAGCGACAATTTTTAAACCAGTTCTTTCTATTCTCTGAATAATTTCACCAATAAAAGATCTCTGTACTCCATCAGGTTTTATTATAATGAGTGTTTTTTCCGTTTTCATCATTTTATTTTTAATTTCTATTAATAATATATCTTAAATCTTTGGTGTACTGATAATTTCTGGCTTTTTGTATTTTTCCATTATTTCATTTTCCACCTCTTCCCTATCTTTACCATACTTAAGATAAGATAATTCTTTGATTTTATCAAGTAAAATTTTATTTCCTCTTGGTGGCAAGTTTGTTTCCATACTAAATGGTTTTACAGGTCTTCCATTGGCTAACATTTTTACATAAGAATTGTGGTTATCTATATTCATTAAATCCTTTGCAAAAAACACCGGAGCGAACTGTTTTGCTAAATATTCAGCATCTTCTGAACTTACACGAAATACTGACATAGAACCTACGTTTCCAAATACTGAGTTTTTTATTTTTTCATCGAGTTGGGCGATAAATTGATGAGCAACAGTGAGCGCAAGTTTATATTTTCTTGCTTCTGAAAGAATTGTGGAGATAGAATCTGTGGTAACATTTTGAAACTCATCTATATAAAGGTAAAAGGGATGAAGTTCTTCCCCAAAAGAGTCTACTCTCGAAAGTGCTGCCATTAATATTTTGCCTACAACAATAAGACCGATAAGATTAGAGTTGATGTCTCCAAGTCTTCCTTTTGCCAAATTCACCAAAAAAATCTTTTTGTTATCCATAATATCTCTAAAATTAAAAGACGATTTTTCTTGAGCTACTATTGGACGCATGATATCGTTTGACAAAAACACATCGAATTTTGATGTGATGTAAGGAACAAAGTTGGCAAGATCACTTTCTCCTTTTGTTTTTTGAGCATTTTCCCAAAACTGTTTTATAAGAGGATTTTTACATTTAGAAAGCTTCATGTCTCTAAAACTTTTATCAGAAAGCACACGAGCTATATCAAGCAAACTACCTCCAGAATCTGGATCTTCCAAAATCAATAAAGTAGAATTTCTAAAATATTGTTCAAACATTGGACCTCCTGCAGTCTTCATGTCAAAAAGTTTATTAAAAATAGAAAGCATTTCATTTACGACGAAAGTTTTTTGTTCTGGAAATCTTCTATCATATTCGAGCATATTCAGACCCATTGGTCTTTCCGTATAGCTTGGGTCGAAATAAATAATATCGTCATATCTTTCAGGGGGAATAAATGAAAGGACTTCTTGAATATCTGAACCGTGAGGATCTATCATACACACGCCTTCCCCAGCCAAAATATCTTGGCGAATCATAGTTTTCAAAAGAGTAGTTTTTCCTGTACCCGTCTGACCTATAACATAAAAATGTCTTAATCTGTCTTCAGGGGTAATTCTTATGGGAGTTTTTATATTTCTATGAACATTTGTACCAAGCAAAATTCCGTGGTCCGGAAGATCAAGAGGTGCAGGTGCTGTAATAGCGTCAGCTTGTTTCAATTGAGATGAATCGGTAAAATTATGCTCTGGTAAATGCAAAATTGTAGTAAGCTCTTTCAAATTTAGAATTAACTCATTTTTTTCACTAAAAATTCTAAAAGAAAAATCTCTAGCCATTTTTAAAAGCTCACTTCCTTCTATTCTCTTAAATCTAAATTTGTTCCCTTTAGTATTTTCAAACTGATTAAAGGACGACTCTATGTCTGAAAGAATAGCTCCGGCTTCTTCTCTTGAACCTGATGATGCAACAATTCTTATATTTACGCTTGCGAGAGAAGAATCTATTTTTAGCTTTATGTTTTCTATTGTAGTTTGATGAGGATCGTTGTTTTTTTTCTCATCTTCTTTCTTCTTATCTGTTTTGATAATCTCTTTTCCTATTTGTTTAAAAATATTTAAAAAAGAACTGTCTACTTTCTCATATGCCTCTTTTAATTTTGAACCCTTTTCAACCTCTTTGAGTACCCTTTTGTATAAACTCATTTTTTCAGAATTAGGCTTTATTATTATCTGTATAGATGCACCTTCACCATCTTTATTTACCTTGGAAAAACTGTTGAGAAGTACATTTAGGGGATCATAATCAAAACCATCATAAGTTTTTATTGGAAAAATTTGGTCAGCAGAAAATTCTGCGTAGGACCCAACATAATCTCCCGTTTCATTAAAAACATTATAATCATCTTTTTTCTCTACGAGCTTTACATCGGAAAAAATAGATTGAACCTGTTTTTCAAAAAGAGATTTTTTGCTATCAGGTACTGCCATATAAAAAACTATCTCATTGCTATGATTTGCATTTGCTAGTTCAAGCACAAAATATCCCGCACCGTTTTCATCATTATTTTCCACTGAAAGCATACCCGAATAAAACTGTTCCATCTTAGAAATAAGTTCTTTTAGATTTTTATTTTTTTGCGTTTCATCTTTGTTTATACTTGGAAGAGATATCTCGAAAAGAGTCATTTTTAACGCTTTGAAAACTGGACTTTTTTCATTGCCGTCTGCAACCAAGAAGCCAGCTTTTATATATTGAACCAAAAATCTATGAAAATCATCTTCTAAGTGAGGGTTTTTTAATCTATCAACAACAGACAATGTGTTTAGAACTCCCTTTTCCTGCAAAATATTTACCAACTCACCCATCTTTGCATCATGAGGTTCTGGAGATAAATCTAGTACAATTGACTTGACTTCATGTTCCTTTAAAGAATAGTTCTCATCTAAAATATCTTTCGGTTTTTTCTCACCATGTTCTATTATTTCACTCTTGATGATTTTTTCTAGTGAAATTGATTCACCTTTATCAACAATCATCTTTTCATGGCTTGAGACTTTGGCACGCAAATAGTTCAACTCCTCCTTCGGAGTTTTGAATTTCTGCTCTAGTGAATTTTCACCAAATTTTTCAGCCATCCCAGTTATAAATTTTTAAGCTATCTAATGTCTAATTTGTTCTCTTTAACCGCTTTTCAATCTAACCAATTTTATACTATTTATTTTATCTCGTTATTTATAACAGGACAAGTATTACGAGCAAATTATAACATTTGCTTTATGTTTTTGAAACAACCAAAAACTGCAAGAATACCGCTGGTATGCGTTGGTTCGTCCAATCGCTCCCAACTCTTGCAGTTAACCTATCCGGATACCACTGTTTGTTATAAACACAAACTAGTGGAAGTGAAGAGCTGGTCAGTTCTCTTCACGGTTGTTAATAATGGTATATTTATTTAAAATCTGTGTCAATTAATTCTACATCATCTTAGTCAAAATCTCTGCCTCTCCGTTTGTAATCAAAACTGAATGTTCAAAATGAGCACTCCTTAAACCATCTTTCGTCTTAAAAGTATACCCGTCTTTATCAATAATTGTATCTTTTCCACCTTCATTTAACATAGGTTCGATTGCTATTATCATTCCTGATTTTAATTTGTCACCCCTTCCTCTCTCTCCATAATTTGGCACATAAGGGTCTTCATGAACACTATATCCTACCCCATGACCGCAAAGATCCTCAACTATAGAAAAACCATTTGCTTTGGCAACTCTTTCAACAGCATATCCTATATCTCCAGTATGTTTATTTCCTCTTGCTGCTTTTATACCGGCATATAAAGCTTCTTTTGTAACTTCAATTAATTTTTTTGCTACAGGATCAATTTTTCCAACCGGCACAGTAATTGCAGCATCCGTGACAAGTCCACTATGTGTTAAACACATATCCAGAGAAACAATATCTCCCTCTTTTAAGATTTTAGGATTTTCATTTGGAATACCGTGAACTATTTCATCGTTTATAGAAACACAAATAGCTGCAGGGTAAGCCCTTTTTGCACCCTTCGGTTTGTAATTTAGAGACGAGGGAATATCACCCCTTTCACTTGCTAGATTACTTGCCAAATCATTTAGATCTGCCGTAGACACTCCTGGTTTTACTGCTTTAGCGACTTTCTGTAATATAAAGGCCAAGCGCTTTCCACCTTCTCTTAATATCTCTATTTCGTCTTTTGACTTTATTGTTATCATAATTACTCTTTTAATATACGGCCCTCGGCAATAAAAATCAAATCCCCGCATTTATGCGGGGATTTCAACTTTTTATTTTTCAAACACTTTTGACACAAGCTCAGCATGAACTTGTTCTATTGTTTGTTCACCATTCACTTCTATAAGACGACAGTTTTTGCTATTTTCAAAGAAATTTATTGTTTTCATTACTTCTGTATCATACCAATGCATTCTTTTTGCTATTCCTTCTTCTGTATCATCTCTTCTGCCACGAGCCAGGAGTCTTTCTGTACACCATTTCACAGATGTATTTATATGGATAACTTTATACTTTGTTATTTCTAAAAAATTAAACATTCCATCAAGAAGATCGGCTTCATGAAGTTTTCTTGGTGCACCATCACAAACAATATTCTCCTTGCCTGTATAATTTTTGTTGAGATAATCAACCCATAGACCAACAACAATTGCTTCTGGCATAAGCCCCCCTGTTTCAACTACCTGTTTGCTTAATTTTTCTGTGTACGAACCTCCCTTGATGTACTCTCTAAAAAAAGCTCCTGTTTCAATATGTAAAATTTTTGAATTGCTTCTTTTCTCTAATTCTTTCCTGAAAAGTTCAACTTGTGTCCCCTTTCCAGAACCAGACCTACCAATAAAGATATATGCTCCCGAACTTGTTTTATTTTTTTTTAAAATATTAAACACAGAAAGATTATAGCATAACTAGGTTGTAGCTGGTAGCTTTTTAGCTTGTTAGGTGAAGTTCAAAAGGGTTTTCGCTTTGCGAAAACCCTTTTGAATTTTTATTTATTTTATTTCCTAAAAAGCTAAGAAGCTACAAACTAATTCCTAATTAGTACTCTCTCATCGTTATTTGAGCTTGAATTTTCTTTATCAAATCTATAACAACTGAAACTACGATAAGAAGAGCTGTTCCTCCAACGGCAACAGAAGATACGCCTGAAACAGATTGAACTATTAAAGGCAAAACGGCTATTACGCCCAAAAATAATGCGCCGACTAAAGTAATTCTTGTTAAAACTTTTGCTAAATATTCAGAAGTTGAACCTCCAGGCCTTACTCCTGGAATAAAAGCTCCACCTTGTTGAAGATTTTTTGATATTTGATCTGGATCAAAAGTAACCGCTGTGTAGAAATACGTAAACAAAACAACCAAAATAAAATACAAAACGCCATGAGCCCAAGGATTTATAAGAAAATCACTAAAGGCCAATGATATATTTTTTAATATATCACTTGTAGCTGTCTGAGATAAAAATTTAAATATCATTTGAGGAAAAAGTAAAATAGACATAGCAAAAATTATTGGTATAACTCCTGCTTGATTCAACCTTAGAGGTAAATATGTTGAAACTCCTCCAGAAACTTTTGAGCCAGTTATTCTTTTTGCATAAGTAACAGGAACAGGCCTTTCTGCTTCTGAAATAAATACAACTCCATAAATAACCACTAAAAATACTGCGGTAAGAAGTATGTAAGAAGGTACTTGATCTATACTGAATGACAAACTCATTTGAGTAACAGCTGTTGGCAACCCAGCAACTATACCAGCAAAAATCAAGAGTGATGTTCCATTTCCTATTCCAAATTCTGTCATAAGTTCACCTATCCACATCATTAACATTGCACCTGCAACAATAACCAAAAGATTTAAAGAAAAATCAAAAACACTAATATGAGTAATGACTGCAGAACTTTCGAGAAGTTTAAGAAAACTAAAACCTTGAATCAAAGCTATGGGTACAGTAAGCATTCTTGATATCTGCATAAATTTCTTTCTACCTATTTCTCCTTCTTCTTGATACATATTCTTTATCTTTGAAGACATCATGGTAAGAAGCTGCATAATAATAGAAGCCGTAATATAAGGACCAACCCCAAGCATCACTATGGAAAGTTTGCTCATTCCTCCTCCAGAAAATACATTCAAAAAACTGAGAAAATCATTTCCTGAGAAAAAAGTAAGAAGCTTGGCCGAGTCAATACCTGGAATTGGAATAGATGCCAATAATCTAGAAATAAGTAATGCTCCAAGAACAAAAAGTATTCTACCCCTTAGGCCTTTGTCCTGAAAAATCATTTTTAATTTACTAAAAAAATTCATTTTCTTGTTTTTATAATTTAATTATTCGAAAGATTTATACATTTAACTCTATTTAACAGAGCCTCCAGCTTTTTCTATTTTTGTTTTTGCCTCAGCTGAAACTTTACAGCCTGAAATATTTAGCTTTTTAGAAAGATCTCCTAAAGCAAGTATTTTTACTTTTGGATTCTTAGCCAATCTTGTTTCCAATATACCTTTACTAACTAAAGTTGAAGGATTTACAGAATCACCATTTGAAAAAGCATGTTCTAATTGACCTATATTAACTACAATAAATTTACTTTGGATGCTCTTGAAAGCATAGCCTCTCAATTTTGGCATTTTCTTTATAATATCTCTCCATTCTGGTCTTATTTTATGACCAGCTCTTGCTGTTTGACCCTTTCCACCTCTTCCACAAGTTTTTCCTCTTTTTCCACCACGCCCTACAACAGCAGTCTTCCTATTTTTTGTTACTCTTTTAAGATTGTGTATTTTCATCCCAGTTGTATAATTTTAAAGCTATTAATGTTTATTTATCTAATTGTACTGTATTTTATATTTTTTTAATTAATTTTCTACTTGTTATTCGGAATTAACAACGGGACAAGTGATCGTAAAATTATTTTTTAACTTCCGTTTTTGTTTCTACTGGCGCTACTGCAACTACAGGAAGTTTCCTTTTATCAAATACTGAAAGAGCAATGATAGCAGCTCTTGCTATGTTTAGTTTGTTTTTTGATGGAGAAATTATTTTTGCTGTAACATCTTTAATTCCTGCTAACTCTATAACACTCTTTAGTGCACTTCCCGCGCTAACGCCTCTTCCTTTTGCAGGCATAAGCATTACTACTCCGCTGCAATATTTTGCACTTATATCATGAGGTATAGACATAGTTTTTGTAAGATTCAAATGCATAATATTTTTCTTTGCATTTCTATATGCCTTATCTATTGCTAAAGATGTGTCATTTGCTTTTCCTGTACCTACTCCTACAGAACCCTTTTTGTTTCCAACTACCATATAAACACTGAAATTTAATCTCTTTCCTCCTTTTGTAACTCTAGTAACTCTTCTTATATTTAAAATTTTCTGATCAAATTCTGGCTTGATTCTTTCTGGTCTGGCATGTCCTCCTCTTCTTGGATTTTTTGCTCTATTTCCACCAAATTCCGGTCTTTTACCAAAAGGTGCACTTCTTGGTTGAAATGTTTTTGTGGGTCCTGCACTTACAGGAGCTGGTGAAATACTATTTGTTTTTTTAATTTCTGTATCCATTTTTATTAAAATTTAAGACCTCCATCTCTTGCTCCATCGGCAAAAGCTTTTATTTTACCAGTATAAATAAATCCGCCTCTATCAAAAACTACTTTTGACACGCCCTTTTCTATTGCTAATTTGGCTAATTCTTTTCCAGCATTAGCAGATTTTTCTACAAAGTTTTTACCTTTAGCTTTATCCGCTGAATATGCAGCAAGTGTAATTCCCTTTGAATCATCTATTATCTGACCATAAACTGAGGTGTTTGATTTATAAACACTAAGCCTTGGCATATTCGAAGTACCAGAGATTTTGGCTCTGATTCTATTATGTCTTATCTGTATTTTAGTTGATTTATTTTTTAATCTTTTCATTTTTTTGCTTTTCTTTTGACTTTATGGACTTTATAGACTTTTGACTTCTTAGGCCGTCTTCTTTCCTTCTTTTCTTCTAATTACTTCTCCTTCAAATCTGATTCCTTTTCCTTTATATGGTTCTGGTTTTTTAATAGCCTGTAAGCTTGAAGAAAAACTTGTGACTAATTCTTTATCAATACCAGTTACAACAACAACCCCTTTGTCTGAAATAACTTTAAGATTTTTAGGAATTGAAACTTTGACTGGATGAGAAAATCCCACTTTAAAAACAATTTCTGTGGGAGTAATATCGGCTTTATAACCAATACCTTCTACCAAAAGTCTATTTGTGTATCCTTTATTTACTCCTTCTATCATATTCATTATATGCGAAGCGTAAGTACCCCAAAGTGCTTTATTTTCTAGAGTTTCCTTAACTGGCTTAAGCTCAATCTTATTTCCTTCTATTGAAATAGCAATATTTTTTCTAAAAGCCCTTGAAAGCTCTCCCAAAGGTCCTTTTACAACGACAACACCGCCATTGATTTTTACTTCAGTTTTTGCTGGTATCTCTATTCCTTTTTTACCCAATCTTGACATAAAATATAAATTAAAAGTTTAAAATGAAAAATGTAAAAATAAATTATAAACTACCAAATTTTAAACAAAACTTCTCCTCCAACATTCTTTTTAACAGCTTCCCTGTTTGAAAGCACTCCCTCTGGTGTAGAAAAAATAACTGCTCCGAATCCGTTTTTAAAAGGTTTAATATCTCCAGATTTTTGATAAACTCTTCTTGATGGTTTTGATACTCTTTGAACTCCGGTTATTTTGGAAGTTTTATCTGATTTATAACTAAGAACAATATCTAACATTTTGCCCGTACTGTTTTTTGAAAAAGATTTTATATATCCAGCTCTTGTTAATGCATCTGCTATGACTTCTTTGGTTTTAGAAGTATACATAGAAACAACTTCCTTGTTTGCAAAGTTTGCGTTTTTAATTCTTATAATAAAATCTCCTATAATATCTGTTACCATGACGATTTTTTAACTCCAGGAATTTTACCCTGATTAGCAAACTCTCTGAAACAAATTCTGCATAAATCAAAATCTCTCATATAGCCGTGTTTTCTTCCGCAACGGAAACATCTCCTCACTACTCTTGAGGCAAATTTTATTGGTTTTTTTGATCTAGCTATTACTGATTTTTTAGCCATTTTTGTAAAATGTAAAATAATAGTCACGTATAATTTTCTGCTGAAAATTCACGCGACCCCGACTCATGCCGTCGCATTCCGTCCTTAAAAAGCTACACATATTCGCTTTTTAACTTCAAAAAGCTTGTTGCAATATACTAGCAAGAAGTTATTATAAAGTCAACAAAAATTGACAAAATGCACACCTTTGGCTACCATCTTTAGTAGAAGTAATCATCGATTTTTTAAATTGGTGAGTTGTAAAATCTAGAAAAGCTATCCGGGAGGATATATGCAAATAAGCAAGAGTCTTCAGATCGTCGCTCAAGATGGCTATGGTCTTTGTTTTCATTCGCTATTAGGAAATTTACGTTTATTAGAACCTAAATATCTTAATTTTATTAAGAATAATATTAATTCTGATTTATTGATGTTCACCGATGAAGAACAAAAAATATCCGATGAATTAATGTCGGTGGGATTTGTCGAAAAACTCGATGATTCCCGCCAGATTCTTAAGCGAAAAAATGAAGTGTGGATGAGAAAGGTCGCCGATGGTAAAACAATAAATTTGTTAAATCTGATGGTGTCCGAATCATGTAACTTTGGATGCCAACACTGTCTACATCGATGTTCGGTAGAAAAATATGATACTCACAACAATCGACAAATGATGACGTGGTCAACTGCAAAAAAAGCAATTGATACATATTTTCAAATTATCGATCGTAGTGATCATGATTCAATCAACATTCATTTTGGATCACCGGAACCGTTGTTAAACTGGGAGGTGGTTAAATTAGCGTCAAGCTATATCAGAAAAGCTAAACCTAAAGCAAAAATAGCCATCAACACAAATCTGTCCATGATAGATCGTGATAAGGCTATTTTTATTCGCGATAATGGTATTCAGATATCAACATCGCTCGATGGTCCGAAGAACGCCAATGATATCATCAGGCCTTATCATGATGGTTCGGGAACATTTGATGATATTATGGCTGCGTTTAGTTTGTTTCGTGACATAGGTTATCCTTTAGATGGATTCAGCGTAACGATCAATGATTTAAACTTTAATCTAGTTGATGAAAAGTTTATTGAATGGGCTGCTATGCAGAGATTCAAAGCCGTTGCCACGGACGTTGACTTAATCAACGCTGTAAACACCAAAAGAACTGTGGATGAATGCGTTGATAAGCTGATGTCTCTAAATGTAGCGTGTCGTAAGTTTGGTCTAGAGAATTTTGGTTCTTGGACGACCATTTACGACAATCTTGTAAATGAACCTGAGGATGAAGTTCTTACTTTCTGTAAAGCTGTACGAGGTAAAAATATTTCTGTGAATACAGATGGAAATGTTTTTATTTGCGGACACACCAACACACCGCTAGGTTCTCTCGAGACTCTTTCCGAAAATATTAAACAGAACGGTTTATATTATCGGTTAGTTGAGAATCGATTGCCTGGTAACGACAAAGACTGCTTAGGTTGTGAATTGGAAGGTCTTTGTGTCGGACAGTGTCAGATCACGAAAGAGGTTCAGAAAGCTACTGATAATGGTCGATACAAGTTTTTGTGTCAGTTTTATAAACTTGCAACCAAAAGGTTGCTTGAGGATAAACTTACAAGAGAACTTGAATAAAATAAATGAGGAGGCGTGATATATGCGAAAAGTAAAGCCGGAACCGGCTATCGCTATGGACGGGAAGCGCACCTGTTGCAAATAAACCCGTCAAAAGTGTAGTGAGTGGGGCGAGTCTAATTGATTCGCTCCACTTTTTTTTTAAAATAAATTATGTAAACCATAGGAATAATGACAAGAAATATTGAATAAATTAAATATGAACTACGAAAACCATATTTATCTAATATGAATCCAGCAATAGGGGCTCCGATTATTGAAGCGATCGAAACAATAGCCGATCTCATTGAAAAGATTGTTGCGCTCAGACTAGTATTTTCAACATTTGAAGCAAAAATACTATCATCAAGCGGAACAACTACGCTTTCCAAAACATTCATGATGATAAAAATTAATGCCAAAGTGATTAATGAGATATTGAACCCTGCAACAAAAAGTAATATCGCAAATAATAAAGAAACTATTACAATTACAGTATTTCTTTTTTTATTGTTTTGAATCTTGTTAATAATTAATGGTAATATAATACTGATAAGTGCTGAAATTGAAAAAAGTAGACCCAGTGTTTGCAAGTTAACACCGGCATCACCTAATCTAGGCGTCCAGACCAAGGAAGTAAACTCTTCAACAATAAAGAAAATGAAAGTTGCTGTCATCAATAAGCCCAATAATGATTTATTAAAAATAGACCTGCCCCGTAATAACCACCTACACAACTTCAAAAAGCTAAATTTTGTTAAATTTAACTTGTTTCAAGCTCTAAATTCCAAAGTCCAGCGCAAACATTCATAAAAGTATCATCTATTCCTTTTTTGTTTCTAAAAATATTTGAAGTTGCTCCAAATCTTTTCATACCACCTATTGCATGTTCAACAACTATCCGAGTTGAAGAAACTAATCCATTCCATTCCTTTTCAGTTTCCGTCAGGAAGCCA
>JBDRJU010000002.1:0-11351 GCA_043814645.1 bacterium | reverse complement strand
AGAGTTAGTTCAAAATAGTATAAACAGAGGAAAACCTTTTGGTAGGACGTCATGGATTAATAAAATGATTGATGAATTTAAGTTGCGATCAACTGTGCGTAATCAAGGAAGACCAAGAAACGGCTCCTGACCCCGTTTTTGCGTTTTCGTTTTCCCCAATTGATGTCGACCGAAAGGTGTCTGAGTCAATAAGGGAAGTTTTGGCTTCCGAAACAGGGTGGCAACACGTAGATAAAACTCTTCGTCCCTTTGCACAATATTTTTTGTGCATAGAGATGGAAACGGCTCCTGTGGAAACGGCTCCTGACCCCGTTTTCGTTTTCTTCCCTGACCCCGTTTTCCGTTTTCCGCTGGTAGATTTGGAAAATGATTTTAAAAAGGAGGATTTAAAACATCTTTTTACCGAAAGGGAGATAGCTGAACTCAAAGACAAACGTGATAAAACTGCCATTGAACTCAAGAGTCATTACAATGGAATAAAAGGGGCGCTTGCCTCTATCGTGCTAATACTCCCTGTTCTTATTGAAAGATTGGATAAAGATTATAAGGAAAACAAAACCTAATAATAATAGCTCGTTTACTCAAAAAGTGAACGGGCTATTTTTTTCCTATTTTTTTCCTTGCTTTTTTAGAATAATTCTGTTATTATTCCAAACTATGAAAAAAGATATACATCCAAAATATTTTGAGAAAGCAAAGACCACGTGTGTATGTGGGGCTACTTATGATTTTGGTTCAACCAAGGAAACTATCAATGTAGAAATTTGTGGCAATTGTCATCCATTTTATACTGGAAATGAAAAAGTTCTAGATACAGCAGGAAGAGTAGAGAAATTTAAAGCAAGAAAAGCGGCTGGAGTTATAAAAAACACTGCCAAAAAAACTTCCAAATCAGGCAAATAACTATTTTACAATAAAGCCGTACCTTTAAAGTGCGGTTTTATTATTCCTATCCTATATAAGTTTAGTATCATTTATCTTTCAATAATATTATAATCATCTTATGAATCCAAGCCAAGAATTAATAGAAGAATTTAGAAAAAATAAAAAAACGACTTTTCTAGCCGAAGAGTACATTCGTTTGGAAAATGAGGAAGAGTCTATAAAAAAGATGGCAGAAAAAGATGCTGCCATGTTTTCTTTAGCTGAAGAAGAAATAAAAAATATAAATTCCCAAAAAAATAATCTTTTAGAACAGATGAAGAAAATTACTGCAATTGACGAAGAAGAGAAATTTCCAAATGAAGTAATCATGGAAATTCGTGCTGGTGTAGGAGGTGAGGAAGCTGCTATTTTTGCTGAAGATTTAGCGAAAATATATAAAAGATTTTCAGAATTAAAAGGATGGTCTTTTTCTTTTGTTAATGAATCAAGGTCAGCGCTTGGGGGATATAAGGAAGTATCGATTGAAATTAGAGGAAAGGAAGTCTATAAAGAATTAAGATTTGAAACAGGTGTACATAGGGTTCAAAGAGTTCCAGAAACTGAAAAATCAGGAAGAGTTCATACTTCAACTGCATCTATAGCTATATTACCTATAAGAAAAAAAACAAAAATAGAAATTAAGCCATCAGATTTACTTATAGAAACTTCTCGTTCTGGTGGAGCTGGAGGTCAGAATGTAAATAAAGTTGAAACGGCCGTAAGAATAGTTCATATCCCTACAAATATTGATGTTCGCTCAACTGCGGAAAGAAGTCAGGTAAAAAACAAGGAAAAAGCAATGTCTATTTTGATAGCAAAACTTGAGGCCAAAAAAGAAGAGGAAGAAGCTAAAAAATTTGCCGGAGAAAGAAAAGAACAAATAGGAACAGCAGACAGATCTGAAAAAATTAGAACATATAATATTTTACAAGACAGAGTTACAGATCATAGAGTAAAACATTCTTGGTATAATATTGAAAATATATTTGCAGGAGACGGTATGGCTGATATTATAGATTACATAGTTAAAAATGATTGTAAACCTCAATCTGAGGATTTAGATAAAAATGATGAATGAAAAGGGTTGCTAAGAAGACATTTTTCTGATAGACTGCTCTTCACTTACTTGTCCCGTTGTTAATAACGAGATGAATCAAGCGGACAAATTTTAAGATAAAAAATAAGCAGTAAATATTAATTAATTAGGCTCAAAAAGCTATAAAATTATACAACTGGGATGACAGAAGAAAAGAAAATAAAAAATAATGACACAATTGATGCTATGTTTAAGGCAGGAGCTCATTTTGGTTATCAAAAATCAAGAAGAGATGCTTCGACAACACCATTTATTTTTGGAACAAAAAATAAAGTAGAAATAATTGATCTTGAAAAAACAAACGAACAGCTAGAACTTGTTAAAGAATTTGTTTCTAGTCTTGCAAAATTAGGAAAACAAATACTATTTGTTGGAGGAAAAAGTGAAGCAAAAACCACTCTTAAAATTGGGGCCGAGTCTATCAATATGCCATATGTAGACGGTAGATGGATAGGTGGTGCCATTACAAACTTTCCAGAAATTAAAAAAAGAATTGCTAAATTTGAAGATTTACAAAAACAAAAAGAAAAGGGCGAATTGGCAAAATACACAAAAAAGGAAAGACTTCTTATTGATAGAGAAATAGACAATTTAGATAAAATGTTTTCAGGAATAGTCAGTATGAAAGACGCTCCCAAAGCTTTGTTTGTGATTGATCCTAAAAAAGAATTTATTGCAGTGGCTGAAGCAAAGAAAGCTGGAATTCCAGTTATTGCACTTGCCAATACAGATTGTAATATTAAAATTATAGATTTTCCTATCGTTGCTAATGATGCATCTATTTCGAGTATTGCATTTTTTGTATCAGAAATAGTAAAATCATATAAAGCTGAAAAAACAGCCAAAGCATAAATTATTTTTTACAATTTATTGTAAAAATTTAAATAAGCTTTTATTAAAATAATTTCCGCCCGAGGCGGATCTGCCTCTGGCGGAAAATAAAATTAAATCAATTATGGATATATCAATGGAATTGGTGAAGGGACTTAGAGAAAAAACAGGCATATCTATAATGCAGTGTAAAAAAGCCCTTGAGGATGCTGGGGGAGATATGAGCAAGGCAATGGTTTATCTTCAGAAAAAAGGAGCAGAAACAGCAGCCAAGAAAGCTGAAAGAATTTTGAAATCAAGCAGAATTGTTTCTTATGTTCACGGGATAGGATCTGTAGGAGTTTTGGTAGAACTTTGTTCCGAATCAGATTTTGTATCTAAACATGAAGATTTCCAGAAACTAGCTTATGACATTGCTATGCAGATAGCTGCTACAAATCCTGCCTACATTAAGAAAGACGATGTTTCTTTAGAAGAGAGAACAAAGGTTTCTGATGCATTTCTCGATGAGGTAAAAAATAAACCAGAAGCAATGAGAGAAAAAATTCTTAATGGTAAACTAGACGCTTTCTTTAAAGAGAGAATACTTATAGAACAAGAGTTTATAAAAGATCCAAGCATTACAGTAAATACTCTTATTCAAAATGCTATACAGAAATTTGGTGAGAAGATAGAAATTGCCAGGTTTGTACGTTTTAGTACAGCTAAATAGAATTTATATGGCCATAGCTATATTTTATATATCTTTACTTACTTTAATCATAATGTTTACGATAAAGTATTTTGGTATATTTTTTCATCACCATGAATTTATTTCAAATATAGTTTGTGAAAATGATAAACATTGTCACAGAATAGTTCATCATAGTAAAAAAGTAGTCTCTAAAATAAAATTTAAAAATTTTCATAGACTAACGGTAATTGCCATTGGTTTTATAAAAAAAGAAACGGTTTATCTAAAAAGAAGATTTGATAGCAAACAACCAACTTTTTTTCTAAGTCCACAAAAACCTAATGGTACAAATAAACATCCAGTATCTTTTTTTCTCAAAAAAGTTTCAGAATATAAAGGTTCTTTGAAGGATAAAGGTTTGTAATTCTTTTCCTTTTTTGATAGATTGGTTATTGGAAATTTAGTGTGCCACCTTAGCTCAGTTGGTAGAGCAACGCTTTTGTAAAGCGAAGGTCCCCAGTTCAAGTCTGGGAGGTGGCTCAAAAAACAAAAAATCTCGATAAGGGATTTTTTGTTTTTGATGTACCTAGCGAGTCAACTGCTTGACTCACGTTCCAGACTTGAAAGATTTTTCCTTACCGAACATGGTGTTGAAAAGCGAATACATGGAGCTTTGCAAAGACGGACTGAGCGAAAGCGAAGGAGTCGGGGTCGGCATAAATTTTCAGCAGAAAATTATATGTGACATGGAAAAATACCTGGCTATGTAGTAGCCAAGTCTAGGAGGTGGCTCAAAAAATATAAAAATTGCTTATCAAAGTAGTTTTTATATTTTTGAAATTATTTTGTAAAACACCGTATTTTCTGTATAATTGACAGCATGCAAGAACAAGAGAAAAACCCCATACATGTACACCCAATTACTCGTGTGATTAATGATATAAATAAGATATTTTTTGAAATGGGATTTACTCTTATTGATGGCCCTGAGCTCGAAACAGAATACTACAATTTTGATGCTTTAAATGTTCCTAAGGATCATCCTGCAAGAGATATGCAAGATACTTTTTGGGTTAAATCCAATAAAGATTTTCCGGGCGTGGAGCAAAAACTTATGCGTACCCATACAAGTCCGATGCAGATTCATTTTATGAAAAATAACAAACCCCCATTTAGAATTATTTGTCCTGGAAAGACGTATAGAAAAGAAGCAACAGATGCAACACATGAAGCACAATTTCAGCAGTTTGAAGGACTTTATGTTGATAAAAATGTTTCTTTAGCAACTCTGAAATCTGTTCTAAACATTTTTTTTGATAAATTTTTTGAAAAAAATGTTGATATAAGATTTCGTCCAAGTTATTTTCCTTTTGTTGAGCCGGGTGCTGAAATCGATATCTCGTGTTTTAAATGTAATGGTGGAGAATCCGGATGCTCTGTATGTAAAGGTACAGGATGGGTTGAAGTAATGGGTGCTGGAATGGTTCATCCAAAAGTTTTAGATGGTGCAGTTATAGATTCAAATGAATGGAAGGGCTTTGCTTTTGGTGGTGGAATAGAAAGGCTGGCAATGCTCAAATATGGAATTGATGATATCAGGTTATTTAATTCAGGAGATTTGAGATTAGTAAATCAATTTTGAGAAAAATAAGGAGCAAAGTGACTATATTTTTCTCAACCCTGTTAAATAACTTTTAAATCGACAAAAATATAGAAATTTAAAAGTTAAGATTTGAGAATTAAAATAAAAAATGACTAAATTTACAAAAAAAGAAAGATTGCTAATATTAGATATTTGTAAGATTACATCTCAAGTCTTATTTAACAGGGTGAGTATTTTTATATTCACTTCGTTCATTAAAAATTAATCAAAATGAAAGTTTCTTATAAATGGATAAATGAATATTTAAATGGTTTGGCACCATCTCCAGAAAAAGTGGGGAATCTTTTAACAATGCATTCAATGGAGGTTGAGGGTTTAGAAAAAAATAATAATGACACAATTATTGATGTTAAAACTTTGCCTAATAATAGTCACAGTTGTTTATGTCACAGAGGCATTGCGCGTGAAGTAGGGGTTGTAGCTAATATTAAAGTAAATTCATACTCGAGAAAATTTAAAGATTTTAATATTTTTAAAACCTCAAAAGATCTTAAAGTAAAAATTGAAGATGGAAAATTATGCAGAAGATATATTGGGAGAGTAGTAGAAAATATAAAAGTTGGTCCATCTCCAGTTTGGCTTAAAGAAAAACTAGAAACTTTAGGACAGAGATCAATCAATAATATTGTTGATGCTACTAACTTTGTGATGCTTGAAATAGGTCAGCCGATGCACGCTTTTGATTCAGATAAGATTGGAACAGAAATTGTTGTAAAAAATGCTCTAAAAAGTCAGAAAATAACGACTCTAGATAAGAAAGAGATTGATTTGGATGAAAATGTTTTACTTATTACAGATGGCAAAAATCCATTGGCTATGGCAGGTATTAAAGGGGGAATTTATGCTGAGCTTGATATAAACACAAAGAATCTAATACTTGAGTCTGCAAGTTTTGATCCAGTTTTGGTAAGAAAAACTGCACAGAAAATTAAAATACAGACGGATGCTTCAAAAAGATACGAAAATGATTTTTCCCAAGAAATTGCTGAAGAAGCTATGGATATTCTCACAAAACTTATTGTTGAGATTGCTGGAACAAAAAATACAAAAGTTGGCGAGATGATTGATAATTATCCAAATAAAGCTGAAAAAGTTAAACTTGGAATTTCTTCAAAACAAGCAAGTGATATTATTGGTGTAGAAATCAGTAATAAAGATATAGAAGATATTTTTAATAGGTTTGGATTTGAGTGGAAAAAGGAAGGAGATAATTTTGTTATTGTAGTACCAGATGAAAGATTGGATTTAAGAATAAAAGAAGATTTGGCTGAAGAAATAGGTAGGGTATTTGGTTATGAAAAAATAAAAGATATTTCTATTCCTAAAAATACAGAAAAAGTAAAAATAGACGGAGGATATGCGTATAAAGAAAAAATAAGAAGAATTCTTTACGAAGAAGGTTTTTCTGAAGTTATAAATTATACCTTTACAGACAAAGGTGAAATAGAACTTGCAAATCCTATGTCGCCGGAGAGAAAATTTTTAAGAGCAAGTCTTACAGACGGCATGAAAAATTGTTTAGAATTTAATACCAGATATTCAGAGCTTGTAGAAATGCCTCAAATAAAAATATTTGAATTTGGACATGTTTTTAAAAATAGCGGAGAAGAAAATAATTTTGTAATTGGTATCAAAAATCCACTAGGCTTTAAAAAACCAAAAGAAAAAGAAACTCTAGATGCAGTTTTAAAAATTCTTTCTGAAAAATTGGGTGTTGTGTTTAAAAATACTGGAAAAATTGAAAACATTGCTGAATTTAATTTTGAAAAAATTCTTGAGAAATTGCCTGAAGTTATAGAATATGATTTTTCTGAAGTGGGCGACAAGAACAAGAAATATAAAAAATTTTCCCTATTTCCATTCATGATTCGTGATATTGCCGTATTTACTCCAGAAGGGACAAAAGCAGAAGATGTATTTTCTATAATATCAAAGGAAGCCGGGGAGTTGATGATTAAAAGCAAACTTTTCGATGTATTTACAAAGACATTTCCAGATGGAAAAATCATGGCATCTTATGCATATCGTTTAATTTTTCAATCCTATGATAGAACCCTTACTGATGAAGAAGTGAACACAATAATGACAAAAATAACAACTATAATAAATAAAAAATCTGGTTGGCAAGTAAGGTAGTGTGGATAAGATAAAATGGCTAATTTTATTGATATTATTATGCTTTTCAAGCTTTCTTTTACAGATGAAATTTGCTATAATATAAAGTATAAAAAGCTAATGGCTATTTTAATTTATGGCAAAAAATAAAGACGAAAAAGAGATAAAAAATACTAAAAAAGATGGTAAATATGATGCTAGTTCGATCCAAGTACTTGAAGGATTAGAACCAGTTAGAAGACGTCCTGGAATGTATATTGGAACTACAGGCCCAGATGGTTTACAACATCTTATAACAGAAATTTTTGATAACTCACGCGATGAAGCGATGGGTGGTTTTGCAAATCATATCGAAGTTGTTTTGTTGCCAGGAAACAGAGTAAGAATTACAGATAATGGAAGAGGTATTCCTGTAGATATTCATAAACAAACAAAAGTTTCTGCGCTTGAAACAATCATGACAGTTCTTCATGCAGGAGGAAAATTTGGTGGAGAAGATACAGGATATAAAGTTTCTGGAGGACTTCACGGGGTAGGAGCTTCTGTTGTAAATGCACTTTCTTCTTATATGAAGGTTATTGTTCACAAAGAAGGTTCTGCTTATATGCAAGAATATTCAAAAGGAAAAGTAAAAGCCGCTGTTAAAAAAATTGGCAAAACAGATAATCACGGAACTGTAGTAAATTTTGAACCAGATCCAGAAATTTTTAAAGAAGGAATTGTTTTTGATTTCAACAGAGTTATTGCTCATATGAGACAGCAGGCATATCTTGTTAAAGGATTAAGAATTACTGCCATAGATGCAAGAGAGGTTACAGAAAAATTTCCCGACAAAGACATATTCTTTTTTTCAGAATTTGGAATAGAAGCCCCATCTCAGTCATTTTGTTTTGAAGGAGGGCTTTTGTCTCTCGTTAAATTTTATAATCAATTTCAAAAGCCAATTCATAAAAATGTTTTTTATGTTGAAAAGAAAGCTACAGGAGTTGAGTCTGTAGAAATTTCTTTACAGTATGCAGATGATATTTCTTCCAGAATGATGGCATTTGCAAACAACATTGAAACTCCAGAAGGAGGAACACATCTTACAGGTTTTAAAACTTCTCTTACAAGATCTTTGAATAGTTATGCCAGAAAAAACAATCTCACAAAAGAAAGTGAAGACAATTTTACCGGAGATGACGCGCTTGAAGGTTTGACTGCAGTTGTTTCTGTTAAAATCCGTGAGATACAGTTTGAGGGGCAGACTAAAGCAAAGCTCGGCTCAGTAGAAGCCAGAGGGGCCGTAGAAGAGGTCTTTGGAGAGGCTTTTGGAGCCTTTCTTGAGGAAAACCCAGATGATGCCAGAGCTATCATTTCCAAGGTAATTTTGGCCCTTAAAGCTAGGAAAGCAGCCAAAGCAGCTAAAGATTCAATACTCAGAAAAGGAGCTCTTGAGGGTATGACTCTTCCTGGAAAGTTGGCAGATTGTCAAAGCAAAGATGCTTCAGAATCAGAACTTATTATTGTTGAGGGAGATTCTGCAGGGGGTACGGCAAAGATGGGACGAGATAGAAAAATACAAGCCATTCTTCCACTTCGAGGTAAAATCTTAAATGTTGAAAGAGCAAGGCTTGATAAAATGCTGGACTCTGAGCAAGTAAAAAATCTTGTTGTCGCTCTCGGTGCAGCAATAGGAGATACATTTGATATTGAAAAATTAAGATATCACAAAATAATTATTGCAACAGATGCCGATGTTGATGGTGCACACATTAGAACTTTGCTTTTGACTTTATTCTATAGATATTTCAAACCGCTTATTGAAGGAGGGCATATTTGTATTGCTCAACCACCACTTTATAAAGTTAAAATAGGAAAGGAAGTTCATTATTTTTATTCAGAAGAAGAGAAAGTCGCCTTTTTTAAAAAATCAAAAATTTCTGATAATGAAATAGATGAAACTGAAACTGCAGAAGAAGTTGTGGCAGAAGGGGCCGAAGAAATTGAAAGTAAAAAAGGTCCAAAAGTTTCAGTTCAAAGATATAAAGGTTTGGGAGAAATGAATTCAGACGAACTTTGGGAGACAACAATGGATCCTGCAAAAAGAATGATGAAAAGAGTTACTATAGATGATGCACAGGAGGCAGATAAAATATTCGATATGCTTATGGGAACAGATGTTCCATCAAGAAAAGCTTTTATACAATCAAATGCAAAGTTGGCGAATATAGATATCTAAATTAGTTATAAAGTTGAAAGTTATAATGTTATAAAGTAGGCAAATGCAAATCAAAAAAGCGGGTTCGTTTTGCGAACCCGCCTTTTTATTTCATTTTTTTAATTAATAAATGTACGCACTACATTGTTTTGTTACTGATTGACCGTTTGAGGTTACTGTAACTGAAGCATTTTTTGTTCCTGCAGAATAATATATTTTGCTTATAAAACTTTCATTTGCATTCAATAAGTCTGATCCGGACCATGAATATGTGTAATATCCATTTCCTCCTGAAACTGTAGCATACCAAGTGACTGGGCTACCTACATAAGATGTTTGTGGACTAGCATAACAATTTACATTTATACTTGTCCAAGTATAAAGAGTTCCATAAGGAAGATTTGGTACTGCAATATTGCTTCCATAATTATAATTATTGTTGTAGCTATAAAAAGTACCTTCTATTTTAATAGGAACTATAAGTAAATTATTGCTTTCTGAATCTTCATTAACCATATTTAATGGGTCAGCTGTTATATAAGCCGTATTGATACCTGTAGCTAAGGGGTTATCAAAACTTGTTGTATAAACAATCCTATCTCCTGGTTTTATAGAAGTTTGATTTACAAAATCATAATATGGAGTTGTTCTTGAAGGAGTATTTATTCTAAGTTTCCATGCGCCAGAAACATTTGTGCCTATATTTTTTACTTGAAATTTCATTGCAACCTCATCGTTAAATCCCGCATAATTTGTTTGCATAAATTGTTTAGATGCTGGATCTATAATACCTGTTGCTATAAGAGTAGTTTGTAAATCTGGTTTACCAAAATAAGTTTTTTGCACTGGTACATTTGAATAAGTTGGCGCAGAATTTGATGGCGTGTTTGTGTTTACTGTTTGGTTATTGTTGGTAGCATTAATATTAACTTTTGTAGCAGTTCCTTTTGGCGTTGGGGTTGTATCTCCTGAAATAAATAAAGATGAAAGGGAAGTAGATACAAGGTTTGTACCATTGCTATATATAGCCGGAACAAGTTTAAAAGGAATCCAAAGAAATAATAATACAAGAAGGACAATTCCTGCTGACATCAAGGCTGTAATAAACGATTCTTGGGCTTTTTCCCAGACTGTTTTCTTTGTTACTATAATTGCTGTTTCTTTATTCATAAAATTTATGTTTTTATTGATTAAACTAATCGAAGACTATTATACACCACTTGACTTTTAATGTCAAGTCGGGGCATCGGGTAATGTGCACACACATTTGGCGGTTTTTCCCTAGACTGGGAATATGTCTATAAATATGGCAAAAACAATAAAAGAAGAGCGTTTGAGATGGGTACTCCCTATTGTAAATAAGGAAGCAAGAATAGTAGATGTTGCAAAGATATGTCCACACAGTAAAAGAAGTTTAGAAAGGTGGTTAGCCGATTATAAAATTGGTGGTGATAAAGTACTGGAGCCAAAATCGACAGAACCGAAGAAATAGTGATTAATAATTTCAAACACAAAATACAAGCAGTAAAGACAGACAATGGAAGTGTTTTTAATACGATTTGCAAAAGAAACTGAAATGCTGGAATATATACTATAACAATCTTGAGCACTGCGGATTGGGTGGCCAGAGTCCAAATGAATTTCTGGCCAATTATCAATTAATTAAACCGCCATATCCCGACTTCTGCCATTAGTATGACAAATTTTCCAGCTCTTTTGTCTCTCCGTCGCCTTTAACTCTATCAAATATTACTTCATTCGTTATAACATTTAAAATCTTTGCGTCAGTAATGCTTTTTAATTCTTCAACTATGGAATTTATTGATCTTTTATTTTTCAATTCTAAATA
>JBDRJU010000001.1:0-13663 GCA_043814645.1 bacterium | reverse complement strand
TCGATGGTTCTTTCTCCCATTTGAAAGCAAAATTATCCGTTCATCGCGGACTGAGAAAAGACCGAAGATACAAAATTATTTCGGAGATTTTGAAGGGAAAAGAGAAAAGATAGCAACCCGTTTCTTTCTTTAAACCATGATTGAAGTTCCGCGAGCTGCACTTATTGCAGACAAAATAGTATGTGCTGGAGCAGAATTCTTTTCATTTGGTACAAATGACCTTACACAAATGGGTGCTGGACTTTCAAGAGATGATGCTGGTAAATTCTTAAAAGAATATGTAAACCAAGACATTTTTGCATATGATCCTTTTGAAGTCTTGGATCAGGAAGGTATTGGTGAACTTATAAGAATTGCTATTAGAAAAGGAAGAAGTGTTAAAAAAGATTTGAAAATTGGAATTTGTGGAGAACATGGTGGAGAACCAAAAACAGTTGAATTCTGTCACCGAGAAGGATTTAATTATATATCTTGTTCCCCTTTCAGAGTTCCTATCGCAAGACTTGCGGGAGCTCAGGCTGTGGTCAGAGAATTAATAAATAAGAAAAACAATAAAAAATACAAGTTTAAAAACTATAAAAATAGCCGCGACTTCGATTGTGGTTATTTTTTATTTAAAGTAATGAATCTAACAACTTTTTTAGAGGAATTGTGGCTACACCAACAACATCGTCAGCTCCTCCATAATATATAAACAATCTCCCTTTTCTTACCGCCGTTCCACAGGGAAAAACCACATTTGGAGTAATACCTATTTTTTCATAAGGAGTTTCTGGCTGAAATATTGGTTGGCTGGCTCGCGCTATCACACCCAACGGGTTTTTTAGATCTAAAAGAGCCAATCCTACCCTATAAGTATGGTGATTTGAGGAAACGCCATGATATAGAAGTAACCATCCTTTCTTGGTTTTTATAGGAGGCGCGGTAATACCTACCTTTTCACTATCCCACATACCTTTTCTTGGCAATAGTATTGGTGTTCCAATTTCAAGTGGCCCCTTAATTATTTCTAATGAATCAATAAAATCGGCACAAACATCATTATTTATTCTATGAAGCATTAAAAATTTTCCATTTATTTTTTCAGGAAAAATACATGCATCTTTATCATCTTTTTTATTTGGGGATATAAGCATTGGATTTGTCCAATTCCAATTTTTATTTTTAAAATCTTTTAAAGATATAGCTGTAATAGCAACTCTTGGAGGATTAGAACCATCGTAGGCTGTATAACACATATAGACTATATTATCTATAAGTGTAAGTCGCGGATCTTCGCACCCTGAATTACCCGGATGAGTTTTCATTTCAAAAGATTTTCTTGGTATGTAAATAGGATTATTACTTCTTTCATTTATTTTAAATCCATCTTTGGAAGAAGCGTAGCCAACACAAGAAGTGTCATCATCAGACATGGCGCGGTAAAGTATATGGGTTGTATTTCCTATCTGAAGCGTTGCGGGATTAAAAACTCCGTGAGCTTCCCAAGATACACCCTGTCTTGAAATAAGTATTGGATTTTTCTTATATCTCGTAAAATATGTGCTCACTGAATCTGGCTTCATACTATCCAAAAAATCATCCAGATTTACCGATGCCATAGCACAAACAGTATCTGCCGCTCCATAATATATTTCCAAAGCACTTCCTTTAATCATACTTCCCGAAGGAAAAACTATATCAGGAATCTGACCAAACTTTTCATAAATTTCTGATGGTGCGAACATTGGACCTCTTGTATATCCTATAATTTTTTTAGGATTTTTAAGATCTAAAAGCAAACCTTCTATACCAAAAACTTTAACAAAAGGATTATTTTCTTTAAAATAATTTTCTATATGACTGTAAATAAACAACCATCCCTTTTTTGTCTTCAAAGGAACCGCGCCCACTTCGACATGATCTTTGTCTGTTCTTCGTGGATCTATACAATGTTGATCCAATTCCTTATACCATTTATCCCAATATTTTTGGTTCCACATATCTTCCAGTTTTTCAAATTCTGCAAAACATATTTTTGCAGGTGGTAAATCAGTATTTACTGACAAAACAGCAACGTACTTTCCATTGATTTTTTCTGGAAAAAGAGCCATCGCCTTTGCATTAAATGGCGTAATAAGATGTTTTTCTTCTATTTTTTTAAAATCATGAGTAATAGCTACAGCTATTTTTATTCCCTCTGCATTATAAGGATAATTTGAAAGCGCGGTATAAAAAATATAAAATTTATTGTCTATTTTTGTAACTCTAGGATCTTCACACCCATATTTTTCCCATTCATGTTCAGGAGCTATAAGTTGTTTTCTTTCTAAAAAATCTATTCCATTTTTACTTGACGTATGACCGATAGAAGAAATACTTAAACTATTTCCAAAATATGATTCTGTGGAAGACATCGCTCTGTAAACATAATGAGTTGTCTTTCCATCTTTTACAGGGCACCAATTAAATACCGCCTTTGCTTCCCAAGGATCATTTGTATTTGGAGAAAGTAAAGGATTATGTAGTGATTTTTTAATTGTAAACATTTAAGAAAAAATTACCTTGCTAATATGTGGAACTCGTTCTGTAATGTTTTTTAAACTATTCATAAAATCTTTAAAAGAAGCCGTTGCTACACAAATATACTTATCTCCACCTCCATAATATACAAACATTGTGTCGTCTCTTACAACAACACCACATGTATAAACTATACCTGGTTTCCAATCATTTTCATACCACATATCTGGTAATAAAATCGGTGCTGAAGATCTTGCTATAATCTTTTTTGGATTGTGAAGATCAAGAAGCATCGCTCCTAATTTATATTTATGAGTTTCATTGGCGGAAAGCGCATGATAAAAAATTAACCAGCCATCATCTGTTTTTAGAGGTGGAGGCCCTGCTCCACGCAACCAAGTATCCCATGTTTGACGCGAAACTTTTCTTCCAAATTTACTTTTTATTTTTTGTTTTCCCGAAGCCAAATCATCCAAGCTATCTACATAATCGATCTGAACTTCTGGAGTCAAGCTGTGTAAAATAGCAAATTTACCATTTATTTTTTCTGGAAATATAACCCAGTTTTTATTTACCTCACCTTTAGGAGAGATTAATTTTGGTTTACTCCAGTTCCATTTACAATTTTCAAAATCTTTTTCATTAATTGATGTATAACCCACACGAATAAAATTCCATCCATCAAATGCATTGAAGGTCATATATATTTTATCATCAACTTTTACCAATCTTGGATCTTCACAACCTCCCCAGCTTCCTCCAGAAGGATACTTGACTGTATCAAATTCTTTTCTCTCAACACCTTGCTTGGATTGAGATCGATCCAGACAAAAAACTGGTTCTGGATATATTTCATTAAAATCTATTCCATTTTTACTTGATGTATGGCCAATTCTTGATATTCCATCACTTCCAATAGCTCTAAACAATAAGTGGGTTTTATCATTGACAACAATCGCTGCGGGATTAAAAACACATTCAGTCATCCATTTTTTGCCATTGATTATTCCCGGTGAAACCAGAGGATTTTTATAATGTCTACTCAACGTTTTTATTCTATTTTTTGTTAGATTTGTAGAAAAAGGTATAGCAAGTGTTGTAACCAATATCCCAGTATTTTCTGAATACCAATAAATAGCCATCTTATTATCAGTAAAAAGCATACCCTTACATTCAAAATCTTTTTCATAAAGAATCTTATCATCAAAGATTGGTTCGTCTGCGCGCCAAATCATTTTATGTGGATTTGATAAAGAAAACATGGCTACACCTATTTGTATTTTTATTTTTTCTCCTTCTATTACAGAAGAATCATAAAAAACCAGAACCCCTTTTTCTGTAATTTTTGAGGCAATAAATTTTAAGCCTTCTTTATCAAAAAAACCTGGCCTTGGTTTTAGTATTGAATCTTTTGATTTTTTCCATTTAATAAAATCTGGAGAAAAAACCGTGTAAATGGAAGATTCGCCATAATAAATGATATAATTTTTTTCGTGTTTATAATCAGATACCGCACCACCCCTCTCTTTTATCTGTGAAATTTTTCCTTGAATTATCCAAATATTTTCTTTTTTTGAAATTGCCCAATAAAGATGTTTTTTATTCCCTTCCTTATAAATAAAAGTGATTATTTTTTTATTGTTAACTTTTGAAGAAATAATGTTATCAATATTTTTTATTTTTAATTTTTTGCTCAGTAATTTTTTCTTAAACACAACAAGTTCTTTATACTTAGAAAAATGAGAAAAATTATCTCTTTTACCTGGAATAATGTATATGTGTTCTGGGTAATCTTTTATTCTACAAAAAATGGAATGGCTTTTATTATGCTCATAAAATCCGATAGGAATAATAGTTTTATTTTCTATGCTTTCCAACATTTTTTGATTATTTGAATACATATTTTATTATAATAAAAGACCGTACTAAATATTACATGGCAAAAGATAACTACATTCAGAAACTAAAAAGAAATTAATCTATGCTCCGCCGTAAAGATGCCTATATTATATTATCTTTATTATTATTGTGCAACTCAAAACGCATTAGTATATTTTCTAAAATTAGATATAATTTACCTACATGGATTTTAGAAGGAAAAAAATTATAGTTTTTGATTTAGATGGTACTTTGACTGAGAGCAAACAAGGTTTGGATGAAAAAGCATCCGAACTTTTGAGCCAACTACTTGAAATCAAAAAAGTGGCGATAATTACTGGTGGCGGTTTTCCTCAATTAGAAAAACAAGTAATAGATAAAATTGCCTTCAATTCCGATAAATTCAAAAATTTATATTTTTTTCCTACTAAAGGAGCTGTGATGTACAATTTTGATGGGAAAAATTGGAAAAAAATATATGAAAAATTACTTACCAAGAAAGATAAAGAAAAAATTATAGATGCATTCAATAAAGTATACAAAGAGGTAGATTTTTTACCAAAAGAACATTATGGTGATACTTTGGAAGATAGGGATTCGGAATTTACTTTTTCAGCTTTTGGTCAAGACGCTCCAGTGGAATTAAAAAAACATTGGGACGAAGATGCTTCAAAAAGAACTGAACTAAAAAAACATTTAGACAAATATCTCTCCGGATTTGCTGTTGAAATTGGAGGGTCAACATCCATAGATATTACACAAAAATCAATAGATAAAGCGTACGCCATAGAAAAAATGTGCGAGTATCTAAGTGTTGACAAAGATGAAATACTATTTATTGGAGACGCTATTTTTAAAGGAGGAAATGATTATTCTATAATAAAAACTGCTGTGGAAAATATTGATGTTGATGACTTCAGTGAGACAAAAGATATAATAAGAGATATAATTAAGTCCTCTAAATAATATAATTTAATTATGAAAACAATTTACGACAAAAGACCGTGGGGTTTAGAAGAAATTTTAACCATAAATGAACCCGCTACTGTTAAAATTTTAACTATTAATCCGGGACAAAGGAGTAGTCTTCAGTACCATAATCATAGAAAAGAATTTTGGAAAATAATTGAGGGTGAAGCCGTTTTTGAAGTAAATGGAAAAAAAATTGATGCAAAGATTGGAGACGAATCTAATATTGAAAATAAAATTACACATAGACTTGTCGGTAAAGACGAACCCGCAAAAATACTAGAAATATCCTTTGGGGAATTTGATGAAGATGATATTGTAAGATTAGAAGATGATTATGGTCGTGTAAAATAATTTAATTAATATTATGGGAATAATATCAGATTTAATGTTTGGACAGCAACCAAAACCAAGGATAACCTCAGAGGAATGGAAAAAAGTTAGAAGTAATTTATATGGTTTACACCATTTTACTACAAAAGAAATAGAAACAATTGAAGGAATATTTAGAGGAGATATGAATGAAGAAAAATATTTAGAAAAAGGAATAGACACAGAAGAATTAATAAAAGGAATTCAGTATATGAGACAACATGTAAATATTCATCATATTTCTCTAGAAAAAATAAACGCTCTTGAATTAGAAACGATGAAATACATTGCAAAATCGTCATAATATAATAAAAAACGACCATTTTATGGCCGTTTTTTGTTTATGATAATATTTTTTTGGTTGCGTTCGCTATCTCACCCATTTCATCTGTTTTAACTACTTCAATTTTCACTCTAGACTCTTTGGTATTTAGTACACAATCTACCTCGTCCATACATTCATTAATTCCACTATCCATAATAATACCTAAGGATTCTAGGCCACTACAAATCCTTTTTCTCATTCTAAAAGATCTTTCTCCCACTGTTCCAGAAAAAACTAACATATCAAGTCCGCCGAGCGCTACATAGCTTGCGCCTATTTGTTTTTGTATTTTGTAAACATAAGTATTTAAAGCTTTTGTTGCTTTTATATTTTTATTTTCTTCTTCTGCCTTAAACAAATCCCTAACATCACCACTTAAACCTCCTGACAAACCAAAAAGTCCACATTTTTTATTAAAATATTGTAAAAGATTGATGCCTTTTAACTTCAAAACCTCTGATATATAAACTACAGCACCTGAATCTATATCTCCAATTCTGTTTGCCATTACCATACCTTCAAGCGGAGTAAATCCCATAGAAGTTTCCATGCTCTTCCCATCTTTTACAGCCATAATACTTACCCCTCCACCAATATGACAAATGACTAGTTTATCTGGTAAATTATCTTTATTTTTTAATTTGTTTACAATCGATTGGGCAGATATTCCATGATATCCGTATCTATAAATTTCATATTTTTCAGAATCATTTGAATCAATGGCATAATTTCTAGCTTTCTCAGGCATTTCAGAATGAAATTCTGAATCAGAAATTCCAACCATTTTAATTTTATTTCCAAAGAATGATTTTAACTTTCCTATTTCCTTAATAATCACACCTAGGTGCAAGGGTGCTTTTTTTTCCGCAATCTTTAGATTTTTATTGTATAAATTATCTATAATTTTATGTAATTGAAAATATATCCCTGGAGCAACAACCCTTATTCCTATACCAGAAATATCTTTCCTGTCAGAAACAATATTTTTTGCTTCCAAAACCTCCAAAATATAATCCAATGATTTATTGAATTTTTTTTCATCAATTTTTGTTTTTTCAGATTTGCCTGATATTCTTATGGTTGAAACATAATTTTTTTCTTCGGTTTCCAAATGAACAAAGGCTATTTCCCCGCTTTTATCATATATGGCATATTTTTTTGAAGCACTGCCAGTATTTACAATTAAATATTTATTCATTATCCGCTAATTATAACAAAAATAATATAAAAAAACAAAAAGCTCTTATTTGAGTGGTAAAACTGATTTTTTTAATAGAGTTTTATTTTTAGCTAAAAAATAAAGGGGGTAACAATTATCAATTATGATGGAATTGCTGAATATTTTACATGATACTACTTGAGGTCCGACCTCAAGTAGTACTTATATTCATGATATTCCCTCTTGTTTTTAATTTTATCTTTCATAAAAACATATACTAAAAAAGTACAATTGATAACGCTTGTATAATTTTCTGCTGGTTTACACTATATTAGCGCCCACACCATGCCCAATTTAATATTTCTTCTGGATCATCTCCGATTTTCAAAATATATTCCTTATGATCTTTAATTTTTTGTTGATATTTTTCAACTAACTTTTTTGCCTTATTATTTTCAATAACCCCATTTTTTGCCAATTTTTCCACAGCTTCAATGAGTAAATTATATCTATCCGCTTTATTTCTAATATGCAAATCGAAAGGTGTTGTTGTGGAACCGCTTTCCATATATCCATGCACGGTGATTCTGTTTAATTCATTGACATAATCAAAAACTATTTGCTTTACTGTTTCAGGATATCCATGAAAATTAATAATGACTGGTTTATCTTTTGTAAAATACTTCTCAAATTCAGTCTGAGTAATTTTTTTTGAATGTCCTATACTATCGGGAGAAAGTTCAACAATATTTACAAATCTTACTTTTATTTCTGGTGCTTCGCCTTTTAATAATTGAATTGCAGCAAGAACTTCTTTTGTAAGATATTGTCCACAGCCACCAAACACAATGTCAGGATTTTCATCGCTTGCAAAATTCCAAATTGAAAGGCCTTTTTCTATTTCATCTTTAGCTTGCGCAGCCGTAAGCCAAACTGGCTCAACTGTTTTTTCGGAAACAATTACATTTATTTCATTTTTTGACCTCAAACACTTTTCAGCAATCAATACAGCCTCATTTTCATCAACCGGAAAATATACATTTATAAAATCGTGATGAAGTTGTAAAAGATTATCTATAAAACCTGGATTTTGATGTGAAAAACCATTATGTTCCTGTCTCCAGCCTGTTGAACTAATAATATAATTCAAAGATGGAATATCACCGCGCCATTCTGTTTTTCTTGCAATTTTCAAAAATTTACTGTATTGATCTGTCATACTAGCTACAATCATAATGAATGATTCATATGATGGAAAAACTGCAAATCTTCCAGTCAAACAATATCCTTGTGCAAGACCTTGTAGAGAATTTTCTGAAAGCATTTCTATCACTCTTCCATCACGGGCCAAATCTATATCCCAATCTTCTATTTTTCCTGTAAAAGCGCGCTTAGTTTCAGTAAAAATATAATGTAGCCTGTTTGAATAAGTTTCATCTGGAGAAAATAGTCTAAAATTTCTTTTATCTTTATTCAATTTTACAACTTCAGCAAAATATTCTCCGATTTTTTGCATTGATCCAGAAGAAACTTTTCCTGGTGCATCCACTTTCGTTTCAAATTTGTCTATAGATGGCAAAATCAAATCTCTTGAGCTATCCCCTTTTTTAATTCCAAAAGTTATTTGATTATCACCCATTCTTAAACCTTCTTTTGGCACAAGATTTTCTATTTCACTTACAAATCCAGTCGCAGAGTTATAAAGTTCATCAAACTTATAATCCTTCAGCCATTTATCAAGCGCTTTTAGCTCCTTTTTATCAGTTTTCATTTCTCTTCCAATGACTTGGTGCGAGAAACTATTGCCTTCAACTTTTGCGTCAAATTTTATACCCCTTCCTTCCATTGCCCAACTATATAAATGCTTAATACCGGTCCAACCTTTTGGAGTTTTAAGGACAATCATAGGAAATCTATAATAATCCTCTCTTGGTTTATCTGGATTTTCTTTTGCCTCTTTTTCTATTGCCTTGATTGACGCATAGGCTTCATCTAAAGCTTTTATCATTTTTTCATAAACTTTATCATTATGTCCTTCAACAATAATTGGTTCATAACCATAACCTTTAAACAATGATTTCAAATCTGCATTCTTCATTCTTCCAAAAATTGTTGGCCCGGAAATTTTATATCCATTTAAATGAAGTATCGGCAAAACTACTCCATTTTTTGCAGGATCAATAAATTTATTTAAATGCCACGCAGTTGCTGCCGAAGCTGTTTCTGCCTCTCCATCTCCAACAAGACATGCGACTATAAGTCCAGGATTATCTAAAACCGCTCCATATGAAGTTGAGAGTGAATATCCAAGTTCTCCACCTTCTAAAATTACACCGGGTGTTGCTGGGGTTGAATGACTAGGAAAACCATAGGGCCAACTAAAATCCCTCATTATATAAGCAATGCCTTTTTCATCTTTTTGCGCATCTTTATAATATTTTCCAAGAGTTCCTTCAAGAAAAACATTTGATTGAATTGCGGGAAATCCATGTCCTGGGCCAAGTACAAACATCATGTTTGCATCTGTCTTTTTAATTAAATTATTGAGACATGCATAAGTAAAATTGATGCCAGGACAAGTTCCCCAATGACCGAGAAGTCTTGTTTTTATATCATCAAAAGTTAGTTTGTCTTTTAATAAAAAATTGCTTTGCAAATATATTTGACCCGCAGATAGATAATTTGCTGCACGAACATATTTTTTAATATTTTCTATTTCTTGTTGCATATGCTTTATTATAACAAATTTTAATAAATTACTTATTTTAGAACCAATACATATATAATATCATATAATTTTGCATATTTCTGTTAATAAAAAGAGTGGCCACGAAGTGGCCACTCTTTTGCTTTACATATTTCTCTTCACAAAAAGTCTTACAATTCTTAATTCTTCATATGTGTAAGCGTTACCGAGTTTGTTTTTTATAGGAGTAAGGAAAAAGTCTCTATTTTCACCGTATAATTCGCGAAATGCCATCCATATCTTTTTGTACTTCCCTGCTGGCACTTCTTTTTTTAAGTGAGACACGGCAAAACTAGAATCCTCTGCAACGATTTTCTCTATATGATCCAAAAGTGTTCCTATTTTTATTCCTTTTATTTTTAGAATTTCTTTTATTCCCATTTCCTGCTCTAGCATGTTTTTTGTCTCCTGCATTGGCGAGATTCTATTTTTCTTTTTCTTATCAATCTTTGTTCCTTCGAGCGGAGCAATTTTCTTTAAAAATTCTTCTTGTTTATTTCTTATTTCTTTATCATCTAATGAATACAGCCATCTTTTATCATCATCCGACATTTCTTTTAAATCTTCATCGAAAGTCATTATGTCCTCTCTTACAAGAAGCGCATTTTTATTTATTCCTAAAAGTCTCAAGCCTTCAAGTGTTCTCACGCGAGAAAGCGCAACATAACCCATTCCTTTTTCAAAAGATTTTGATAAATCTACCTCAACAGCATCTAAACTCATGCCTTGGCTTTTGTGCACAGTAATAGCCCATGCTAGACGAAGTGGATATTGAGTAATTGTTGCTTTTACTTTTCCTTCGTCTTCAACAACCCAATTTACTTTTTCTGGAGCAATTATTTTTCCAGAAGTTAGCATAATTTTGGGTCCATAATTTGAAACTTCAATTACTGTTCCGAGAGTCCCATTTGCATATCCTTCTTCAAAATTATTTTTTACAAACATCACTCTGGCGCCCTTTTTTAACCGAAGAACTTCTGGAGCTAAACAGCTTTTTTTCAACGCTTCAACAAGAGCTTTTTTTCCCTTATCTTCCATCTGGTATGTAAAAATCTGACCAAGAAGCTTGTTGAGCTCCATATCATTTATAGTATCAACATTTATATTGTGAGTATGAAGTTTTGTAGGCTCGATTCCCTCTTTTAAACAAGCATTATTTCTTGAATTTAAACAAAACAAAGATTCTTCACTTAAATTATTTCCTCTAATTCCGTTCAAAATTTTTATAAACTTGTCATCTTTATGCCTAAACTGTTCTTCTAAATAGCAAATTTTTAAATTTAATTTTTTCCAAGTTTCTGATTTATATGAAAAATGTGATTCCTTTTCGCCAATTCTTGATACTGGTGGAAGTTGAAAAAAATCTCCACAAAGAACAATCTGCATTCCTCCAAATGGGAGCTGATTTCTTTTAAAATGTCTTGCGATTCTTTCTATCAGGTCCAATCTGAAGTGGTGAAGCATAGAAACCTCATCTATTATAAGCGCATCTGTATTTTTAAACCTTTCATATAAATATTTTTTACTTTCCAAATCCTCAAAATCACTTTCTGTGAGTTCGTCGCGTATACCAAGCCCACTCCATGAATGAATCGTTGTTCCACCCATATGTGTCGCGGCAATACCAGTGCTCGCTGTAACACCAACCTCAACTCCTTTGTTTTTTAGGAATTTTATATATTCATTTAATAGATGCGTCTTACCTGAACCAGCTGCTCCTGTAATATAACAATTATATCCCATCTTTAATATGTCTAGTGCATCTTTTTGAATCATCCCGTAAAGAAATTATAATAATTGATAATTTTAGACTTTTCACTTTAACCACTTCGACCTTTTTTAACTTAATGTTTTCCCGTATTGAATTTCACACGGGACAAGTAGAAAAAATGATTATATCATTTTCTATTTATTTTTTCTCCACTCATCAATCAATTTATGATTGCCAGACAATAATACTTTCGGCACATGGTATTTTTTGCCCCTGTATTCCAAAACTTCAGGTCTTGTATAGACTTCGTTGCTTGAAATCCTTTCTTCTTCAAGTGAAGTTTTGTTTCCAAGAACACCATTTATTTGTCTTGAAACACAATCCATAATAATCATGGCGGGAAGCTCACCACCGGTAAGTACAAATGGTCCAACTGTTATTTTTTCTGTTTTAAAAATATTATTTATTCTTTCATCTATTCCTTCGTATCTTCCGGAAACAATAATAATATCTGTATATTTTTTTGCAGCGTTTTTTGCATAAGCCGTATCAAACTGCTTGCCTTTTGGAGTTAGAAATATAATTTTTATTTTTGATTTTTTATTTTTGATTTTTTTCAAAACGCTTTCCAACGCTTTAATTATAGGAAGTGCTTGAATAATCATTCCCGGACCACCACCATAAGGAATATCGTCCACCCTTTTATATGGTTTATTTTTACTCTTCTGAACTTTGGTTATTTTTGCAAAATCACGAGGATTATAAAAATTTACCTTTATTTTTTTCTCTTTTATAGCACGCGCCAAAATAGACTCATTTAAATATGAGCTAAAAGACTCTGGAAATAATGTGATTATGTGAAAATTCATATTGTTTAAAATACACCAAACTTCAGCAAATTACAAATTTTTGAATAACCCCACCCTATTTTGCACTCTGCTGGTAATTTACTCACATAATACTTTGACTTGTTTAGAACCACAAATGGCGTCAGTTTGTTCTGGAAAGCATAGTGAACACGTTTGGTATTGTAGAAAATTAAATAGTCTTTAAGTTTCTCGTTAAACAGGGTTGTATTATCAAAAAGAAGATGACTCTTGACTTTAATATACGAATATGCTAAAATTCATTTTAGAAGAAATTTGTTCTTTAAGACAGATAAAAATACGTCAAAATTAATTTAAAAAGGAGGGCGTTGTGAAAAATTTATCGTTGGTCGTAGTTGTTGCAGTTGTATTTATGGTAAGTGGATGTACATCTTTTGGTGGTAAAGGTTCCTTAAATCTTCCAATAGAGTCTTTTATCACACAAAACGCAACAGTCAAGAAAGTAGAGGATGTTCATGAAAGTGTCCTTTTTACAGGAGCAAACAATGATCCGGAAGTAAAAAGGGTCGGAAAAATTACAGTTGAAACCTGTAAAGAAAAGTACACTTTCAGTTCAGAATTATTTATCCTTGATAAAACATCTGATACAACACAAGGTTCTTTGGACATCATACCTTCTGTTGGGCAAAAAATAACCGTTTATTTGAATGATGAAGGTAAAGTTATGAGCGCATATACAAAACCCAACGAGTATCTTATGAAAAAATATTCGAAGAAATGATTTTTTGAAAAAATTCCCGCTACGGTTTACAAAACTGTGGCGGGATTTTATTATTGTTTTTATAGAACTTTGAATTACGAAATTCGCTTTTTGTCATTCCCGCGAAGGCGGGAATCTATGTTTATCAGCATTAATCTTTTACCAAGGGCTCCCTTTGGTACATAACAATTTAAGGCATCGTAATTCAAAGAAATATATAAGATGGAGGAGATAAGTATTTTTATTTGAATTACCCCCAATTACGAAATGCCACAAACAACATAATTTGATACAATACAAGAGCGACCGTAAGGTCGCTCTTTATGTTAAAAACTGGAATTAAAATCTACAACACTTTGCGAAATGTTATCACTAAAATATATCACATTCTTGGATTAAAAAAATACGAAACAC